>JAEZED010000006.1 GCA_023417885.1 Planctomycetota bacterium
GTCTCGGCGGCCAGAAATTGAGCGATCGACAGCGGGCTCATCAGCAGGCAGGGGGCCAGCTTCGTCACCGCCGTCGGCAGCTTGCCAATTAGTTCGCGCAAGGGCATGTGGGCGCGCTTCTTCTGCATCTCGCGGCGCAGGACGCCCCATTCCGAACTCTTGCCGACGCTGTCCTGGTCCGGCAGGCCGGCGCAGAGCCCGGCCCGGATGTGGGCGCGGGTCAGGTCGGTGAAGCGTTCGTCGAGGGCGCGGAAGTCAGCGATGCGCTTCTCGTGCTCGGCGGAGACGAAGGAGCGCAGCACTGCGTCGTCATCGACCACGCCGTCGAGCCACCAGCGGCAGTAGCCCGTCTCGAAGGCGTCCCGCAGGTCCTCGACGGCGACGCGCCCCTGCTCCAGGGCATCGACCAGCGGCGCCAGCCCGTGCATCAGCGCGTCGTCCCGCGTCCGACGCCACGCGCACCAGCCGTGGAGCTTCGGCTCCAGCGGCGGAATCCCTCGGGCGGCGGCCGCGACGCGGCTCGGTGTCTCGCCGGCGATGGCGTCGATCTGGGATTCGCCGGAGCCGGACAGCCCGGCGAAGGTCTGGAACGCGGCGTCGTACCCATCCAGCGCCTCGCGGAAGGCTTGCCCAGCCGTCTCGACGGGGCCGCCCGCAGCCAGCAAGGCGTTGCCATCGCCGATCAGACGGTCCAACGGCGCCTTAACGGACGCAAGCTCGTCCGGCGTCGATGCAAGCCGCCCGATGACGGACGAGAGCGCGGCCTGGAAGGTCAACGCCACCTCGACGTCCGGTACGCGCGTCCGCAGGCCGTTCCAGAGTCCGCCCGTGATCGTGCGAAGATCGTCGAACTCCTCGATCTCCCCTTCCAGCGCGCGAAGGTCGCGCAGGTGTTGGAGAGCGGCAGCCGGCGCCGCGCCGCAGCGGCCTTCGGAGACCGGGCCGAGGCCGCTCTCGCTCCAGGGCGCCGCCGCCAGCGCCGCCGGCAGCACCGCCTGGAAGGCAAGCAGGGACTGCACGGCCTCGACGTCGGTGTCCAGGCCGACCCAGACCGGCCCGGCTTCCGCGACGGCGGGCACCAGCGCCTCGAGGTCGCGGGTAACGGCCCGCAGCGCAGTGAGCCGGTCCAGATCGGCGGCAACGTCGGGTTCGCGGCTGCCGTCCGACGCCGCCATCAGGAGTTTGACGACCGCCTTCGACCGCATGCCGCGCAGCGGCCACATCGACTGCTGGGCCTTGGCCCAGTCCGCCTTGAGGCCGTCCACGTCGAGCGTCGCGGCCGCCGCGCCGTAGGCGATGGACAGTTGGCTGGTGAGCTCCCGGTGCTTCGCCAGCAGCCCAAGTCCCCGGCCCAGCGCCTGCATGACGCTCTCCGAAAGCGGAGGCGACAGCGCGTCGAGTAGCGCTCGCCGGGCTGCGAGACGGCCCAGCCCCTCCCGCAGACGGTCGGCGAGGCGCCCCGCATCGGGCCGCAGGACAAAGCGCCAGTCGCGCCCGGCGGCCTGCGGCAGAACGCGGGCAAGCTCGCCCAGGAGGGCGCGCGTCCTGCGGTCCAGGGGACGGCCGGGCAGTCCGGTTGCGCGGAGGAAGGAATCCCCACGATCCGTCAGCGCGTCGCCGGCCTCCGCAAGATCCCGGGCCGCGCCGATCAGGCCGTGGCGCCAGTGGGAGGAGAACTCCGCATGGGTCACCAGCCGCAACGGGCTGTCGGTGATCGAGCCGACCTCGCGCGCGTGAAGGGCCAGCCGGTCGGCCAATTCCCGCAGGGCGTCGAGCGCGGCGGCGTCATGGGTGTCGACGGACGGCCAGGACAGCCCCAGCGGCGGGCGGTGCCGCCCGGCGACGACACGGCCGATGGCGGCGTGCACGGTCAAACCGTTGCGGTGCCGGTGATGCAGCCGCTCGACGAAGCCGTTGAGCTGATCGCGCAGGGCCTTCAGCCGCTGGGCCTCCTTGCGCCATGTGTCGGCGTCGGTGTCGCCCTTGGCCTCCCAAGCGCGGCGGAGCTGGTCCAGCACGTCGAGCTTGCGCGACTTGCTGGAGTGCAACTCGAGGCAGAACTCGCCGAGGCCGACCTCGCGCAGGCGCCTGTAGACGACGTCGAGCGCCGCGATCTTCTCCGACACGAACAGGATCGACTTCCGCTCCGCCAGGAATTGGGCGATGAGGTTGGCGATGGTCTGGCTTTTGCCGGTGCCGGGCGGCCCGACCAGGACGAAGCTCTTGCCGCGCGCCGCTGCCATCACCGCCGCGAGCTGCGAGGAGTCGGCGGGCAACGGGCAGAAGGTGTGCTCCGGCCCGTGGGTCGCGTCCAGCGCACGCGGGTTCGGGAAGGCCACATCGTTGGGGAACGGATCGCGGGGCGTCTCGATTAGGTGCCGAACGACCGGGTTCTGCTTCAGCTGCTCGGTCCGATCAACAAGATCTTTCCACATCAGGTACTTGGCGAAGGAGAAGGTGGCGAGCACCACGTCCTCCGCTACCTCCCATCCGGGAATGTCCTTCACCGCCTGACGGACGGCCTTCCAGATGCCGGCAATGTCGAGCCCGCTGTCGTCGCGCGGCAGATCCCCTTCCGCGACCGGGACGGTCAGGGCGAAGTCCTGGCGCAGCATCTGGAGCAGCGTCGGGTTGAAGCGTGGTTCGTCGTCGTGGAGGACCAGGCTGAAGCCCGAGCGCACGCTCTTGCGCTGGAGGGTGACGGGAATGAGGATCAGCGGCGCCCGGTGGCGCTTCGCGTCCTTGGCGTCACGCGTCCAGGACAGGAAGCCGAGCGCCAGGAACAGGGTGTTCGCCCCGCCCTCCTGCATCGCGGCGCGGGCAGTGCGGTACAGCTCCGTCAGGCGCGCGTCGAGTTCCTCCCCTTTCAACCCGACCAGCACCTCGTTGCGGCCGAGCGCCTCCAGCGCGTGCTGGCGGTGCAGATCCTCAAGGGTGCGCCCCTCGTGGATCGTCTGGCTGCGCGGGTCGCTGCCATCCATCAGCACCGGCCGGGGCAGCAGGCGCAGCGTCCGGCCTTCCGCGAGAAGGTCCTCCAGCAGGCCGGGGTCTGGAGCGTCGCAGACCAAGGCACGCTTCCCGGCGCGGAAGTTCAGCAGGGTGTTGCGCAGCGACAGGTCCAGCAGCTTGCGCTGCCAGCGTTCCAGACGGTCCTTGGGCGAGGTCGGCCCCGCATCCGCCGCCCCCCCGTCCGCCACGTCATCAAGGTCGTCGGGAAGGTCAGCCGGTGCTTCCGCGAACAGCGGCTCGGACGTCTCGGCGGTCACGTCGGCGTGCTCCGCCGCCACCATGGACTCGGCGCTGGCCAGCGGCCGGATGCGTTGCAGGCGGGCGCGGCGGACGTCCACGGCCAGTTCGAACGCGTCCGCGGCCTCCCCGTCGATCTGGCGGAAGGCATGATCGATGGCGACGGCGAAGGACGGGCACGGACGCTGGGTCGCCAGCGTCGTTTCGAACAGCGCCAGTTCCTTCAGCTTCGCCCGCTTGCGCAGCGCCGTCACATCATCGACCACCGGCGTGGTGAACTCCTCGCGCCGCAGCCAGACGCCGGCGAAGGCGTGGCCACGCGTGAAGACGATCAGCGGGTTCAACCCGCAATGCTCCAGCGCCGCAGCGAAGAGAAGGGTGGAATCCAGACAGGTGGCCAGTCCGGCATCCAGAATCTGCGAGGGCCCACGCACCTTCTGCCCGGCATGCTCGAAGCTGGGCGGCGGTAGAGCGTAGTCGAGGCCCAGTGCACCGACCGCACCCCAAACAGCGGCGGCCAGTTCCCAGGCCCGTTTCGGCCCGCCGTCATAGCCATTCAGCGACCCGCTCTTGCCGTTCTGGCGTAGGATTTCGGCGGTCTTCTTCAACACACGCTCGACGGCCGGGTCGTTCGGCTGGACGAAGGCGGCGACCATCTCGGGAATGTTGCCGACCCCGCCCCACTGGTTGCGCGACAGCAGTTCGAGCGACCGCTCGCTTCGGGCCAGCAGTGCGTCGGCGCTCCCGCTCCTCAAGGCAGTAATGGTGACGGTCGCGCTCTCCGCCTCCGTCAGCCGCCCGAGCATGGCTCCGTCCAGCGTGACGTCGAGCTTCGGCACATGATAGCGCTGGCCAGCAGGAACGGCGTCGATGCGCCACGTCTTCGGGGCCAGGAAGGCGGGTTCCGAAGTCAGGGTCAGCTCGACCGCCTCCAGCGGAGCGTCGCCGTCGTTGACCAGCACCAGCTCACGCAGGACTGGGACCGCGTTCTGATGGAAGGAGAGGTTCAGACGTGGCGTCAACGTCGCCTCGATGCGGATGGGTGGAGGAGCCTCCGCCGGCGCCCGATCCACCACAACATCCAGCACCGCTTCGTTGTTGTCGCTCATGATAATCGCCGCCCCGGCTTGAAAGATCACGTTTGATGTTTCTTTAGCGCGAGGCCAAAGCATATCACACACGCTTTCCGGTATGCGACCGATCGTTGAGCCGAGACCATCCTATGCCAACCAGCAGAGACAGCTCAGCGCTGGCGTTAGTGAATTCAGAAAATGTAAATTTTAATGAGAACTTAATTATCTGAAGGCAACCTTTAGCTTCCAGCCATCGTCTCGCCTGGAGAGCATGATTCTCCTCGTTGCAAAACCTGATTGGCGCTCGGCCGAATGTGCCGACCTGGACCTGCTCCGGCGACGAACTTTCTTCGCAGCCTGATCCACGAATGTGCGGAAGAACCTTTCTGCTGGGGGAAGGTCATCTCATTCAGCGATCTTGCCGCCAGAATTTCCTGTTTCGCGCTCGCTTTCATTGTGAATAACGATTATCTCCGTGTATCATTATCTAAAAGATGGTATTTTTGGCTGCCACGCCCATAGGTTATCAACCAGGGGTATATCAGGCATACGAGGAATAGTTTTTTCTCTTCGCTTACCGAAGCCAAAGTGGCGGCATGCTGCCTGTGGAGTGCGTCGTGTTCATAGAGCGTCAGCCATGAGCGTCGAATCTGATCTCATCGCCCACGCCGAAATCGAGGAGCCCGATGGCCGGCCGCTTTTTGCCTACTGGTGCACGGATGCGCAGCGCGCGCAGCTCGGCCACGATCTCGCCCTACGGCTCGACCGAAGCCCTGCCAATCAAGTAACGGCCGCGCGCTTCGTCATCTGGGCGGCCGAGGAGATCCGCGCGAACCTTCCTCCGGGGCGGTTGACCTGGGATTGGCTCTTCGGCCGGCTCGGGCGAACGGCGGATGTTGAGCTCGGCCGCACCCTTACGCTCCGCGGCCTGGAGTCATGGAGCCGTGCGGTGCGCCTCTCCGAGGGCGGAAGCCGGCAGTATCTCTATTCCCTGATGGCCGAGGGAGGGCTGCCGGACGCTTATCTGGCCGAAGCCGTGCGTTACCGGGGCACGGTGCTTGCCATGTTGTCCGAGATCGAGGCCGAGGGAGCCCTTGGTCCGGCCGCGGCCGAGCGCGTAGCACGGCGACGCGTGGCCGACCTGCCCCAGACCTTCCGGAATGAAGATACAGCCCTCCTGCTCGCCGATCTCGCGCTCGCGCTTGCCCATGCGCGGACGCTCCTGCCGCTCGGTCTCCCGCCCGAGGCGGCCGAAGCCTGGCTCGATCAGCGGTCGCCCGACTGGCGCGCGCACCTGCCGCTCCGCCTTTCACCAGCGGCGTTCGAGGCACTGATCCGCCCGGCACTCCGGGCCGTGCGCGGCGAGGCACGGCGCCCGTCTGGTTTCGTCTTCCACCGTGAACTCCGTCGCCGTGCCGATGGCGGCGGCTGGGTGGGCTACGCCGCAGTGAATGACGGGGCGGTTCTTGCCGCGCGGTTCCTCGACGATGCCGATCCCTCCTTACGTCTGCGGCTTCAGATGTTGGCGGACGGCGACGGCCCAGGCCTGAGCTTTCTCGGCGTTCCCGAACCGGGTGGGTGGCGGCTCGTACGAACGGGCGGTGGTGCCGAGGCGGCCGTTCGCCTTCCCCCCGATCGTCCGCTGATTCTAGCGGCGTTCGCCGACGGGCGCCCGATGGGCGAGGCCTTGGTGGACACGGGCCTACCGCTGCCCGAGGTCGCTCCCAGCTTCTGGCGTGCGCTCGACGCGGAGGAGGACCCGCCAGTCCGGCTTGAACGCCTGACAGGGTCCGCTCGAACGCGGGCGGCTCGGCTCTGGCTGCTCGCCGGCCCTGATGCGCAGCCAATCGCAGGCGGGAGCGTAACGCTTGGAACGCCGCGTCCGGCACCGGGCGGGCAGCTTTGGCCGATCACGGGAAGCGGGACAGTCACCGTGGTGGGACAGGAGCTGAGGGTCGCCACCGGCGCGGAAAGCGAGACCCTGCCGCACCGCTTGCATGTCTTCGGGCGCGTGCTGCCCCGCTGGCGGACCGAGGGAGGGCAGATACCCTTTGTCGAATCGCCGGAGTTCTGGGGTGCCGAAAGCGATGGTGCGCTGCATTATCTGCGCACCGGGGTCGCGCAGCGATCGCTCCCGCGCTGTCTCTGCGGAAGGATTGCGGAGTGGTCCGTGGACGGCGATGTCGTGGCACGCACCTCCTTCATCGCGCTCCCCGAAGGAGTGAGGCTGGAGCTCGCCGAGACCAGCCCCGGGGCGCTGATGCTCGCCATGGAGGGCCTTGTTCCCGGCTGGCATGTCGGGCTGACCACGGCAGACGCCCGATCCGCAGTGGTGATGATCCGCTCCGACGGGAGCGCCCGGCTCGCACTCGCGGTCGATGGGCAGGCGGCAGCCGAGCTGCGGTTGCGGCTTTCCGACCCCGCAACCGGCGCGGCGCTCGTCCTCCTCGCCCCCTGGCCCGCGCGGCGCGGCATGATGGTGGGGCCGGATGGCGCGCGCCTTGCCGGGGACCAGGGACTGGCCGTTGGTGCGCTCGGCGGCTGGCGCGCCTTCGTGCCGATGGGGCGATCCGGTACTCTGGAGCTTCGCCATGGTGCCAAGGGCCTCCGCCTGGGCCTGACCGTGGCGGGTGAGGTCCGGCTTGCGGCGGCCGAGCCGCTCGCGCGGACGATGCTCGCCTTGGGTGGATTGGATGCCGAGGTGCGGCTTCGGCTGATCGTCGGCGGCGAGGAGGGGCATCGCCTGACGCTGAAGCGCTACGACGACGGTGCGCGAAAGGTCGGGAACATGTTCTTGGGTGGGGCCTCCACCTGGACCCTGCACGCGGTGGCGCTCGATCCCCCGGGCGAGGTGCGCGCAGCGTGCGAGGTTCGTGGCCCCTTCGACCTCGCCGCATGGCTCAGTGACACGTCGAAACTCTGGCTGGCCCAGGCGCGCTCCGCCGACGGCGGCGTGGCACGCCCCCTTGCGTGGCACGCCGGACGACGCCCGGCGTCCACCCGTGCCGCACGCATCGCGGGCTATGCTGCCGACTGGCGCCGCCTGCTCGACGCACCGGGAGATCCGGCATGGGACGTACACTGGGCGCTGATTCGTGCCGCGCACGACGGGGGGGGACGCCGGCGCGCTCGACCAGGTGCAAGCGCTGGGCGAAACGCCGGAGGCCGCGGTCGCGCTCCTCTTCCGCGTTGCCGAAGCGGAACTCGCCGAGGCTCTCGCGCTCGAAGGCAGTGCCCCGCTGTGGTGGCCGATCACACCGATTTCCGCCTGGGTCGCGGGTGCGTCGATCGAGATGACGCGATGCTCCGACGCGCTCGCCTCACTGAGCTTTCCGGAAGCGGAACGGCGCCGGTGCGTCGGTGAGATGATCGCACGCCGTGTCGGCATTATCTTGTTGCTCCGCCCGGAACTGCGTGGGCATCTCGGTGCGGCTCTGGTCACCTTGGGCTTTCCTCCCGTTGTGCAGGCGGCGCGCGGGCCAGAGCCTCTGGCGTTCTCCCAGCCACGGACCCGGCTGCGTGATCTGGCCAGAGACGCGGTCGAGCGCTTCGAGCAGCTGCCTGATGGAACGGCGGGGCTCCGGGCGCACCCGAAGCATCGCCTCGATCTGGGAAACGAGGCCGTGCGCCCCTTGCTCGACGCCCCGGTAGTCGCAGCCGAAATCGCTCAGGGTTTGCGGTCCGACGTCGATACAACCCTGCGCCTTCAGCTTCTCGGGCTGCGGCAGGCCGATCCGATCTGGTTCGACGCCGCCCTGCCTGTCGCCGTCCAACATGTCCTTGAAGAGAGCCGACGATGATCGCCTCCCCCGTCTCGTATCTCAACGAAACGCTCGATCGTCTCGCCTCCCGGTCGGCCGCCGCCGTGGTGGCGCGCGCGCGAGCCGCGAGCGCTGGGCTCAATGCGACGCTCCTGCGGCGGCTTTCCACGATCCCGGGGGCAGCCGATTCGCTGCTGGCGGAACCGGTGTTCGAGACGGCGCGCGCCTGGGCGCCGGCAGACAGGACCCTGGGGGCGCTCTCCGGCGGCCTTCTTCATCCCGATCTCATCGAAGCGCTGGACCGCGCGGGCGACTTCCGCATGGCGCGGGACATGACGCCCTACGTTCATCAGCTTGCCGCCTGGACGGCGACGCTCGCTGAGGGGCGTTCCTGCCTCGTCACCGCGGGCACCGGCGCCGGAAAGACCGAGTGCTTCCTGATTCCCGTGCTCGACGATCTCCTCCGACACACCCGCCGGGGTGGCGGGGTGCAGGCGATCCTGCTCTATCCGCTGAACGCACTGATCGAAAGCCAGCGCGAGCGGCTTGCCGCCTGGGCGGAGGGCCTAGGTGGGCGCGTGCGCTTCGCACTGTTCAACGGCGACACGCCCGAGACCCCGCGCCAAGCGGGCGAGACGTCCACGACCGCGGAGATCAAGAGCCGCAAGGAAATCCGCGAGCGCCCGCCTGAAATCCTCGTGACCAACATCACAATGCTGGAGTATCTGCTCCTCCGACCGGCCGACGCGCCGATCCTCACGGCGTCCCAGGGAGCGCTGCGCTGGCTCGTGCTCGACGAGGCGCATACCCACGCGGGAGCCCAGGCCGCCGAGATGGCGCTCCTGCTGCGCCGCGTGCGGGCCGCCTTCGGGGTGACGCCCGGGGACGTGCGCCTCGTCGCCACCTCGGCCACGATCGGCGGTGAACAGGATGCTCGGACGAAGCTGCGCGACTTCGTCGCCGCGCTCGCCGGGCAGTCCCCCGAGCGCGTGGAGGTGATCGAGGGATGCCCGGTCGAATCGCCCCTCCCGCCGCCAGGGGCGGACCGGCCGCTCGACCCCGGCGGCTTCGCCGAGCTGAGCCCGCCGGTGCTCTGGGAGCGCCTTGCGCCACACCCGAGGCTGCAGACGCTCCGCCGGGCCGCCGGGGAGAAGGCGGTTGGGCTGTCGCATGTGGCGAGCATGCTGTTCGACGCCCCGGAGCGGGCTGCGGACGCGCAGACCGTTCTCGACGCCGCCGCCCGGGCGCAGGGGCCGAAGGGGCCGCTTCTGCCATGGCGAGCCCATATCTTCCACCGCGCCCTCGGGGGTGTGTGGGCGTGCATCGATCCTGGCTGCCCCGATCGCGACCCGGAACTCGTGCCGACCGACGCCGGCTGGGGATTCGGTGCCATCCAGTTTGGCCCGCGCGACCGCTGCACCTGCGGGGCGCCCACCTTCGAAGTGGTGTTGTGCGGCGCATGCGGCACGGCGCATCTGACCGCACGGCAAGTGGCGGGGGCCGAGCCACGGCTGGCCGTGCCTGCGGGCGGCGAGGTCGACGATTTCGCGCTCGATGCCGAACCCGAGGACGGAGCGGATCCGGCGGTCGAGACCGGCCACGCCTGGCTTGCCCCCGCCCGAGGTGAATACGGCGGGGCGTGGGTGACCGTCGCGGACGCGCGTATCTGGGACAACAGGCCGTCGGATGGCGCCCGGACCGTGCGGCTCCGGATCATCGAGAATGCCGGGGCGCGCGGGTGCTGTGTCGAGGCGGAGGGGGCCGTGTTGTGGCCACTCCGCTACGGCCCCGCCTTCTTTATGGGCAACGGCCTGCCGCTCGTGCTCGAAGCGCTGGCCCCTGCGACCCACGGGCCGGACCGGCCGATGGCCGGGCGGAGGGCCTTGAGCTTCACCGACAGCCGGCAGGGAGTGGCGCGGCTCGCCGCCAAACTCCAGCAGGATGCCGAGCGCACGCTGACGCGCAGCTTCCTGTATCACGCGGTCCAGGAGAATGCGGACGTCGACCCGACCCGGGTCGCTGAGATTGAAGACCAGCTCTTGCGCCTTCGGACGATCCCGAAGACGTTCGACGACATGATCCGGGCGAAGGAGGAAGAACTCGCGGGCCTGCTTGGCAACGCCGCGCGGCACGTTCCCTGGCGCGACTTGAAACGTCGCTTTGCCCAGCAGGCGGATTTGCGTGATTTCGCGGGTGAGGTCTGGCGGCCGCGGGTGACCGGTGGCGAATTTGCCGATGACCCGGAGCGGCTCGCCGAGGTGTTTCTGTTCCGGGAACTGTTCCGGCGCCCGAAGGTGCAGAACAATCCGGAGACCATGGGGCTTCTGCGCCTTTCGTTTCCGGACCTCGAAAACCGGGCGCGGCTTCAGAGACCACCCCGACCGCTGGTCGAGGCGGGGATCGACGCCGAAGGTTGGATCGGGCTGGCCCTCGCGACCGTTGACTTCGTCTTCCGCAACCTTCTTGCCGTCGATCTGCCGGATCCGCGCTTCGTCAGTCTTGTCAGCCCCCGCTTCGGCGTGCAGCGCGGCGTTATGGCACCGGGCACCGCGTTCAGCGGAGCCGCCGGCGACAGCTGGGTGCGGTCGTTCCCAGGCCCGGTGCCCGGAGCGCGCCCCGGGCCGGCACACCGGATGATCTACGCGCTCATCGGGGGGCATTGGGACCATGCGGCCGACCGTGACCGAGCCGCGGAGGTGCTCGATGCGCTCTGGTCGCTCGTCACCACCACCGCCGCGCGGGACGTCGGGCGCGGCGTGTGGCGGATCGATTTCACGAAGGCGGAGGTGGCGCGGCTCGATCGCGCCTTCCTCTGTCCGGTCACCCGCCGCCCCTTCGGCTACGCCGTGGCGGGCCGCAGCCCCTTCAGCCTGGTACCCGGCCTGTCACTGGAAGCGATCCCCTCCATGGAGCGGATCGCCCTGCCACGCCTGCCACGGGCCAACGCCGGTGGCCTCGACGAGACCGGAGGGCGGCAGGTCGCCCGCTGGTGCGAAACGGACCCGCAGATCGCCCCCCTGCGTCGGCGTGGCCTGTGGACGGACCTTCATGACCGCATCGCCGCCTACTCCCCCTTCCTGCGCGCGCAGGAGCATTCCGCGCAGATCGAACGGAAGGTGCTCGCCAGCTACACGGAGGCGTTCAAGGACGGTCAGATCAACCTGCTCAACTGCTCGACGACGATGGAAATGGGGGTGGACATTCCGCAGGTGCGGCTCGTCGTGAACGCCAACGTCCCTCCTTCCATAGCCAACTACCGCCAACGCGCCGGGCGGGCAGGGCGGCGAGGCGAACCCTGGGCCTTCACGCTGACCTTCGCACGGGACCTGCCGCTCGACCGCTGGGCGGTGGATCGTCCGGATCGCTTCCTTGCCCATCCGATCACCGCCCCACGCGTCTGGTTCGAGAGCGCCCCGCTCGTTCAGCGCCATGTCAACGCCGCCCTGCTCGCGGCCTTCCTGCGCGGCCGGGGCGGACAAAGCATCAAGGGGTCCATCGGCGCCTTTGTCGGCGCCGGCGAAAGCGCGGACGCCGCCGTCCTGACTGATGCGCCCGCCGATGCTTTCCTCACCGCGCTGGAACAGGAGCTTCCGGCAAGCCCTTCCGTCGCGGCGGCGCTTGCGGCCCTCGTGCTGGGCACCGTGCTGGCGGGGCGCACTCCGGAGGCCCTTGCCACGGCAGCGGCACTGGGCTTCGAGGATCTTCTCCGCCAGTGGCGGGCGGAACACCACCAACTGCTCGACCGTGCCGCGGCGATGAACGAGCCGGCGGCGCGTCGGGCGCTCGAGATGCGGGCGAGGCGGATGCAGGGCGAGTTCTTGATCGCCGAACTCGCACGGCGCGGATTCACGCCATCCTACGGCTTCCCGACCGATGTGGTGAGCTTCGACTATCTCTCCGGCAAGAAGGGCGCCTCCGACACGACCCTTGCCTTCGGTGACTTCCGCGGTGCTGCGTCCCGCACGCTCGACGTGGCGATCCGTGAATACGCGCCGGGTGCGGAGCTGGTGATCGACGGCTTGGTCTATCGCTCGGAAGGAATTCGCCCGGCCTGGGGTGCGGAGGCCGACGCCTCGCACCTGGAGGATCTGCGCGACCTCTGGTCCTGCCCCGCGTGCGGTGCTTTCGGGCTGGCACGCCTTGCGCCGGGCGCCTGCCCCCGCTGTGGGGTCGAAGGGCTCGAGCATCAGCGTGCGCTGATCCCGGTCGGCTTCCTCAGTCGCCGGGCGGCGCACACCGGGTACGAGGCGCTGGCGCAGGTGCCTTACGAGATGCCACGGATTTCCGCCGGCGGCGCTCCCTGGATCGCTTTGCCCGATGCCTCGGCGTGGCGGCTGAGGGCCGACCCGGAGGGGCAGGTCATCGTCACCAGCGGTGCGGCGCATGGGCAGGGTTATGCCGTTTGTCTGGCCTGTGGCCGCGCCGAACCCGAGATGGACAGCGACGGCACGGCGATGCCGCCTTTGCCCGAAGCGATCCGGCGTCACAAACCGCTGATGCTCGCCAAGGGAATTCCGTTGACCAGTGACGGTTTCTGCCCTGGCGGCTACACCCAGCGCGAACGGGTCCAGCGGCTGGTCCGGTTCGTACACGCCACCCGGACTGATGTGTTCGAGCTTCAGCTTCCATCGGGGGTGACGTCCGAATCCGGGCTTGCGCTTGCGGCCGGTCTGCGGGAGGCGCTTGCCGAGCGGCTCGGCATCGAGGCGCGCGAGGTCGGGATCGGGATGGGCCGTCCGGGCGGAGCAGGGGCTCCCCTGTCCGCTTTCCTTTTCGATCGTGCCGCGGGGGGCGCTGGGTATGTCGCGCGGCTTTCCGATCCCGAGGCGTTCGAAGCGGCAATCGCGCGCGCGGCGGAACGGCTGGCCTGTCCCGAAGGTTGCGCACAAGGCTGCGCCGCCTGCGTGCTCCGCCCGGATCTGAACCTTCGCGATGTCCGGATCGACCGCCCCGGTGGGCATCTGGCCGCCGAAGCCCTTGCCCGCGCGCTCAACCTGCCCGAAGACCTCCGCGTGTTCGGTCCCGAAACGCGCTTTCTCGGCCGATCGGCCGCCGACTGGATCGCGGACGAAATGCGGGCGGGACGGCTGTCCAGGCTGGTGCTCTTCCTGCATGGAATGCCTGAAGCCTGGGACATGGGCGGTTGGCCCGGGACCGCACTCCTTCCCAAGCTCGCCGAGGCCGGTGTCGAGACAATGCTCGTGTTGCCGTCGGCTCTGCCGCACTCGGGCATGCTTGACCTCGCCGGCCGCCTCGCCCTGGCTCGTCTGGCGGGCTCGACCCTGCTGGCGACGCTTCCCACACTTCCGCAGGAGGCGGAATGGCCCGTGCTCGCGCTGGCCGAGGGACCGGGTGGAATACTCGCCATCGCAGCGTCTCGGGCGGAGGCCCCTCCTAGTCCGGACTGGGGAGGCGGGGCGATGGCTCCGGCCCTCTACGGACCCTGGCCGGAGATGCCGCGGCCGGCACCGCTCGACCCGGAGTCGCTGGTGCAGGGGGCTCTTGTTGGCGCGCGGCTTCTCTGGCTCGGGGCGGAACTCAGCGGCCCGCTCAAGGGCTTTGGTGCAAGATTCTGGCAGCTCGTCCGGCGCGAGGCACCGGCCGTTCATGGGGTGCTGTCCGCAACGGGAGTGGATGAGATCGCCTACAGCGATCGCTATCTGCTCACACCGTTAATGCTCGGGCTGTTGCGCGAGGTCGTGGGAACTGCGCCGGGCGCCGCGGGCGCCAGAATCGCGATCACACTCGCTCCTGTGGACCGGCCGGCGGCACAGCCGTACGCTGCCCATCATGCCTTTGCCGAGGACGCACGGCGCCGCGACGTCCTGGCGGCGTTGCTTCCAAGCTCTCAGATCACGCTCGCCAGGCGCAAGACGGATCTGCCGCATCACCGCCGTCTCGACCTCCGGCTTGCCGACGGGCAACGGGTGCTCATCCTCCTGGATCAGGGCTTCGGCGGCTGGCGCACGCAGAGTGTTGTCCGCTATGATTTCCATGCTACGGTTGCAGCACAGGGCCGCAGCATAGCCGGGATGCAGGCGTCTGTTTCCGCCGAACACGTGCGCGGCTACCCTGCCACCATCGAGGTGTCGCGATGAGCGAGATGATTCTGGAGGAAACGTCCGATTGGTTCGAAGGCCTGACGGTCGAACTCCTGCAGCAGATTTTCCCGATCGCGAACAGCATCCGGCGTGAGAACCGCGATCTGTTCGAGCCTTGGATCGCCTTCGATGCAATCAAGGACAATAGGTTGTTCTACGGAGCTCTGGTGCGGATCATCCGGGAAGAGCCCAACCTTATCCGTACCTTCGATCATCGGATGCTGAAGAAGCGGGACGAGCGGAAATCCTTTTCCATGCGGGCCAATGGCTTCCTCAGTCGACAGTTCGGTGGTTGGCTGGGGTTCGATGCGCTGGCGGACCTGCCGGATGACCACTTTCCGCGCGGGTCCGACGAGCGGGCCATCCATCGCCTGTGGCGGCAGATAATGGAGCCGATCATCAAACAGGAAATCTCTCCGGTCTCTATCGGGACCGACGCAGATTCGACACACGCGGCATCCGGAGACGGCGCCGAGCCGGATTCGGACATGCGCCGCTTTGCCGGCCTGGCGAATGACTGGCGCGCACTTGCCCTGGACCTGACGACCCTGTGCGGTGCGCTCGATGCGCCGGATCCCGGGCGCGCGGCCGCGATCGTCGACAAGGCGAAGCTGTTGCTCGAAGCATGCCAAGCGGCGGCCGAGCGCGAACGGGTGGCTTCGGCCCGAGCCGAACGGTTCGAGGCGATCGGCCACCGTCTTGTCGCGCTGGGGCTGCCCCGACCCTCCGTGACCGATCCCGTCACCGTTTCGGACTCGATTATCGAGGCGATCGAGGAGCGGCTTGCCGCCGCCGAAAAGGCGCAAGTGGCCCTTGCGTGCGCGCAGGAGGCGGATGAGACGCTTACGCGGCAGAAGAACGCCGCAAACGCCGACGACGACCTCGATACCCTCAGCTCGCTCATTCCAAAGCTGAAGGAAGCCCGAACCGCCGTGCGAGCCGCGAGCGAGGCGGCCGATGCCGCCCTCGCGGACTGCCGTGACGCGCTCGCGGAACTGGACCGCGCCGGTTGTCTGGAGGAGGAAGCCAGCGAACGAAGCGCCCCGGTTCCCGTGTCTGCCGACGCGCTCGAGGAGGAAGCCGAGGACAAGGAGGCCGAGGACGAGGAGGCCGAGGAGAACGTAACCGCGGACCCGGACCAGTCCAATTCCGGTTGGCATGGTCCATCAGAGGCGGTCCTTCAGGACGCTCCCGGGGCGGCGCCCACAGCCCCGGACGAGAACCCCGAAGACGATGCCGCTGGCCCGTCTCCGGTTCATGTGCCGCCGGAGCCGACGATCGGGTCGCCGGCCGGGGCGAATGGCGGTGGTGCCGTTGGTTCCGCGATCGACGGGACGGGCGACCGCTCCGCCGCGCCGCCTGACGCGCCCGACGACCGGGCGGACGCGTCCGACACGGGCGATGATGCGCAAGCGTCGTGCGCTGCGGCACAGCCTCTGGACGATCTGCTCGCGCACTATCTGCTGCGCGGCGAATTCGCCTTCGCCCATCACCTCGCCGCGCTGGTGGAAGAGCGTGGAGAACTGCCCGGTGTTCCGTCGGCGCTGCTCAAGGCGCTTGTCTATGCACCGACGTTCGAGCGGCCCGAAGATGTCGCCGACAGTCGCAACCAGAACCTGTTGGCCGAGGCGATGGCCGCGCTGCTGGACACGGAACAGAGCGGTGACGAGAACCGCGCTGCCCGCGCCCGCGTGATTGCCTTCGCCGCGCTTCTCCGACCTGCGCTTTTCGATTTCAACAGGACGGCCCGCTCGCATCTCGGCAGGGTATCCTTGTCGGGCGCGCTTCAAGCGGTCGGGCCATTGGCCGCCGAGCTTTCCGGGCTTGGCTTCGATGTGCAGCCGTCGATCGATGACCTGGCCGAGATCCACGGGCGGGAACGTCAGCGGAAAACGCCTAGGGCGCTTGAGGAACTGCGCTCGTGGCTCGACATAAATCGGACGGCCCGCACGTCGCACCAGCCGACCTACCGGATCCTCCATTGGCTTCTTGCTCCGGAGAGAAGCATTGGCGCCGTCGTCGAGGCCGCGCTTCGGGGCGATTCACACGCGCCGGATCTTGCGCGTGACCTCACGGTGCGTCTGGCCGATGCCGAGCGCGTCGTGGCGGAGGCCGAAGACGCCGTCGGTCGGCCGCGGCGCGATCGGATCGAAGGACTGGCTCTGTCGTGGATCACCGGACGCCTGGAGGAAGGAAGGGCCAAGATCGACGCCTGGATCGAGGCGCGGGCGGCAGATTCGCTGTTCGATGATGATCGGCGGCGCGCCGCGCTCCAGCGCTACATCGGCGCGTTGACCAAGATCAGCGATGGCATCACCGGCGATGACGAACGGGAGGAGCCGGGTCTTTCCGGCGCCGTCCACACTGTCCTCATCCGCTCGCTCGCCGATTTCTCCCGGCTCCTGCGTGGGCAGGCGGACATGCGCGACCGGAGCGCTGCCGGCGATCCCCTTCGGATGCCTTTGTTGAGGCTGCCCGCCCATTGCCTCCCGCACTGGGGCCATGGGGACGCTTATGACGATGAGCGCGCCCTGCAACGCGAGCGTCTCTTTGCGGCACTCCAGCAGCCGGAGTACATTGCGCCCGACTTGGACGCGGCGTTCCGGGCGCGCGTCGATGAGGAGGCGATGGCTGCCGCCACGGAAATCATAGCCCTTTTGGAGCGCGTGAACGGCGAGGGAGACGCGTTGGGCCGAATGCGCCAGGACCTCGAGGAGGCGACCCGTGCCGTGCGAGACAGGGTGCGCGAGAGGGTGCACTGCCTGCGCCAGGACTTGGCGACCCTGCTCAATCTCGATCTGAGCTCGGGCGAGGAGATCCGGCTCCGGCTCGACAGGCTCGACCTGATCGTTGCGAGCCTCTCGTCGGATCACGACGACGGCCCAACGATCCCGGTGTCCAATGGCATGCGCAACCCGGAGGTGCCGCCGGATTTTTGCGAACTCGAGATCCTGCTGAAGCAGTTCGACCATTTCCGCGACGAACGTCGAAAGCGCATTCGCGACGATCAGCTGGGTCGTCTGGAGCGGCTCGAACGTTCGCCGGATCGCGCCACAGCCACCCGCGAGTTGATCCGGCGTGTGCCGATGATAGATCCGGTGACGCTCGACGACATGATCGCCGATCTCGAAGCCGGTCGTGATCCCTTGGCATCCGACGAGGGCGCGAAGGATGCGTTTGCGGCGTTCTTTCCGGATTTTGTCGACGCGTTGGCGAAGGAACGCGATGTGAACCGCGGCAGGATCATCACCGCCGCTGCCGAAGGCGGGTGTGTCGGGCCGCTGGATTTCCGCAGTCTTGACCAGACCTCCGCGGACCGCGCGAAGGCGCTCATCGAGACGTGGGGACAGGTCGGCGAGGCGCTGGGCCAGCGCAAGAACGAGAAACTGCAGTCATCGGTCGCGAAACTGCTTGGCTTGATCGGCTTCACCGGGGTGAAGATCGAACCCGAACGGATACTCGACCAGGGCAGACTGCATGGCCTACGGCTCACATGTGACATACCGAAAGCCGGCCGCTGGTTCCTGCCCCCCGATTTCGGCAGCATCGCCAAGGGCAGCTACCGGATACTGGTCGCTTCAACTGCTGTCGATCCGAATCAAGTCGCGACGACGGTCGGCGGGGCACCGGACCGCCCCTGGATCGTTCTCCATTTCGGCCGGCTCGACCGCAAGGGGCGCGAGACGCTGGCCCGGGCGATGCGGCAGGACCGACGCAAGGTGCTGACGCTCGACGAGGGGCTCCTCCTCCATCTTGCCGTCGCGGGGGGCGACCCGCTCGAACGGCTGATCGCCTGCGGCGCGCCGTTCGCCTGGGTGCAACCCTACACCACGGATCCGCGCAACATCCCGCCCGAGGTCTTCTTCGGTCGACGGGAGGAGATCGCACGCATCACCGCCCACAGCTCGGGAGGCTGCCTGATCTACGGTGGGCGCCAACTCGGCAAGTCGGCGCTTCTCAATCAGATTCGCCGCGATCTGCACCAGCCGGCCAAAGGTCAGTGCGCCATCTATCTCGATATCGTCGATATCGGCGCCGAGCCGGTTCCCACCTCGGCCGTATGGCAGCGGATCGCCTCCGCGCTCGAACAGGAGCGGGGACCGGCTCCGAAACGCGCGGATGCCGACGGTGTCCTCGATGCCATCCGGTCATGGCTGGACGGGGCGCAGGAGCGGCGCATCCTGCTCATGCTCGACGAGGCCGACCACTTCCTGGCTGGCGAGCATCCGCGCTATCCGAACCTGCGGCGCATGAAGGACCTGATGGAAGCGACGGCGTGGCGCTTCAAAGTGGTCTTCGCGGGTCTTCACAACGTTCGCCGCCTGGCGCAGGCCCCGAATTCCCCTCTCGTTCATCTCGGCGAACCCGTCTGCATCGGCCCGATGAACACGACCAACGAGAACCGGCGCGAGCTTCGCCGTCTCGCCACGCAGCCGATCCAAGCTGCCGGCTTCGTCTATGACCCGCCGGAGCTCGCGGCGGACATCCTGGCCCGTGTGAATCACTATCCGTCGCTCGTGCAAGTTTTCTGCAAGGAGATCGTGGAGGCCGCGAACAACAGGTTCCGCGGGCTCGGTCCCGGCCCACGCTGGAAGCTCGGGCGCGAGATGCTGTTCGAGGGTGGTCTCGCTTCGCGGATCGCGAAGGAAATCAGAAAGCGCTTCCAATGGACGCTGGACCTGGACCCGCGCTATGACCTGATCGCCAAGTGCCTTGCGCTCTATCGGCTGGATCATGGCAACGGTCATGCCGCGGTGCTGCGCAAGGGCCTCACGGCCGAAGAGATTGGCGGCTTGGTGGAGCCGTGGTGGCCGGCCAATCTGGAACGGGTCTCGTCCGGGGACTTCCGTGCGCTCTTGGACGAGATGGTCGATCTCGGTGTTCTCGGCAACAAGGACGAGGGCCGCTACGGGCTGCGCAACGCGCAGGTGGCGCAGATGATCGGGAACCGCGATGCCATCGAGGAGGAGATCCTCACGCTCTCCGAGAAGGAGGCGAAGGCCGATTACGACGCGGCGACCTATCACCGCCTCAGCAACCCGACAGATCCCGACAGCCTCTCGCCGCTTCCGGACCGGCAGTTGCAGAACCTGTTCGCCCGGGGGGCAGGCGGCATCCGGTTCGTGGTTGCGGCGCCCATGCTCTGGGGGGCGGATGCGGGCGCGCGGCTTGCCGCGCTCGCCGGCGCATGGGAAGGGGAGGACGGACGTCCTCTTCAGGTGCTGCATCATATCGGCAAAATCGTCGAGCTTCGTGGCCGGATCGAGAAGCAGCGGGCGGTGCCGCTCGTCGTCATCATCGAGGGAGGTTGGGACAAGGCGGGCTTTGATTGGCTCGCCAAGCGGGCGGACGTGAGGAACGGAGAGGTCCGACCCATCTGGGTCGTCAGCCCCGCGCTGGCGCGCCAGGCCCGGAACGACGGATCGGAAGCGGTGGTGTTCCGCGCCCCGATGCTAGGCGACACCATGCTGCGGCACTGGTTGCGTGGGATTGGACTGGCAAAGCTCGACGATGCCGGGACGCGCAAGGCGATCCTCGCCGCATCGGGGGGAGTGCCGACACGCCTTTCCATGCTTCGCTCGATTCTCGCCGAACTCGGGGATGACGGTCCCGCGCACCGCGCCGCGCGTCTTGACGATTGGGCTGCCAAGCATCCGCTTGAGCCGGATGCCGTCGGGCTGGAGCGTGCCGCGGCCGAGAGCTTCCGGAACGTTGCGCCGCTTTTGAGCGGCGAGAGCGAGTCGAACGCCGAAGACGAGCGGGAAACCGTTCTCCAACTCGTGCCGTCGGCCAAGCCGCTCTTGCCGGTGTTCATCGAAAGCGGGCTGTTCGAACCGTTTTCCGACCGGCGCCTGCAGTTTACGCAGCTCGGAAGGCTGCTTGCACGGTGATGCTCGCACGGGATCCGTGGCTGCTTCCCTCGGCCGCAGCCTTTCTGGACGAGATCGAGGCCGCGCATGACGCCGGCATCGCCATCATCGTTGCCGATCCGAGCATGCCGGGCGGCTGGGAACGGGCCTTGATGGCGCGGCTGAGGATTCGCGGCCAGGACGTCCTTTCCGCCAGGGCCGAGGCTGGATGTCTGCCTGCCGCGGTGGTCGCCGACGAGCTTCACTGTCCGCGGACTCTTCAGGCGCTCGTGGAACCCCGGCATCTCGGCACCAGCGTGATCGTCGACCTGTCTGCACTCGGTGCCGAGGCACGCGCCGACTGGTGTACGTTTCTCGGGCGCTTCAAGGAGGCGCGGGAACGGGCGGAAACAGGCGTCACACTGGTCGTTGCGGGGGGGCAGCCTTCGGACAAACTTCCCTCCGGGCTAAGGCGCCTTCATTGGGACTCGCGGTTGCGCCGCCTTGATGTGGCGATATGGGCTGATCTGAACACACCCGACGAACGAACCGAGCCGCTCGCAACTCTTGCGACGGCGCTCGGCGTCGAACTCTGCTGCTGGCGGCTCGATCTTGCAGCTGAGATTGCCCGGTCGAGCCGCAGTGATCTAATCGATCCGATCTCCTGGCTTGAACGCCGCGATTCCGCGCTGATATCCGGTGAGCGGAGCTTCGGCGGGTCCCCGATGCGGTGCCCAATCGCCGTCTTGCGCGACGGGGACCGGGCAGAACTCGAACGACGGGTCTGGCGCGCACACCTATCCGCGCTGTTTCCATGGATCGAGGACCTTCGCCAAGCTGTGATCACCCGCCACCGCGGACGCCTGAGAGTCGACGACCACCTCCGCAATCTGGGTGTTCGGGACATCAAGGAAATCGAATTCGGCGCGCTCGCTTGGCAACTGCGGTCCCAAGTCGATCTGTATGAGGCGGCTCGGTTGGACTGCCTTGCCCGCATCAGGAACGCACTCGCTCATCGCAAGCCAGCTTCACCGGAAGACCTCGAACTGGCGCTCAAGGGATACGTCACGTCTCGCTGAGTTCGAGTAGGTGAACTGCGGCCCATTTGATACACTCGGTCGGGCTTGTTCCGACCCGGTTCACAGCCTCAGCACTCGATCTCCACTGTAGGACTGTAACGATGAGAGCCTTCCTGTAATCACCTCCCGTGTTGGTGGCATCCGACATAGAGGCGGCGGAAGGGCGATCCACACGATGGAGGAACCGGTACGGTACGGCATGGAACGGTACAGGCCGGTATGGTCCGGTATGATCTCGCTCCGGTATGGTACGGC
>JAEZED010000018.1 GCA_023417885.1 Planctomycetota bacterium
GGGCCCAACCTGCGCGACGTCGCCGCCCGCGCTGAGGTCTCCGTCGCGACCGTCTCCCTCGTCCTCAACGACTCGGAGCGGATCAGCCGCGCGACGAAGATGCGTGTCCGCCAGGTGATGAACGACCTGGGCTACCAGCCCAATCGCCTGGCCCAGTCCCTCTCCGGCCGCTACACGAAGGTGCTTGCGGTGCTGCTGCCGGCCCTGCGGCACGCCTTCGCCGACGCCTACTTCGGCGAACTGCTCAGCGGCATCACCGACCACGCCCACGCCTTGGGATACAAGGTCTTTCTCGAGCAGGCCAAGCCGGAGTACGTCGCAGCGCGCCAGCATATCGAGCTCTTCGAGCGCCGATACGTGGACGGCGTGCTTCTCCTGGGCACCAGCGACAAGGACCGGTACACCGGCGACTTCTCCGACGGGCGCTACCCCGCGCTCGTCGTCGACAACTTCATCGAACACGACGATCCGGCGACGGGCCAGAAGCGCGTGGTGACGGACTACGTCATGAGCGACTATCGCCGGGGCGCCGAGCAGGCGATGAATTACCTGCACCAGCTCGGCCACCGGAAGATCGGTCTGCTGTACGCCGCCCCGGAAATCGGGACCAGCCGGCAGGTGATCGAAACCTGGCGCCGCTACTGCTCCGAGGGGGGACTCGACGGGGAGGCATGTGAGCGCCTGATGCACGACGGGGAGTTCACCGAGCGCGGCGGGGCCGCGGCGATGGTGCGACTGCTGAAGGCGGAGCCGGACGTGACGGCGGTCCTAGCCACGAATGACAAGATGGCGATCGGCGCGATGCACCTGCTCGACCGCCGGGGGGTGAAGGTTCCGGAAGAGATGAGTGTCGTCGGGTTTGACGATCTGCAGCACGCCGCCTTCGTCACGCCGAGCCTCACGACGATCCACCTGCCCCTCTACGAGGTGGGGCAGGAAGCCTGCCAGCGGCTCATTGACCGCGTGCAGAACAAGGCGGCCAGCGTCGCCGAAACACTCAGGACGCACCTGGTCGTCCGCGACTCGACGGCCATGGTCCGGCGGGCGGGCAGCCAACGACCCCCGGCTGGGAACGGATAGAGCCGGGGGCCGGTCGCACCTGCTCAATCGCCCAACGCCTGCCCTGCCCGCGCATTGCCACTGCCCAACGGAGACTTGCATGAAGCGGTTTCTCGTCCTCTCGCTCCTCTTCACCGCCCTGGTCGCGAGCCGGGCCGTGCTGGCTGACGTCGTACAGGAGGGGGAGGGCTACACCTTCCGCCTCGACACCAGCACGTGGACCGACCGGCCGACGAAGGTGAACCTCGCCGGCGATTTCAACGGCTGGAGCACGACGGCGACGCCGATGAGCGACGCCGACGGGGACAACGTCTGGACGGTCACGCTGACGGACCTGGCGGAGGGGAAGCGGCTTTACAAGTTCGTCGTGAACGGCGACCGGTGGATGGTCGATCCGACCGGGGACAAGGAGCTGGAGGAGGATGACGGTCACGGCGGGAAGAACAGCGGGGTCGTCGTCGGCCCGGACATTCGCAAGGCGCCGCCGCCGAGGCCGAATCACATCGCGACGGAGTTCGTGCTGCACGATCCGAGCAGCATCCAGGACGTCGGGGTTGTTGACGAGCAGAAGATTCGCCTGCGCATTCGGCTCCAGGCGGAAGACGCAACCCGGGTTGTCGCGAGATTCGGTCGCCGTGATGACGTGGGAGCTGCATCGAGCGGAGTCGAACTGCGCAAGATCGCAACGGAGCGGGGACTGGATGTTTACTCTGGCGTGATCGACGCTGGCGATGCTCCCGGGCGATACTACTTCGAGGTATGGGACGGCGAGACAGGATACTGGGTCGGGCAAGCCGAGCAGAGCGACCGGCTGTGGACATACGTATTTCAACCGGAGCAGGAGCTTAAGACAGGGTTGGGGCCCCTCTCTTACGGCTTTGAGTTGGAGAGGCCGGTTCTCTTCGACATCCCCGACTGGTCGAAGACCGCCGTCTGGTACCAGATCTTCCCGGAGCGCTTCCGCAACGGCGATCCCGTCAACGACCCGGGGCAGTTCGCCTACGAAAACCTCGTCCCGTGGAACGGCAACTGGTGGAGCGCCCTGCCGGGCGAGGCGCAGGGGGAGGAGAACTTCTACCAGGGTGAAGGCAACGTCTGGAAGCGCCGCTACGGCGGGGACATCCAGGGAATTCGCGAGAAGCTCCCCTACCTGCGCGAGCTGGGCGTCACCGCGATCTACCTGAACCCGGTGTTCGAAGGCGAGTCGATGCACAAGTACGACACCGCCGACTTCCGGCACATCGACGACAACTTCGGCGTGCTGTCGCCGGATACGGCCGCGCTGCGCGGGCAGCGCCCGCGGGAGGTCGCGCAGGTGCGCTACCAGGTCTACCCGCCGCGGATCGAGGGGGAGACGGACGACCCGTCGACCTGGCAGTGGAGCGAGAGCGACCGGCTCTTCCTCGAGTTTCTCGAGGACGCGCACGCCCAGGGGTTCAAGGTGATCATCGACGGCGTCTTCAACCACGTCGGCCGAGCTCACCCCTTCTTCATCGACGTGCTCCAGAACGGCAGTCGCAGCCGGTACGCCGACTGGTTCGAAATCACCGACTGGGGCGACGAGGCCAACTGGCGCCCGATGGCGGACCCGTTCGAGGTGCACGGAAAGCCGGGCGGCATCCAGTGGGCCGCATGGGATGGGCACAACGGGCACCTGCCGGTCTTCAAGAAGGATGGCGAGTTGGGCCTGGCGCCCGGGCCGCGCGAGCACATCTTCGCGATCACCCGGCGCTGGACGAACCCGGACGGCGACCCAACCACGCGCGATGGCGTGGACGGATGGCGCCTCGACGTGCCCGGCGACATCCCCCATCCCTTCTGGCGTGACTGGCGAATCGTCGTGAAGGAGTCGAACCCGGACGCCTACATCACCGGCGAGATCTGGAACTGGGCCCAGCCGTGGCTCCAGGGGGATCAGTTCGACGCCGTCATGAATTACCAGTTCGCGATGGCGGCGCAGGACTTCTTCGTCGATCGCCGCACCGCGATCACACCGAGTCAGTTCGACGAGCGGCTGAAGCGGCTCACGGAGGCCTACCCGTGGCCGATCGTGCTGGCGCAGCAGAACCTGATGGGCTCGCACGACACCGACCGTCTCGCGAGCATGTTCGTGAACCCGGATCGTCCCTACGACGGCGCCAATCGCCCGCAGGACAACGCGCAGCATTTCGACGGCCCGCCCTACAGCGCCCGCAAGCCCAGCGACCAGGAGTGGGCGCGCTTCAAGCAGCTCGTCGCCTTCCAGCACGCCTTCGTCGGCGCGCCGATGACCTACTACGGCGACGAGGCGGGGATGTGGGGCCCCGATGACCCCAGCAATCGCCAGCCGTTCCCGTGGCCGGATCGCGCGCCGTATAGCGCGGGCGTCGGGTTCAGCAGCGACATCTTCACGTTCTTCCAGCGGGTGATCGCCATCCGCAACGCGCTGCCGGCGCTGCAGCGCGGACCGTTCCGCAGCGTGCTCGCGGACGACGAGCGCAACCTCTACGCCTTCGCGCGTGAACTGGACGGCCAGATCGTGTACGTTGTCCTCAATCGCGGCCCCCAGCCGCAGGCGCTGGAGTTGCCCGTCGAGCCCGGGGCGTATCTCGATCACATGGACGAATGGTCCGTCGAGATCGTGCACGACGCCGCCGACCCTGCGGCACGCCCCGCGCCGCGTGCGATTGCCGACCCCACGACGGCACGGGACGGACAGCTCCGCCTCCGCCTCCAGCCGTACGGCGTGGCGGTTCTCGTGAAGCAGTAGCCCGACCGCGCCCGCCGACAACGCCCCATCACGATCGACGCCGGCAGCGGCGAGGCGCTCGCTCAGATCACGCAGATGACCTTCGCCAGAGCCATCCGCATTCTCCTGGGCCTCGCCGCGGCGCTGATCGTCATCTGGGCGTTCGTGGATGTCGGCAGTCGACTCTGGGCGCGCCAGGCGGGCGGCGGCGCCGTGGAGCTCACCGTCGTCCACTGGGGCGACAACGAGGAGATCGAGATCATCGAGGCGATGCTCGCCGCCTTCCGCGCCGAGCACCCGGACATCACCGTCCACCGCGTCCACGCGCCCGATTACTGGCCGAAGGTCAAGACGATGTTCGCCGCCGGTGATGCGCCGGACCTCTTCTATTTCGAGCCGCAGTACGTGCCGGAGCTCGTGGATCTCGGCCTCGTCATGCCGCTCGATGATCTCATCGACGAGGCGGGCGGGTTCGACGCGGTGCTGGGCGACTATTACGAGGCGCCGCTGAACGCCTTCCGCTACGACGGGCAGCGCATCGGGCAGGGGCCGATCTACGGCATCCCCAAGGACTTCACCACCGCGGTGATGTACGTGAACCTCGACCTCTTCGAGCAGGCCGGGGTGCCCGTGCCCTACGACGGCTGGACGTGGGCCGAGTACGAGGAGGCGATGCGGAAGATCACCGCCCTCTCCACGCCGCGCCGCAAGGTGTGGGGCGGCATGCTCCAGATCTGGCCTGCCACGCTGCTGAACATCATCTGGACGTTCGGCGGAGACTTCTTCGCCACCGACGACAACGGCGCCGCGATCTTCGACGAGGTGATCCTGGATCAGCCCGAGGCGCAGGCGGCGCTGCGGATGATCCATCGCGTCCGGCACATCGACCGCACCGTCTACAACCCGGCGGGCGTCGCGGAGGAGGCGGACAGCGTGTTCGTCCGCGGCGACATGGGAACGCTCGGGCCGATCGGGCGCTGGCGCACGCCGCTCTTCCGCAAGGCGGCCGAGGCGGGGCTGCGGTTCGACGTCGTGCCGGTGCCGCATGCGCCGGGCGTCGCGCCCGCGAGCCAGATCTACACGACCGCCTACGCCATCAGCAGCGCCACCGAGCACCCGGAGGAGGCGTTCCTCCTCCAGCGCTTCCTCACGGGCCCGCCGGGGGCGCGCATCGCCAGCGAGAAGGGGCTGGCGATTCCGCCGATGCGCAGCGTTGCGGAGAGCCCCGCCTTCATCAACCCGGACATCCCCCCCGCCAACGACCGGATCTTCCTCGACACGATCGAGCACGCGAAGCTCCAGCAGTTCCCGCTCTACTACAGCCAGTTCGACCAGGTCGTCACCAACGCGCAGCAGGCGGCGCTGGAGCTGGGCTCGATGAGCACGCAGGAGGCGGCGGCGAAGATCGAGCGGGAGTGGCTTCAGATCCTCAACTCCCCGCTGCGGCGTGACTACCCGCGGATGAACTGGCTCGCCGTCGGCTCGGTCGCGGCGGCGCTGCTGGCGGTCGCGGGGACGACGATGTGGCTTCGAAGCCGCCGCCAGCCGCTGGGCGCGCTCGACCGGGCGCAGGAGCGCTCCGGCTTTGCCTTCATTGCGCCATGGCTCGTGGGCTTTGCCCTGTTGACGGCCTTCCCGATGGTCATGTCGCTGCTGCTGTCGTTCACGAAGTGGACGGCGATGACGCCGCTGGACCGCGCAGAGTTCGTCGGCCTCGCCAATTTCCAGACGCTCGGCTCGGAGCTTCTCACGCCCAGGTCCAGCTTCCGCAGCTCCATCATCGTCACCGCCTACTACGTGCTGCTTGCGGTGCCGGTGACGCAGGTGGTGGCGCTGGCGGTGGCGCTGCTGATGAGCAGCCGGGCCCGCGGCATCGGCGTGTTTCGCACGATCTACTTCGTCCCCAGCGTGGTCAGCGGCGTGGCGCTGGCGGTGCTGTGGCTGAAGCTCTTCAACCGCGACTACGGGCTGGTCAATCAGCTCCTGGCGCCGATCAGGCTCATCGGCCTCACGCCCCCCGACTGGTTCGGCGCCGACGCGCAGTGGGCGGCGGTGCCGGCGTTCGTCATCATGACCCTATGGGGCGTGGGCGGCGGGATGGTGATCTACCTCGCGGGCATCAAGACGATTCCCGCTTCGCTCTACGAGGCGGCGACCATCGACGGCGCGGGACCGTTGCGGCGGCTCTGGAACGTCACGATCCCGATGCTCTCCCCGCTGATCTTCTTTAACGTCGTGATGGGGCTGATCGCCAGCTTCCAGATCTTCACACAGGCGAAGGTGATGACCGACGGCGGGCCGGACAACGCCACGCTCTTCTACGTCCTCTACCTCTACCGCGCCGCGTTCGAGTTCCACGAGATGGGGTACGCCAGCGCCATGGCGTGGATCCTCTTCCTGATCATCCTCGTGCTGACCGCCCTGATCTTCCGCGGCAGCCGCGGCCTCGTGCACTACGAGGGCCTGAAGGCCTGATCCTGACCCGGAGCGAATCACCGACCCGTCATGGCACCCACCTCCCCCAACCCGGCAACGCCCGACCTCCCGCCCAGGCCGCTCGGCTATGCGGCGGCGGCGAAGGAGGGGGCGCCGGGCGCGGTGGCGGAAGCGGGAGCGGCGGGGGAAACGCTCGACTACCGGTCTGCGGCAACGGGCACGCCGATGCCGCGCCGGTCCATCCTCGGGAACGTGGCGGTCTACGCGGTGCTCGTGGCCGGGGCGTGCGTGCTGATCGTGCCGTTCTTCTGGATGATCGCCGCCAGCCTGACGACCGCGCAGACCGTGGCGGCGGGTGAGACGATCCCCATGTTCGAGGCGGCGATCGACGAGCCGCAGTGGCAGAACTACCCGCAGGCATTGCGTGACATGGGGATGCGCATGCCGCCCGGCGGGTTCGAGATCGATCGGGGGCCCAAGGGGACGGTGACGATCCCGGGGCCGGTGCAGCTTGCCCGCACCACGTTCCCCGCCCTGTCGAACACGATCGTCATCACGGTGCTGTGCATCATCGGGCAGATTCTCAGCAGCTCGCTGGTGGGATTCGGCTTTGCGCGGTTCAACTTCCGCGGCAGGCCGTTCCTGTTCCTGCTGATGCTCTCGACGATGATGCTCCCCTACCAGGTGACGATGATCCCGGTGTTCGTGATGTTCCGCTGGGCGGGGATGATCGACACGTTCTGGCCGCTAATCCTGCCGCAGTGGTTCGCCAGCCCCTTCTTCGCCTTCATGTTCCGGCAGTTCTTCGCGCAGGTGCCGGAGGAGCTGATGGAGGCGGCGCGCATCGACGGCGCGAGCAATTGGACGATCTACTGGCGGATGATGCTGCCGCTGTCGGGGCCGGTGATCGCGATCGTCGCGATCTTCACGTTCATGACGACGTGGAACGACTTCCTGGCCCCGCTGATCTACCTCAACAGCCCGGAGAACCGGACGCTGACGCTGGCGCTGAACGCCTTCAACGGTCAGTACGGCGTGACGAGCGCGAACCTGCTGATGGCGGCCAGCTTCGTGGCGATGCTGCCGTGCATCATCCTCTTCTTCGCGGCGCAGCGCTACTTCGTGGACAACGCCGCCACGAGCGGGCTGAAGGGATAGGCCGTCTCGCGAGGCCTGTTCGAGCCGCCCAATCCGCCGCAGGCTCTTGGCAGTCCGCGTTTCAGCGTGCGGTTCCCTCGAGACGTTGCGCCTCCCGGGGCCTCAAGGACGTCAGACACCGCATCGCCGCCGTGCCCCTTGCTTCGGCGTGGCTTGCGAGGTGGTTTACGATTCTGTTTTTCGGGCGCGATAACAAAGGAGGCGCTGAAACTGATATGAGCGGCCGAGATTTCGGCTCATAAAAGCGCCGTTGGCAACGGCCCCAGGCGTGCCCTGCGGCCGCTCGCGCCCGGAAAACTACGCCCGGGTCTGAGCTCCGGAGGTAAATCCCTGAGTCCCGGGCGTCCGGGGCGGAAGAAACTACCTCCGGGGCTGAGTTCCGGAGGTACATCGCTGAGTCCCGGGCGTCCGGGGGGCAGGAGACTACCTCCGGGACGAACGCCGGCGGCGAGCGGGCGGGAAGGCCGCGGCGGCGACCTTGTTAGGTGCGGCGGACGCCTTCATTGGGGGTCAATCCCCCGCGTGCACGCTCACGAGAGCCCCGTGCGCGCTCACGAGAGCGCCGTGCGGTCACATGAGAGCGCTGTGCGCTCGCACGAGGACGCCGTGCGCGTGCACGAGAGCCATGTGAGCGATCACGAGGGCGTCGCGACCCTTCAAGAGCATTCGGCCCCCCGCCGCCGCCGGGCGAAGGTACCGCAGGCTCGCATTTGCCCTGCTCGAAAGGTACGCTGGCGGGCATGTCAGACCGATACGAAGGCGAAGCGTTCGCCGGCTATCGGAGGCTCGGCGCCGTCCATATCGATTTCGAGGTCTATCACCGCGACTGGTTTGCCAATCTTCGCTCTGACGCCGGAATCGACATGAACGCCGTCGAGTTCATCCGCATCGGTGACCGCGACCTGAGACTGAACTTCCAGAACGGCAACGCCAACGAGGCGCGCTTCAAGGGACTCGGCCCCCCACCCTGGAAGTCGCACTAGAGCCCTGGGCGCACCGCCCGCAGCAGAACGATCGCCCGCTCTCCGTAGTCGGCGACGTACAGGTGTCCTGTCGCTGGATCCTGCGTCACGTCCAGCGGGTTGGCGAATCCGGTGAACCCCGGAATCCCCTCCACGATCTCCGCGACTCCCCCGTCGGGCGCGAGAAGCACCGCGATCAGGTCGCCGCCGAGGCTGTAGCGGCAGATCACCAGCGCCCCATCCAGCTTGCGCTCCCCCGCGGTGCTCCCTGCGGCGCGATACTCGATGAGGCCGTCGGCGCTCTGGTGCGCGCCCAGGTCCGCGGCGGGCGCTTCCCATCGCTCATCGGGCAACGTTCCGACGGGGTACTGCACGATCTCGGCGAAGTCGCGCTCCGGCGTGGGGTTGCCGCCGTTCAGCACGTAATGCCCCTGTTGCGGATTTGGATGCCCGTAGTAGCGGCCGGGGATGATCCGGACGAGCCAGTCCGGCTCGCTCATCGGGATCGCCTCCAGCGCCGGCGCGCTGCCGTCCGGCGAGGCGGGCGCGTTGCCGCCGGGGCTGGAGCCGTTCACCGGCGCCCAGAGCCGCCCGTCGCGCGTCCAGCAGAGGTCATAGGCGAGGCGGACGCCCGTCGCGTGGATCGTGAGGGGCGCATCGGGTGCGGCGGGGTCGTACGTGCCTCCCTCGTCCGTGCGCACGTCCAGCGGCAACTTTGCCGGCAGGCGATCGACGTCCAGCCGCAGGATCGAGGCGTTCAGCAGCCGCTCGGGACGCATGCCCCACACGGCATCGGGCGCGCCGTAGGCGGTGTTGCTCGCCTGCGGAATGTAGAGCGCGCCGTCGGGGCCGAAGGCGGACTGGTTCGTCGCGTGGTCGCCCGTGCTGCGCGGCAGGCCGATGACGACATCCTGCACCTCGTCGAGCTGCGGCCCGCTGAGCCGCGTGATCGCGCCGCTCCAGTCGTCGGCGCCGTGGAAGGCGAACTGGCTGTGCGTCGCCCAGATCACCGGCGCCTCGGGCGGCGCCGAAGGATCGAAGCAGATTCCGACGAGCAGCCGGTCTCCGCCCCAGGCGTTCCGAAGCGACCCGAACGTCGACGGCTCGCCCAGCATGCCGCCCGACGAGATCGGGAACCGCAGGATCCGTCCGTCATCCGTCGCGGCCCAGAGCGCGCCGTCCGGCCCCGCGGCGACGCAGGTGTATCCGTTCCCCGCAGAAGCCGGCAGTGCGACGCGCTCGAACCGCAGGTCGGGATCCACCGGCGGATAGACGCGACCGCTGCGATCCACGCCCGGAATGCTCCCGGTGCGCTGGATGTCCGTCGTCAGGGCGGGGCGCGCCTCGGCCAGACCGAGCCTCAGCTTCAGCGCGTAGAGGTAGCCGCGCCCCTTGAGCGACCATGCCGCAGCGAGCAGGAGAGCGACCACGAGGATCGCGACGACCACCCCGCCCGGGCGCCGTAGGCCATGTGATTGCCTGCGCGTCGTGAGGGTCAGCTGGCTCATCTGAGTTGTCCTTGCTTACTCGCGCACGTCGGCCGTCGCGGCGCTGCTGGCAGCGAGCGTGCGGACGTAGGCGGCGATGAACTGAAGATCCCGATCCTTCAGCGTCGGGTTCCCGCCGCGCGGCGGCATCGGGAGACGCGTCTGGTTCGCCGGATCGTCGACGGATCGGCCCTGGATGAGGAAGTCGACGAGGCTCGCCTCATCGTGCTCGATCACGAACCTGCTTCCAGCCAGCGCTGCGCCCATGCGCGGCATTCCCTGGCCGTGCGCTCCATGGCAGCTTGCGCAGCTCGTCATGTAGAGCTGCTTGCCGAGCGCCACGGCGGCATGATTCGCTTCCGCCGACGCGGCCACCTGCACCGGCGCCGGCTCCGGGATCACGACCAGCCCGATACTGAGGCCCAGCACCCCCACTGCGGCGGCGGCGAGTCCTGCGAACATCCGGATGGGCGAGCGGGAAGCACTCATTTAAGACTATTTTGTCTTCTATTACATCGACACGCCAGCCGGAAGGCGCCAGTGCGACATCATGAAGCACCCGGCACCCTGCCGGACGCGTCCAGACACCCCGGCTCCGTCGCCAGTTTGCGGATAGAGAATGCTGAGGCGCATTACCGGGCGGCCGCGTCGGCATCGTCGAACAGAATGCTCACGGGCGGCGTTTCCAGGTCGTCATACTGCCCACGGTGCACGGCCCAGAAGAAGGCCGCCAGCGCGCCGAACGCCAGGAGAATGGCCAGCGGGATCACGATGAAGAGGACGCTCATGGCTGCACCTCCAGCACGGCCGACGCGCTGATGTCGTCGCAGCGCGAGTCGCTGCCGCGTGCCGGCCTGCGGCGGCGGACGCCGCTCCCCAACGCGAGGAAGACCACCGTCACCGAGGAGATCGGCATCAGGATCGCCGCCGTGAGCGGCGTGATCAGCCCCGTCATCGCCAGCGTCACGCCGACGGTGTTGTAAGCGAGCGAGACGCAGAGGTTCCGCCGCACCGCGCGCATGGCGCGGCGGGAATCCTCGACGAGTTCCACCAGCGGCATCAGCCCCGGACGCGCGATGTACACGTCCGCCGCTGCGAGGGATGCCTCGGCCCCACCCGCCACCGCCACCCCGACGCCAGCGGCCGCGAGGGCGCCCGCGTCGTTCACGCCGTCGCCGACCATCACCACGCGCTCTCCCGCTTCCGCCAGTGCGATCACGCGCGCCAGCTTGGCTTCCGGCGTCACGCCGCCGGCGGCGCGGCAGGGATCGAGGCCCAGCCGGCGAGCCGTGGCCTTCACGACCGGCTCGACATCGCCGCTCTGGACCTCGATCGTCCACCCCGCCCGACGCAGACGCTCCAGCGCGCCGGCCGCATCCGCGCGGTCGCGATCGCCGAACGCCAGGGCCAGCCTTGCCACGCCGTTCCACCCCGCGACGACCGGTGTGTAGCCATGCTCCGCGTAGCGATCGAGCACCGCCTGCATCTCGTTCGACACGCGCACGCCCTGGCGCCGCGCCCAGGCGGCGCTGCCCACGTGCAGAGTGTCCCCGCCGAAGCGTGCCATCAGCCCGCCGTCGCCGCGCTCGGTGATTTCACCGCGCGAGACCTGGGCGCGTTGCTGCGCGGAGGCCTCGAGGTTGCCCCAGGCACGCACGACCGCCTTGCCGAGATGATGCCCGCTGCTTCGCTCCGCCAGCGCCACAAGCGGGCGGAGCGAGCCGTCCCCGTGCCACTCGACGAGATCCACGCGCCCCTCGGTGAGCGTTCCCGTCTTGTCGAGCACCAGCCGCCCTCCGCGCGACAGGAGTTCGATGGCACTGGCGCCCTTCACGAGGATGTTTCGGCGGGCCTGGTTTCCGAGTGCCACCGAGAGCGTCAGCGGCGTGGCCAGGCCCAGCGCGCAGGGACAGGCGACGATGAGCAGCGCCACCGCATGGTCGATTCCCGCGCCCAGCATCCCCAGCACGCTCCACCAGGCGAGCGTGGCCGCGGCCAGCAGGATCATCAGGACCACAAAGACGCCCGCCACCCGGTCGGCGAACTGGACGACCGGCGCCTTCATCCCGGTTGCCCGCTCAACATCGCGCATCAGGCGCCCGACGCGGCTCGCTTCCCCCGCCTGCGTGACACGAACTCGCACCGACGACACCACGTTGCGCGAGCCGGCCCAAGCGGGTGTTCCGACGCCGGCCTTCACCGGCTCGCTCTCGCCGGTGAGCAGCGCCTGGTCGAACTCCGTCGAGTCGCCCGACACCGCCACGACCTCCCCGTCGGCCGGAACCACTTCTCCCGGAAGGACTTCCGCCACGTCGCCCGGAGAGAGTGACTCCACCGGGACGTCGCGCACTGTGCCATCCGGCTCGACCTTGCGGCATGCCGACGGCACGAGCGAGGCCATCAGCCCCACCGCCTCGGCGGCACGCCGGTGCTGGCGATGCTGGATGAAACGCCCCACCAGGAGCAGGAAAACCAGCACATTGAGCGAGTCGAAGTAGATCTCGCCGCGCCCCAAGACGGTGTTGACCAGGCCCGCCGCCCCGCCGATCGCCAGGGCGACCGCGATCGGGAGATCCAAGTTGGCGGTGCGCGCCCGGAGCGCCGCCAGCGCACCGCGGAAGAAGGTACGGCCCGGCCATGCAAGGGCGATGATCCCGAAGAAGGCGCTGAGCCAGAGGAAGGCCTGGTAATGAACCCGCTCCATCCCCGTCGACAGCTCGCCGGCGTAGATCGCAAACGCCAGGAGCATCCCGTTTCCCGCGCAGACGCCGGCGATGCCGATGTCGATGAGCCGGCGCCGCTCCTCGCGCCGCGCCATCGCCTCGCGCTCGCTGGCGCGGGGCGGGAGCGGCTTGTATCCGAGACGGCTGATCGCCCGGGCGACGTCCGAGAGCCTTGCCTCCCCGTTCCGCCAGGTGACGCGCGCCGTCCGGTCGCGCAGCGACAGGCGCGCCTCCGTCACCCCCGGGCAAAGCCGCGGGAGCTTCTCCACGAGCCAGACGCAGGCAGCGCAGGTCACGCCTTCCAGCAGCAGGTCGCACGATGCCCGCCCGTCCTCCAGGTCGTTCACGTATCGCTCGCGAAAGCTCGGATCGTCGAACGCGGCGAAACGCCCGTTGACGGCGACCGCGTCGGCGCGGGCTCCGGTCGCGCCGGCCGCCTCGCGAAGGTCGTAGTACGCCTCCAGGCCGTGCTCGCGCAGCGTGGCGAAGATCACCCGGCACCCGGCGCAGCAGAACTGGTGCTCGGCCCCCTCCTCCACCAGGGCCGGCGGGACGGCCAGCCCGCAATGCGCGCAGATCGTCTCCGCCGCGGTTGCGGCTGCAGCATCGACGGCTCGGGGCTGGATCGCGATCGTCATGGCGCGTCAGTCGCTTTCGCGGAGGGAGGCCGTCGCTGCATGTCCCTCATCGGCCCCGGGCTGGCAGCACGGCGGGAGCTCGTCCGACGACGGGACGGCCGGCGCCGGATCATCGTGATCCATCATCTGCCCCGCTGCGGCGCGGGCGGCGAGGGCGCTGGCATCGAGGCCGGCGCGGGACCAGAGCGTCCAGGCGCCGACGAGAATGAGGAGGGTCGCCGTCACCAGCGGCAGGCGCTTGCCCGCGGTGCCGAACAGCGCCCGCAGCCCGACGCCCAGGCCTGCCATTGCAGGAACCGTGCCGGCCCAGAAGGCAGACATCACCGCCGCGCCACCCAAGACGCTGCCTGTCCCAGCGGCGGTGGCGGCGAAGGCGTAGAGCCACCCACACGGAAGCAGCGGCGTGGCGAGGCCGATCAACAGGGCCCGGCGCGTCGGCGGGAGACGGAACGCCTGAAGCTGTACGCGCGATGCAAGCTTCGCCAGCGGTTCGGCGACGAAACCGCCGCACTTGAGGGCCTTCATCGGGCGCTGCGCAAGCGTGGTGACGAGGATGCTGATGCCGAAGCCGATCATCAGGACCGCCGCGACGGCAAGGGCGACATGCGAGAGCCCGACCAGCGTCCCACCCAGATTCAGCAGCGAGCCGACCGCGCCCGCCGCGGCGCCGAGCGACGCATATCCCACGAACCGGCCGACGTGATAAGGCGTCTGTCCGCCCCAGAGGCGCGCCCAGAGGCCGGTGGCGCGCGCCTGGCCCGGGCGCGGCTGGACGGCGAAGGCCATCAGCCCGCCGCACATGCCGACGCAGTGCAGCCCCCCGACGAGGCTGGCGAGAAAGACGCTGGCGACGAGTGCGGTCATGGCGGCGATCCTGCGCGTGTGGTGCTCAGCGTCGAGACGCTCGGCCTCGCGGAGCATGAGTTCCGGTCCGGGAAAATGGGCCCTGATACGGCTGGCCTGAGCGGAGCGGTCGATAATCGTCGAGATGACGTCCCATTCCGGCGACGCGCAACGATTTTGCATCGATACAGAGCGACTTTGCATCGATACAGAGCGACTCGGTATCGATACGGAGCGGCTCAGTATCGATGCGGAGCGGCTCCGTATCGATGCAGCGCGACTCGGTATCGACGCAGCGCGACTCGGTATCGATGCAGAACGACTCTGGGTCGATGCGCAGTCGCTCCGTATCGCGGCGAGTCGAGGCGCTGCCGCGGACGCGGCGGGCGCGACGTTGGGAGCGGCGCTGGCGCTGCAGCGGCTTCACCGGCGTCGCCGGCTGGAGGGCGAGCGGCTTGTTCTCGTCGTAGTAGGCGGGGTCGATGACCGGGCCGTTCTTCCCGGTCGCCAGCATCATCGCCACGATCATGAGCGTGACGTGCCCCGCCAGCAGCGCGAGCGGGACGAGCGCCCAGAGCGCCCATCGGCGTGCAGGCGGCTTGCGGCGTGGCGGGTAAGGAGCGTTCATCGGATCAGTCCTGCGTCATGCGGGTGCGAGGGCGGTGGAGGTGATGGGCGTGGTGGTTCAGTTGGCGGGGGCGAGAAGGCGCATCTCGCGCTCCTGGCTGGCGCCGGAGTCGTCGGTCACGCGGAAGAGGACATCGAGCCGGCCGCCGACGAAGACGTCGCGTTCGGCGACGACGTGGACGGTGTAAGTGGCCGACGCGCCCGGCT
>JAEZED010000027.1 GCA_023417885.1 Planctomycetota bacterium
GCGCTCGCTCGCTCGCGCTCTCTCCCTCGGCCACCGGCGTCGTGGTGGCTTGCCCCGCGGGATGTCGCGCGCGCAGCGTGCCCGCCGTCGCCCCCCCCCCCCCCGCCACCGCCTGTAAGAACAAGGACTTGGCCGAATCCAGACTTTCCGGCGCGCCGGTCGCCAGATCAGTTCGTCCACTACTGCACCCGACGGCCAAGACGAGTGGAATCAGACAGGTCAGAAAGGCGGCGTGGCTCGACAGGCGGGCATGGGGCGCGAGGCACATGCCGCGATGGTAACCCGCAGGATGCGCGATCCGGGACGGTCATCTGCCATTCCGGTACCCGAGGGCGATCAAATATGCTCCAGGCGTTTGACGACGCGTGCCTCTCCAGTCGTCCGGCACCTCAACCGCTTCGGCCCCGAGCGGTGCGAGCGGCTCAACCCGGATGAAGCGGCGGCCTACACACGCCGCCTGGCCCGGTCGCACCCGGAGAACTTCCACGTCATCAGTCGACTCCTGCCGCGTCGACTTAGAGCCGACTTCGCCAACGTGTATGCCTTCTGCCGCTGGGCGGATGACCTGGCCGATGAGTTCGACAACCCATGCCGTTCCCTGGCGCTTCTGGACTGGTGGGCAAGTGAACTGGCCGACTGCTTTGCCGGTTCGGCCCGGCATCCGGTGTTCGTTGCGCTGGCTCCCACCCTTCGCAAGCACGACCTGCCGATCGAGCCTTTCCAGGATCTGATCGCGGCCTTTCGCCAGGACCAGTATGTCAAGCGGTATCAGACCTGGGAGCAGCTCTGCGGGTACTGCCGTCTGAGCGCCAACCCCGTCGGGCGGCTGGTGCTGATGATGTGCGGGCACCGGGACACACGACTGCTGAGCCTGTCCGATCACACCTGTACCGCCCTTCAACTGGCCAATCACTGGCAGGATGTCCGTCGTGACCTCCGGCAGCGCGACCGCATTTACATCCCGGAGGATGTCGCCGCCCAGCACGGGCTGGAGCTGGACGATCTGGCGGACAGCATGCGTGACAACGGATCGCGGCTGGATGATGCCGGACATTTCTCCAGTGTCCGGGGGCGGGCCCGGACGGTATTGAAGGATCTCGTAGACCGAACATGGCCGCTGTTTCATGAGGGGCGGCTCCTGTGGGATCACGTGGCTCCGGAGGTTCGTCCGGTGCTGCGGCTGTTCACCCTCGGCGGTGAGGCGGTGCTTCGGTGCATCGCACGCGAGGGCTTTCTCTGTTTCGAACGGCGTCCGCGACTGAGCCGGGGGACTCGATTTTGCATCCTTGCCCGGGTGTGGCTTCGTGCAGAGTGGGAACGTCGATGAACTGGACAGCGCTCACCTGCGACGCCCGGGCGGATCGCGAGGAAGTCCGTCGATCCTTCGACCACTGCCGCCAGGTCGTGGGTCGCGAGGGATCCAACTTTCACTATGCAATGCAGCTGGTTGCCGAGCCCAAACGGTCAGCCACCTATGCCCTCTATGCATGGCTGCGCCGCGCGGACGACCTGGCAGACGGCGAAGGAGATCCGGCGCAGAAAGCCCGCCGCCTGGGAGCGTACTGGACGGAAACAGAACGCTGGATCGACCCGGCCCATGGATCGATCGAGAGCCGGAACGGCGAACTGCTCTGGCCGGCTTTCCGTGAGGCGGTACTGCAGTACGGCCTGCCGGCATCCATGCTGCGCGAGCATATCGACGGGCAGCTTCAGGACCAGCAGAGGACAAGCTACGCCACCCTGGCCGAACTCCAGAGCTATTGCCACAAGGTTGCGGCCGTTGTGGGTCTGATGTGCATCCGGATCTGGGGGTACGAGGGAGGCGAGGAGACCTGCAGGCTCGCCGTGGATCGCGGCGTGGCGCTGCAGATGACCAACATTCTGCGCGACGTACGGGAGGATGCGCTGCTGGGCCGCGTATATCTCCCGGCCGAACTGCTGGGCGGCCGAACCATCACACCGGAAGCGATGCTCGAGTCGCGCGGTTCTGACCTGACCGACGCTCTGCAGACGATGGCAGATCACGCATCCGCCTGCTATGCGGCCTCTGCGGGGCTGGAGCAGCGCGTGCATCCGGATGGCCGCAGTTGCCTGTGGGCGATGACCCAGGCCTACTCCCGGATCCTGGACCAGATCCGGCGCAATCCGGTTATCGTGTTGGGCGATTCGCGGCTGCGGCTGGGACGTGGAATCAAGCTGTGGATTGCAGCGCAGGCACTCCTCAGGTCACCGGCATGACGAAACAGGCTTTCCGTCGTCCGGGCAGGAAGGTGCTCGTGCTGGGCGGAGGGCTTGCCGGCATCGCGGCCGCGCTGCGCCTGGCGGAGGCGGGATGGCACGTGGTGCTGATCGAGGCACGACGTCGCCTGGGCGGCCGGGCAGGGAGTCACATCGATCCGCAGTCGGATGAACTGCTGGACAACTGTCAGCACGTCCTGCTCGGGTGCTGCACGCACCTGATCGACCTGTACCGTCGGTTGGGTGTGTCGCACATGATCGAATGGCACGAGGCGCTGCACTTCCTGGACGGCCAGGGACATCACGACATTCTCCGCCGGAGCCGTCTTCCGGCTCCACTGCATCTGGGCGTGTCGATCGCGCGATTCAGGTCTCTCTCCTGGCAAGCCAAGCGAGATCTGAGCCGGGCGGCGCTGGCGCTGGCTAGATGCACGCCGCCGGAGCGGCGTCGCTGGGAGAACGAGCCGTTCGTCCATTGGTTAGCCGTGCATGGACAACCGCCGGAGGCGATCGACCGATTCTGGAACCCCGTCATCACCAGCGCCCTGAACCAGGATGTGCGGCAAGCGAACGCCGCGTACGCGCTTCAGGTCCTGCGTCAAGGTTTTCTTGCCCATCGTGACGCCTACCTGATGGGCGTGGCTACCGTGCCGCTGGGGCGGCTGTACGAGCCGGCGGAGCGGATCCTGCAAGAACGGGGCGGGCGCGTGCTCCTGGGTACCTCCGTTCGTCGGCTCGTCTACGAGCGATCGCGGCTGGCAGGAGTCGAGCTCCGCAACCAGCCAGTCATGGAAGCTGACGCCTACGTGAGCGCGCTGCCGGTGGAGCAGCTGCTGCGCGCTGCCCCATCCGGCCTGCGCGAGGCCGATGAGCGATTCGACCGGCTGCACGAATTGCGATCCAGCCCCATTCTCGGAGTCCATCTCTGGTTTGACCGTGCCGTAATGCGGCTGCCACACGCCGCTCTGCTCGATTCACCGCTGCACTGGGTCTTCAACCGCGGTCAGGATGCGTCTGGCCGGCAGCACCTGCACGTCGTGATTTCCGCCGCGGTCGAATGGATGAACCGCGAGCCGAAACAGATTCTGGCTGACGTCTGCGGCGAGCTCATGCGGTACCTGCCCGAAACGCGCACCACCCCGCTCGCTGCAGGGAAGGTTGTGAAGGAGAGACGCGCCACCTTCGCTCCGGTGCCGGGTGTCGACGCCTTGCGCCCGCCGCCCACCGGCTCGACGGGCAACCTCGTGTTGGCGGGCGATTTCTGTCAGACGGGATGGCCGGCGACGATGGAGGGTGCCGTGCGCAGCGGGTATCGAGCGGCGGCAGCCCTGATGAACTCAGCGGAGATGTCCGTGGCGGATCTGCCGGATGCATGGCTTGCCCGGAACCTGTAGACGGCGCGAATTCCTGCCGTTCGCGGCTGCTTTCCCTCACTTTAGGATGAGGCACTTTACATAGCCGCTGATCGCCGCCGTGGGAGGACGTTTGCCGCCACGAAGTTCACGAGTGACCTCGCCCCGAATTCTGATCGTGGGCGCAGGGCCGGGCGGCTTGGCGGCCGCGATGCTGCTCAGGCAGAGTGGTTGTGCGGTTACGGTTCTTGAGAGGCAGGACCGTGTCGGCGGCCGGACCACCACGATCGGCGATGATCGATTCCGATTCGACCTGGGCCCCACCTTCTTCCTGTATCCGCGGGTACTGGAGGAGATCTTCGCCGCCTGCGGCAGGAATCTGCGCCACGAGGTGGAACTCGTGCGCCTGGACCCCCAGTACCGCCTCGTCTTCGAGGGGGGCGGAGCCTTGGCTGCCACCTCCGACATCAGCCGCATGGAGCGGGAGGTGGCCCGGCTGAATGAGTATGACAGCCAGCAGCTCCGTCACTATCTCCAGGACAACCGCGAGAAGCTGGAGCGGTTCCGGCCCATCCTCGAGTCGCCCTTCAACAGCGCCCTCGATCTGCTTCGGCCCGCGGTGCTCCGGGCACTGAGCAAGCTGCGGCCGGGCCGGTGCGTGGATGCCGATCTGGGCCGCTTCTTTCAGGACCAGCGCATCCGCCTGGCGTTCAGTTTCCAGAGCAAGTACCTGGGCATGAGTCCCTTTCAGTGTCCCAGCCTCTTCACAATCCTGAGTTACCTGGAGTATGAGTACGGCGTGTGGCATCCGATCGGGGGGTGCGGCGCGGTCACGCGGTCCATGGCGCGCATCTGTCGCGAGATGGGCGTGGAGATCCGGTTGGGAGAAGCAGTCGAAGGCCTGCTGTTCAGCGGACGGCGTGCGGTCGGCGCCCGAACCGCCTCCGGCGAGCATGTTGCTGACGCGGTTGTCGTCAACGGCGACTTTGCGGATGCGATGACGCGCCTGGTTCCCGACAGCCTCCGACGCCGGTGGACCAACCGGAAGATTGCCACCAAGCGGTTCTCGTGTTCGACATTCATGATGTACCTGGGCATCGAGGGCAGTTACCCCGACCTGGCGCACCACACGATCTGGCTCGCGGACAACTACCGGGAGAACCTCAGGGACATTGAAGAGCGGCAGTGTCCGCCTGGAAACCCGTCCTTCTACGTGCAGAACCCGGGGCGGACTGATCCGACACTCGCCCCGGAGGGTCATAGCACCCTCTACTGCCTCGCCCCGGTCCCGCATCAGTGCGGCGACGTGGACTGGAGCCGGGAGACGCCGCGATACCGAATGCTGTTTCTGCGGCAGATGGAGAAGATCGGGCTGAAGGACGTGGAGAAGCGGATCCGCTTCGAGCGCATCGTCACGCCACGTGACTGGGAGCACGAATACGGAATCTATCGCGGCGCCACGTTCAATCTGGCTCACAACCTCGGGCAGATGCTGCACCGAAGGCCCCACAATCGATTCGAGGATCTCGACGGCGTGTACCTTGTAGGCGGCGGAACCCATCCCGGTAGCGGCCTGCCGGTCATCTTCGAATCCGCTCGGATCAGCGCACGATTGCTGCTGCAGGACCTGAACGTCCCTGTCCGCTGGCCGGGTCAGACGGGCGAGGCGGCCAGACATTGCGAAACGGCGTCGGTGCCCATCACGGCCGGAGCGGCGGCGATCCCGGACACGGTGCATTGACTCCATGCTGATGCAACGCCAAGAGTCCGTTCCGGAAACGACGGCGAGGCCGCAGAGCTTCACTGCGATCGATGCGGCAGTCGGAACCGCCCGTCTTGCACAGTCCCGCTGGAGCCAGGTCAAGCTGTCCGAGCGGCTGAGAATCGTCGGTCGCCTGCGGGGCCGGATTGCCGAAGAGGGCCGGCAACTGGCAGAGTGCATCGAGGCGGGCCAGCGTGATCCTGTGGATTCCCTGACGGCGGAGGTCATCCCTCTGGCGGATGCCTGCCGGTTCCTCGAGCGCAACGCCACGGAGATCCTTCGGCCGCGGAACTGGGGACGGCGGAGCCGCCCAATGTGGCTCGCTTCGGTCCGCCTCGAAGTCCACCGCGAACCGGTCGGCCTGGTGCTGATCATCGGCCCGGGCAACTACCCGCTGTTTCTCCCCGGGGTACAGGTACTTCAGGCACTGGTGGCGGGCAACGCCGTGCTGTTCAAACCGGCCCCGGGCGGTGCCGAACCGCTTGTTCGGCTTCGCCGGATGCTCGTGGACTGCGGCCTCGATCCCGGCCTGCTGACGTTGCTCGACCCCGATCCGGTGTCGGCCGAAGCCGCCATCGATGCCGGCGTCGATAAGGTGATCCTGACCGGCTCGGCATCAACGGGTCGCCAGGTCCTGCGGCAGTTGTCGCCGCACCTGACTCCCGCCGTCATGGAGTTGTCTGGTTGCGATGCAGTCTTCGTCTGCGCGGATGCGGACCTGGACTTGACTGCTCGCAGCCTGGTCTTCGGCCTGAGCCTGAACGGCGGGCGCACCTGCATTGCTCCCAGGCGCGTGTTCGTTCCATCGGATCTGGAAGTCCCGCTTCAGGAACGGCTGATTGCCGTGTCACGGGATCTGCCCTTCGTGCCGTCTTCCATCGAGACCATTCGTCTTCTATCTGATCATCTGGACGAGGCCCGGCGAGAGGGAGCCCGGGTTCTCTGCGGCGAGGTGGACCGCTCGAGATCGTGCGTACGCCCCCTGATTCTGAGCGGCGCGAAGCTGGAGATGTCCCTCCTGCAGGCGGACGTGTTCGCGCCGATCCTCTCACTGGTGCCGGTCGCGGACGAGGAGCAGGCGCTGGAGTGGAACGCTCAATGTCCATACGCGTTGGGAGCCACAGTTTTCGGCGGATCAACTGCCCGGGAACTGGCCCGGCGCATCGATGCCGGGGTCGTGGTCATCAACGACATGATTGTCCCTCACGCCGATCCGCGCCTTCCTTTCTCTCCGCGCGGGCAAAGCGGTTTCGGCGTCACGCGCGGTGCGGAGGGCCTGCTGGAGATGACCCGCATCAAGGCGATCAGCCGGCGCGCCGGCCGACTCCGACCCCACCTGGAGCCGCGCCGGTCGGAGGATGCGCAGCTTTTTCACGCGTACCTGCTCACCACGCATGCCCGATCATGGCGCAGGCGTCTGGGCGCGCTTGGGCAACTCGCCAGGGCCTTGTTCAGGCGGTCCCGCTCAGATGGAGCTCCCTCATGATCAGTGTCGAACCACACTCCGTAGGGATCGTGGGTGGTGGGCTGGCCGGTCTGGCGGCCGCATGCACCGCCGGCGCCCGCGGCTATTCCGTCGTCTTGTTCGAGGCCAATGGATGGCTTGGCGGAAAGGCTGCGGTGCTGGAGCGTGATGGATTCCGGTTCGACATGGGCCCCACGATCCTGACCCTCCCGAGCGTGCTGCGGCGGATCTTCGACGAGGCCGGACGGCGGCTGGAGGACTACCTGGAGCTCGTACCCCTCGACCCCCAGTGGCGATGTTTCTTCGCAGACGGCTCGACCCTCGATCTGCGCGCGGATGTGAATCAGATGAAGTCCTCGCTGGCGCAGTTCTCAACCGAGGCCGCGGACGCAGACCAGTACGAGCGGTTCATCGCTCATTCACGCCGTCTTCACGACATCAGCGACCGCTTCTTCTTCTGGCGGTCGATCGGGAGCATCCGCGACATGATGCAGTTGAGGTCGAGTTTCAACCTCTCGACCCTTCGGGACGTGATGGCGATGGGCATGGGCCGCTCGGTCTACCAGACGGTTCGTTCGTACATCGGCGATCCGCGCGTGGCCCAGATGATCGATCATTTCACCCAGTATGTCGGCTCATGCCCGGACGCATCGCCGGCCGTTCTCTGCGGAATCGCGCACATGCAGACGAACGACGGTGTCTGGTATCCCATGGGGGGGATCGGCTCCGTCCCCAGGGCCCTTGCGACACTGGCTCGCGAGCTGGGTGTGCAGATCGTGACCGGCAACGAGGTCACCCGGATCAACCACGATGGCCGGCGCGTTACAGGCGTCACACTCGCAGATGGTCAGCAGGTCCCGCTCGACGCCGTCATCAGCAACATGGACGCGGTGCGGACGTACCGCGAGTTGACCGGCGGCGAATCAGCCGAGCGATTCGAGCGTCAGCGCCGCTACGAGCCGGCCTGCTCCGGCGTCGTCCTCTATCTCGGCCTGAAGGAACGCTACCCCCAGTTGCTCCACCACAACTTCATCTTCTCGCGCGACCCCCAGGAAGAGTTTCACGCGATCTACGAAGAGGGCCGTCCCGCACCCGATCCGACCGCGTATGTCGCATCGCCTGTCGGCACCGATCCCGCCGTCGCTCCGCCCGGGGGCGAAGCGCTTTACGTGCTGGTGCACACACCTTACCTGCGACCCGGCCACGACTGGCAGGCCATGCTGCCTGCGTACCGCCGCACCATCCTGGAGAAACTCAAACAGGCCGCGGGCATGGAGGATATCGAAGAACGAATCGCCTTCGAGCATGTCCTCACACCGCAGGACATCCACGACCGTTACCGCGTTCTCAATGGAGCGATCTACGGGCTGGCCAGTCATGGCAAGTTCATGGGCGCCTTCAAACCGGCCAACCGCCGCAAGGATCTGGCGGGCCTCTACCTGGCCGGCGGTGCCGCCCATCCCGGGCCGGGCATGCCGATGGTGCTCATGAGCGGATGGATCGCCGCCGACGCACTGGACCAGGACGGCTTGGTCGAGGCCAGCCCGGCTCGCTCCCTGACCTCAGCGGATGCATGATGCGTCGCCTCACCTCAACCTCCCCACAACCCGTTGCCAAGGGAGGCGATCGCGCGGAACTACCATCCATCTCGGGACCGATGTGGCGGTGGTTCGCCTGGTATGCTCGACGGTTCCTTCGTAAACACTTCCATGCCGTGCGCATCAGCAAGGCGGGCATGCCGCCGAGCATCGAGCCAGGCGTGCCCATGGTTGTCTTCGCCAACCACCCCTCGTGGTGGGACCCGATGGTGGCGATCTTCATCGCCAGTGAACTCTGGCCCCAACGCCGCCACTACTTCCCGATCGATGCGGCGATGCTGCGGAAGTATTCCTTCTTCCGACGCCTCGGCTTCTTCGGTGTCGGCGGTGACGACCACCGGGGCGCTTCTGAATTCCTGAGAACCGCCGGTGAGCTGCTTGACCGCGACGACGCCTGCCTCTGGCTGACGCCCCAGGGAAGTATCGTCGATGTGCGCCATCGCCCGCTTTGCCTGAAGCCCGGACTGGCCCACCTGGCCCGCCGAGTCGGGCGGGCGGTCTTCGTTCCGGCGGCCATCGAATATTCGTTCTGGAATGAGCGTACGCCGGAGGTGCTGCTCCGCTGGGGCCAGCCGATCTTCAACGACGGAGGGCGCCAGGACCTGAGCCATTGGCAGGATCTTCTGACGGATCAGCTGGAGTCGACGATGGATGCTCTGTCCGAGGAGGTGATCGCCCGCAACCCACGCGATTTCCACTTGCTGCTAGACGGGGCCAGCGGCACCAGCCGGATCTATGACCTCATCCGCCGCACCCGCGCCGCGTTCGCAGGCGAACGGTTCGACGCCTCTCACATGCCGGAGGGGCCATGATCCTGTTGGCATTGGCAGCAGCGGCTTGCCTGCTGGCGATCCTGCCCGCGGGGATGTTCGTTGCAAATCTCCCCCTTTTTCGACCGGGTGCTCCGCCTCGTGACGATGCAGCGCCCTCGCCCCGGGTGTCGATCCTGATTCCGGCTCGCAATGAGGCGGACGCGATCGGCCCTTGCGTCCAGGCTGCTCTCAACACGCAGGGGGCGGAGGTGGAGGTCGTGGTGCTCGACGATGACTCGCGGGATGAGACGGCGGCGATCGTTGCCGCCCTGGCTCACCGCGACCCCCGCGTGCGCCTTGAGTCGGCGCCGCCCCTGCCGCCGGACTGGTGCGGCAAGCAGCACGCCTGCTTCGTGCTGTCCGGATGTGCCCGGAATGACCTGCTGATGTTCATCGACGCCGATGTGCGGTTGAGCCCGGAGGCAGTGTCCGCGGCGGTCAATGTTCTGCAGCAGTCGAAGGCGGATCTGGTCAGCGGATTCCCACGACAGGAGACCGGCTCGTTTCTCGAGAAGCTTCTCCTGCCGTTGATCCACTTTCTTCTGCTCGGCTTCCTGCCCATCTGGCGCATGAGGGCGTCATCGCATCCGGCCTACGCCGCGGGGTGCGGTCAGCTCTTCCTGACCCGACGATCTGCTTATGAACGTGCGGGCGGCCATGCGGCGATCCGCCGTTCGCTGCACGACGGCCTGACCCTTCCGCGGGCGTTCCGCCGCGCGGGCCTCCGCACCGACTTGTTCGATGCCTCACACCTTGCAACTTGCCGAATGTACAAGGGCAGTGCCGAAACATGGCGCGGATTGAGCAAGAACGCGACCGAAGGCATGGCCTCACCGGCTGCCATCCTGCCATGGACTGTCCTGCTGATCGGCGGGCAGGTGGTCCCGCCAATCCTGCTGCTGTGCCTGCTGGTTCGCGGGCCCGCCGGATCGAATTGGTTGTGGGCAATGACGCTGGCCCTCTCGGCCGCCGGCACGCTCGCAAGCTATGTCACGCGCGCCGTGATGGCGCGGCGCTTTGGCCACTCCCGGTTGAGCGTGCTGGCCCACCCCTTGGGGATCACGCTTCTCATTGTGCTGCAGTGGGAGGCGCTGCTGCGTAAGGCGCTCGGCCGCCCCGCCCGTTGGCGCGGACGAGACTATCCCGCCTCGCCCGCCCCTGCTCTCGCCGAGGGGGCCGGGACGCCATGAACCGTGCCGCCCATCGCATCGCTGGCGCGGGCAACGTCGCGGCACTGCTCCTCCTTGTCCTGTTCCTGGGCAACGGCGGCATCCTGCTGGAGGGCCATGGCAATCTCCTGGCCGATGACCGCGACGTCGGTTCTCGCCGCACCGCGCTGCCGGACCCTGCCCCACGGGCAAGTCGGGTCATCCTGGTGGTGATCGACGGACTGCGGACAGACATGGCGGCCGATCCCGACGTAATGCCCTTTCTCTGCAGCCTCACGGCGGACGGTGGCAGCGCCACGGCCCATGTGGAGAGCATGATCCCTTCGACGATTGCCGGGATCGTCTCCCTGTCAACAGGACACGTTCCCGCCCCGGCATCCTTCGTCTTCGACTTTGGGTCGCCCGCGGCGACAGCGGGCGGCATCTTCGAGGCCGTCGCCGACTCCGGAGGCGAGTGCTTCGTGGCCGGGCCGCAACTCTGGCTCGACCTGTACGGGAAGTGGATCGCCTCATCGCACGTCACGTCCGAGTTCGGCGGCAATGACTCGGCAGTCCTGGCCGCCGGCTTGCAGGCGATGCAGCATGACGCGAATCGCCTGCTCGTGCTTCACTTCGGCGAACCGGACACCGCCGCTCACCTTCATGGTGGGGTTTCCCGAGAGTATCGCGAGGCCGTCAGTCGCTGCGATGATGCGCTGCGGCAGGTGGTGGCGAGGATGCCTGCCGACTCCTGCATTCTCATCACCTCCGACCATGGCGTGACAGATGCCGGAAGCCATGCCGGCCCGGAGCCGGACGTCCTGTCGACCCCGCTGATCGTTGCCGGACCCGGTCTGCCGACGGGGCAGATGCCGGGCCTGCGCCAGCGCGATGTGCCCCGGCTCGTGCTGAGGGCTCTGGGGCTGGCACAAGCGCGGAGTGCGGCAACGGGCGGTGCAGCCGGCGGGGAACGATCCGGGAGCCCGATCGGGTTCGCCGTCCTCGTCGCCATCATTCTCTACTGCGGGGCCCGTCTGGCCTCACGGCTGAGGTTGGCCACGCCGATTCAGCATCGCTCTGTCGCCGTTATCAATGTCACCGTCTGGGTGACGCTGGGCCTGGTTGTGGCAACGGTATCCCATGCCGCGCTCGCCCTCTCCGCCGCAGTAGTGTGCGCCGTGGCGTCTGCTGGCGGCCGCAGGCCGAGCGGGCCCGTGTTTGTCGCGCTAGGGCTGGGGGCGATACTGGGTGGCCTGCGGCTGCTGGACGCCCTGCTCTGCGTCCGCGGGACCGGATTGCCGCCACTGCGTCCCGACTCGGGCGTTGAAATGCTCCTTATCGCCGCGGTCGGATGCCTCCTGGGGCGCCTGATCGGTCGCTGGCTTGCCTTCGCCGTCCCACCCCATGGCTCATCGCGGCTGGAGGCCGCATCGGCTGGCGGGACGGGCGAATCGCACGATTTCGCGACCGGATTGATGGGCGGAGTTTTCCTGGCGTTCTGCATTCCGCTGGTCGGGCGCCTTCTGGGTCAGACGTACAACCTGTCCTCGATCGGGACCCATGACGCCTTTCACGTCGCCGAAGGGCCGTTCGGAATCGGCGGCGCAGTCATCGTCATTCTGTTGCGCGAATCACTGCCGACCCTGAGCGTGCTTGCGGGCTTCGCACCTGCCCTGGCTCATCTGAATCCGATCCGTGTCGGAGGCCTTGCCGCGGGGGCCGGGGCCATATTCATCGGTCAAGCTGCGCTCGTGGCCCTGATTTTGAGTTGGCTCGCTCCTGATCATCAGGCTCTGGCCTCGCTGAGCCTGGGCGGTCTCTTGCGCGTCGCTGGCGAGATCATCTACTTCTTCATTCCCGCATCGCTGCTCGGCGTACGTTGGTGGCAAGAATCCCGATGACGGACCGTCCACGATGCTGTTGCTGTAAGATCCGCCTCATGCCGGACTCCTTCGGACAGGTCAGCCGGCATTGTCCGAATGTTTCATGGATCCCGCCGATGACATGCCCGCCGCTCCCCGCACGATCGCGTGCCCCGGGTGCGGGGCGGGCGTGCCGGACATCGAGGGCCCGACACACCCGTACATCGGGGCGGCACCCGCCTGCTGGCGCCGCTATGGCGACGTGCTCGCGCGGGAGTATGGCGAGTTCAACTACCCGGAGTGCCACCGCCTCACGGTGGACACGTACGCGGCCCAGCACCCCGGCCGTCCGTCGCGCCGGGCGATCCAGTCCGTCGACGTACACCTCATCTCGCTGCACCTGTCGCTCGAGGCGGACCTGGGCGCCGCCGCGTTGGTCGCCGGGCTGCGAAACGCCCTGCGCCATGCGGATGAGTTCAAGTGGCTGGAGCCGCCCTCTTTCGCTGCGACTATGACAGTTTTCGACGTCGCCGGCGCGTCGGATCTGGAGGATCATCAAAGGCTCGTGCGGGAATGGGCCGGATCCGTCTGGCGCGCCTGGAGCCCACACCACGCGACCGTCAGGTCGTGGGCCGACAAAGCGACCCGCTTCCCCGGCTCCTAGCGAACGTCGCCGGGCGAGCCGAGTGACGAAGAGAGACCTTCAGTTGACCACCTCCTGCGGGTCCAGGTCGAGGATGTCGTCCTCGTCGCCGCTCCAGAACCAGTCGAGGCCGTCATCCCCCGCCAGGGCGTCCATCTCCCCGTCGTCGAAAACCGTGGCGGCGTTGAGCAGCGTATCGCCGTTGAGGCCCCCGCCGTTGCGCAGGTTGTCGACGCGGGCGGCGTAGTCCAGGTCGGGGCGCGACCACTCGGCCATCAGCGCTGCAAGCGCCGCCTCCGAGGCGTCGTGGGCGGTCGATCCGCCGATGAGGATGTCGTCGCCGTCGCCGCCGAGAATGCCGTCGCTGCCGGCGCCGCCGATGACGAGGTCGCGCCCGACCTGTCCGAAGAGCGTGTCGTTGCCCGCAAGGCCGACGATGACATCGTTGCCCGGCCCGCCGGCAAGGACGTTGGCGTCGTCGTTGCCGAAGAGCAGGTCGTCGCCCGCGCCGCCCACGGCGTTGCCGACATTCAGGATCCGGCCGGAGACGCGGCTCGCGCGGCGCAGATGAAGCTGGATGAGCACCGGCGACGTCGACGGGGAATAGTCGATGAGGTTCGATCCGCCGCCTCCATCGATGCCGCCGTTGAGCACGCCGGCCTCGTGGACGCGGAAGATGTCGAGTCCATCGCCCCCATGGAGATTGTGGAAGGAGGTGAAATCGGCCAGACCATGCGCGGGCGTCGTGAGGGAGCCGCTATTGACGCCGGTGAGTTCGAAGGTGTCGTCGCCGGGGGAGCCGATCAACTGGTTGCGGCGGTTGGGGGCGCCGACGAGCCGCTGGATGCCGACAAATCCCCCGACGTTCGTGGCGGTGGGGGTGGGCTCCTCGTAGCTGACGACGACGCCGCTGCCCGACAGGTTGGTCGCGGTGAATATCGTCGCGGCCGCGCCGAACTGCGAGTAGTCCAGCGTGTCCATGGCGGCCCCTCCCCCGCCGAAGACGTTCTGGATCGATCCGCCGGCCGTCACGAGGAAGGTGTCGGCCTGGGAGTTGCCGGCGAGTGTCTGGCTGGAGACGAAGGTGAGCTGGTCATTGAGCAGGCCGGCGTTGTTGCCGGTGATGCGCCACGTGTTGTCGGTGTTGGGGCCCAGGAGCGTGTCGTCCCCGCCGTTCTGGTCGAAGTAGAGCAGTGTGCCAACGGGCAGCGAGAAGACGGTGATGAGATCGAGCTGTTCCGTTGCCTCCAGCGCGAGGGTGTCGAGCGTGTCGTCGAAAGCGATCTCCGCCTCGTCGCGCACGAGGAGCGCGCCGATCAGCGCGTAGTTTCCGCCGGGGGCGAGCCGGTCGAGCACGAATGCGTCATCCACGCCGCTGCCCCCGGAGATGAAGACCTGGGCGTTGATCTGCTGAAGCGACTCGTCCTGCCCTCCGACGATCACCCGGTCGCTTCCGGCCCCGCCGGAAACCGTGACGGGATGGTCGGTGCGGTGAACGTGGGTGTCGGAGTCGCCGGCGTTGTCCTCGACCACCACGGGCGCATTCGGGGACAGGATCGTGTAGGTCTCGCCCAGGGCCTGTGCATCGGAGCCCCAGAGCTGCACGCGAATCTCTCCGCCGGTGGCGCCGAACGTGACAGGCGTGTCATCGGCCGGGCCGGCGAAGCCGGTGATCGCGCCGCCCTGCACCAGCACATCCTGGTTCCCGCCGGTTGCGAGGACATCGGCGAGCGTCAGGACGTTAGATCCCCCGCCGCCGTTCACGCGGACATGGCCGCGAATGTCGAGGAGGTGGCCGCCGGGGAGCACGAAGACCGACGAGATGTTGATGTCGTCGTCATCTCCGTTGGCGTCGACGCGCGTCGTGATGCCGGGCAGCGTGGAGGCGACATTGAGGGTGTCGCGGGACTCGCTTCCGGAGACGGTGAGTCCGCCGCTGACCGAGTTGGGGGTGTAGTTGACGCCGGGGAGAAGCGTCTCCGGGTCTCCGGCGTCGGGGACGACGATGCTGGAGATCCGGTCGTCGGTGACGAGCGTCTCGACGACCGCGTCCTCGCCGCCGCTGAGGCGCAGATCGACGAGCAGCGTGTTGGTGCCATGCTCGTCGAAGACATCCAGCTCGGCAAAATAGTCGTCGAGCAGGTGCGCCCGGACGGTGACGGCGTCATCCCCTGCGTTGCCGGTGACGGCGGTCGGGCCGGTGATGGACAGGACGTTGATCTCGTCATCGTCGTCGCGGGAGTCGACGAGCAGGTCGTCGGCGACGTTGGTGGTGTAGACCTCGTAGCCGCTGATGCGGGAGACCCGCATCATGCGGGAGCGGGCACTGTTGGGCTCGACCGGGGCGTCGTTATCGTCGGAGAGGTCGAAGATGGTGACGCCGGCGGTCTCCACCGTCAGCGCGTCGCCGAAACCGTTGGCATGGCCGAAGACGTCGACATGATCCTCCGCGGCGTCAGGATTCTGGAGGTCCGAGCCGTTGATGACGATGGTGAAGATCTCGGTCGTCACCGGTGGCGAAGGCTCGTATACCGGGGTCACCGACGCCGTGTCTGACCCGAGCTC
>JAEZED010000109.1 GCA_023417885.1 Planctomycetota bacterium
GACGGCGGCGGCGATCCGAACCCCGGCGCCTCGAACAACTGGTCCCACGCCGACGACGTGACCGGCGACACCGTGCTCGAGGAGTACGCCAACGCCTTCGACGGCGCGAACAACCTCATCTTCAGCACGACGAAGCTCCGCTTCCACGATGCAACGGGCACGGGGGCGCTGGGCGATCCCACCACGGGCCCCAAGGCCCGCGACAGCTAAGAAGCCTTCTACTACGACAACGCCAACCGCCTGACCGACAGCGTCAACGTGGGCACCAACGGCGGAAGCGCCTACGTCCGGCCCTCCAACGTTCCCTCCCGGAGCGACACGGTGCTCATCGACAGCACGACCTACAGCGACGCGGGCCGCATCTTCTCCACGACTGACCCGCGCGGCATCGAGTCGCGGTACGAGCACGACGAATTGGGCCGGCGGATCACGCTCATCGAGGCATACGTCGACGGCACTCCCTCCGACGCCGACGACCGCATCACCCGTTGGAAGTTCAATGGGAGCAGCCAGATCCTGACCATGACGGCCGACCTGCCGTCGGGGCAGAGCGACCAAACCACGAGCTACAACTACAACGCCCGCACGAGCCGGGGGGATGATTTCAACGCCAACAACGCCTTGGTGGTGACGAGCTATCCCTCCGTGGGCATTGGGATCGCCAACACCGAGGAGTTCGAGCTCAACCGGGCCGGCCAGCGCACTGAGTGGCGCGACCGTAACGGCACGGCCCACGAGTACGAACACGACCTGCTCGGTCGCGTCACCAGCGATCTGGTCACGGCCCTCGGCTCCGGTGTGGACGGTACGGTGCGCGAGCTGACGACCGGCTACGACGACGCCGGCCGCATCCATCTGCTGACCAGCAAGGACGGGAGCGGCGCGGTCCTGAACCAGATCGAGCGGCTCTACAACGGGCTCGGGCAACTCACCGAGGAGTTCCAAGAGCACGACGGGGTCGTGGATGCCTTTACCCCCTCGGTGCAGTACGCCTACAGCGAGATGGCCTCGGGTGCCAATCACTCCAGGCTGACGGGCATGACCTACCCGGACGGGCGGGTACTGGTGTATGCCTACATCTCCGGCCTCGACAGCACCATCAGCCGCCTCAGCAAGCTGACGTGGGATGCGACGGACGTGGAAACCTACAGCTACCTGGGGCTCTCGACGACCGTGGTGCGCGAACGCCCCGAGGCGGAACACGCCCTGACCTACGTCAAGCAATCCGGTGAATCGAACGGCGATGCCGGCGACCAGTACACGGGCCTCGACCGCTTCGGCCGGATCATTGATCAGCGCTGGGGCGGCATGCGGAACGTTATCGTCGGCGAGGTCGAGGAGTGGCAGTGGGTCAACCTCGACCGCTTCGCCTACGGCCACGACCGCAACGGCAACCGCCTCTACGAGGAGAACCTGCTCGACACCGGCAAAAGCGAGCTCTACCACGCCGGCGGCGGCTACGACGCCCTGAACCGGCTGGGCGAGTTCAGCCGCGGCACGCTCAACGGCACGAAGGACGGCCTGACCGGCAGCGCCAGCCGCAGCCAGGAGTGGTCGCTGGATGCGCTGGGCAACTGGGACAGCGTTACGGACGAGACGAGCACGACGCAGACCCGCACGCACGACAGCCAGAACCGCATCACTGGCGTGAGCGGGGCCACCACGCCCGAGCACTCGGCCAACGGCGAGATGACGCGGGATGAGACGGGCAACTACCTCGTCTACGACGCGTGGGGCCGGCTTGTGGAGGTCAACGACGGCAGCGCCGTGATCAGCGCCTATGCCTATGACGCGCTCACTCGCCGCATCGCGCACTACGACACCGGCCTCTACTACTCCAACCAGTGGCAGGTGTTGGAAGAGCGCGACGACTCGACGGGAGCCGTCGAGGGGCAGTACGTCTGGAGCCCCGTCTACATCGACGCGATGGTGCTGCGGGACCGGGACACCGGCCCGAACACCGCTGGGCTGGAGGAACGCCTCTACGTCACCCACGATGCCACCTTCAACGTGACCAGCATCATCGGCCTCGATGGCAGCACGTGGGAGGTGGTCGAACGCTACGTCTACGACCCCTACGGCGAGCGAACGGTGCTCAACGCCGACTGGACTGTCGATACCGACGGCCTCTCCGACTTCGCCTTCGTCCACGGCCACCAAGGCGGCCGGCACGATCTGGCGGTTGGGTTGGTGGACTTCCGCAACAGGTTCCTCGATACGAGCCTCGGACGGTGGACGCGGCAGGATCCCTTGGAATACATCGATGGCGGTTCGCAGTACACCAACCGCCTGGAGTCCCCGCTGCGATACACTGATGCCCTTGGGCTCACCATCAAAATAGATGATCCAAGCAGTGACGGCGCCTTCTTTCTTGGCATACTCCAGTCACTTTGCCCCTCGGTCACATTCGGGGTGGGCGGGGGCGGGATCGTAGTTCGCGTTGGAGGCAAGAGCTGCGATCCCCAATGCGTTTCGGCAGGAACAGGGGCACCCGGCGTTATTATTCCAGGCAGCTATCTCGATGGGACAACGCCCCAATTATGCGCTTGCATCTGCAATGCCATTGAGGATGGCCGAACATTTACACTTTATAAGAACAATTTCCCACCTGCTCTGCCCACTCGCCCGGCTGGACCCGGGCATATTGCGGGCACACTACCAGGCTGTGAGGATGTCTACCTCGATGGCATTGACAGACCAGTACCCGGTGTTTACCCGGGGGGTGCCGGTGGGACCCGTCCGCCAGGCGTACCCCCCGGTTCCGTCACGGGTGATCAGCGCATCATTCTAGCGCATGAGCTATGCATTCACGCTTTTGCCGGCACAAAGCACCCGCCCGTGGGTCATCCCGACAGATACACGCCTCGCGATCCGGTAACGAAGCATGAGAATAGATTGCGGAAGGAGCTAGGAGCAGGCTATGGGCAACGGACATTTTAGGTACCTAATGCTGATCGCCCTCTCTTCGTGCCTCGGATGCGATGCGCCGATCAAGTCTCAGGACACAGGTTCTGTCGTGAACTCATTTGCAAAAGGAGAGTACGTGCTTCAATTGGTCGGAAGGCATGAGCCAGCTACCATTCATCTGGTTCCCACAGTTGTCGATAAGGGCAAGGTCTATGGGACTTGGGCATATCTGGAGCCGTCTGGTCCGAACGTTGCGGCACACCGATTCGTGGGGAATTCATTCCGGCCCGGAAAGATCGTGTTGGACTTGGACCCGGATATTGAGGATTCGAAGTTAAGCATTTCGTTGAGTTTTTCAGCAGAGACGATTACGGCTACTTGGTCACAGTGGAGTTATGCCGGCGTGGAAGCGACTGGCGACGTCAACATCACTGTGCAAGACCGGGAGGATGTCGGCGACCGGTGACGAGGACGTTCACAAAGTAGAGCGGCCAAGTCCTATGTCGTCGCGGCGTTGTTGACTCACGATTGCCACTGCGAAATCGCTCTACGCACTGTCTCTGGGTATTCCGGATGGCCAATAAGTTTGACCGATGTTGCGCCCCCGCTGGCGAAGGCGACGCGAGTGGATGCCGGGTGCCATGTACGGACGGCGGCTACACGTTCCCGGCACCAACACCTACCTCGCCGACGGCGCCTGGACGCACAACGACTCCAGCGGGCTGTCCTTCCCGCAAAGCGGCAGCGACACGGCCGTGAGCTCCAGCGCCAGCTCCAGCGGTTCGGGAAGCAGCAGCGCGAGCAAGTCCAGCGGGTCGAGCTTCTCGGGCGCCTCCAGCAGTCACGGCGGCTCATCCGCCAGCGGATCGACTCCCGAGTCCGGACAAACCGGCCTATCGGGTGCCAGCGGCGGCGGACCAGGCGGACCGGGCGGGCCCGAATAGCACGCCGCATCCTGCGAACTCCCTCAGGGTCACTTCGATAAAACTTCACATTGCGAGGTCAACTTAGTGCTGGACATGCCGCGGCGATTGGCTTATACCCCGCACCATCGCCGGTCGACACGGCCCGCGCTTGGTGCGGGCGGCGGCGGCGAAAGGTCGCGCGTCATGCTTGCGCGGAGAGCGGTCTCTGGCCCCGGGTAGTTCTTGAACGGGCACCGCTGTCCGCCCCGACGCGAGTTCGGGAGGACGGACGATGGTGGATCACGCCTGCTGTGACGGTCGGCCGTTGCGCGCCGGTCGGGGTCGGACCGAGTCGGCCGAGCCGGCGGCGCCGGGGGATCCGTCGGGCAAGCGCGGGGATCGGGACGTGCTGGCGCGTGCGACCCGGCCGGTCTTCGAGGCCCTTGAGCAGCGACGGCTGCTGTCGTCTTCACTGGGTGCGCCTGATGCACTTCAGGGCGAGGCGGGCTCGGCGACGAGCGTCGACCTGATCTGGCGGGACAACGCCACCGCGGAGACGAGCTTCACCGTGCAGCGGCGTACCGGGCCGGGCGGCACGTGGGCCACGATCGCCTCGCCCTCCTCGAACGTGGTGGCATTGCAGGACACGGGCCTGTCGTCTGGCACCGAGTACCACTACCGCGTGCGGGCCAACGACGGCGGGGGCAGCTCGGCGTGGAGCAATGCCCTTGCCGTGACGACCGCGAGCGGTTCAGGCCAGGGCACGTATGGCCGCGACTCCCTGGACGTGGGTCGGAGCGGCGTGACGGTGGTGCAGGCCGAGGATTTTGATCGCGGTGGCCACGGGGTGGCGTACAGCGTCGCCTCCAGCACCCCGTCGAGCGTCTACCGCCTCGGCGAGGACGTGGTGCTCGGCACGGTCGACGGGGCTTCGGGCGGTGGGTTCAAGGCCTCCTTCGAGGGTGCAGGTGACTGGCTCGAGTACACGATCGACGTGGCCGAGGCGGGCGACTACCGCCTGGAGGCACGCTTGGCCAGCGACGGCACCGGTGGCACGTTCAAGATCACCTTCAACGGCAGCAACCTGACGGGCACGCTGGGCGTGCCCGACACCGGCGGCTGGCAGGACTATGGACTGGTCACGGCGGACGTGACCCTCTCGGCCGGCTCCCAGGTGATGCGCGTGGAGGCCCTGAGCCACGACGCTACGAGTTCCTTCGTGATGGATCTGGACTGGGTCCGCCTCGTCCCCTTGGAAGATCAGGCGGATGCGCGCGACGACACGAGTGGCGCCGACGGGCCTGGCTTTGCCCCGCCCGCGACCAGTGGCACCGCGGTCAACGGGATGCGGTTCTACGACGGCCGCGTGCGCCACGAGGCCACGGACCTCCTGAGCAACGGCTTTGGCACCCCGTGGGGCCACACGCGCCAGTGGGGCGGCACGTCGACGGTGGATCGGGGCAGCGCTGGCGACATGCCCAACGGCAACGGCTGGGTGGTCAGCCAGGCCCCGCACCTCCGGATGGTCGACGGGAGCACGGACACACTGCTGGTGGTGACCGGCGCCGACAGCATCGCCTACTTCGACAAGGACAGTGGCACCGGCGACTACATCCCGCGCAACTACAACAAGCAGACGCTGGTCGAAGATGCGGGTGGGGGTGGGGCAGGCACGTTCACCGTGACCGACACGATGGGGGGCAAGTGGGTCTTCAACGACTTCGATGCCTCGCTCTCGGCGGCGGAGAAGGGATCGTTCCTGGAGTACCGCGATCCCTACGGCAACCTGACCCAGGTGATCAGCCGCGACGGCAGCGGCCGCATCGCCGAGGTGCGGCGAACCGACGCCGCCAGCGGGACCACCGAGAGCTGGGTCTACACGTACGTCGCCGGCGGCGCCAATGACGGGTTGCTGGAGAGCGTCAAGTGGCGCCGGCAGGCGACGTCGATGGGTCCGTGGCAGATGGTGCGAACGGCGCACTACGCCTACTACGTCAACGCCGACACGCACGGGGACGACGGGGACCTGAAGACCGTGACGGTGAAGGACGCGGCTGGCAGCACGATTGGCACGCACTACTACTGAAGACGGTCGAGATCCGCCCCGACGGGACGCGGCGCGAGGTGTTCACCAACGCGCTGGGGCAGACGATCCTGGACGTGGAGCGGCCGCACGACTCAAGCGACGCGTGGGTCACCTTCACGGAGGTGAACGCGGCGGGCCAGACAGTCTTCATCGCGCATCCGACAGCCGTCAGCGGGTATGACGAGTCGCTGGCGGACCTGGTGGGTCTCGTGTCGGACCCGTTCACCGGCGACAACCGAACCTACATCCGGGACGATGAGGGCCTGGTGGAGACGCTTGGCTTTGCGACCGCCGGCGGTGCGGCGGCGAACGGCGCCACGATCGGCGACGACGGTCTGGTCGAGGGGTGGACGGAGTTCTGGTCGTACCACAACGGCGAGCTGGGCAACGGCCAGAAGCGGATCGAGTACGAGTACCGCCTGCAGACGGTCGGCGGCGAGGACATCGTCTACAACTCGAAGCAGACCGAGTACCGCGTCGCCAGCGTCGGCGGCAGCGACCCGCAGACGACCAGCTTCATCAACACCTACCACAGCGGCACGTTCGCCGTCGAGAGCACGACGGTGACGCGGCCGACGGTCGCCACCTCGCAGAACGGCCCCAACAGCGCCAGCAGCGAGGTCACCTTCTTCGACGTCTACGGCCGGCCGATCTGGTTCAAGGACGCCGATGGCTTCCTCGCCTACAGCGACTATGACGTGACGACGGGCGGCGTGGCCAAGCAGATCGTCGACGTCGACACGACGCAGACGGGCGACTTCAGCCACCTGCCCAGCGGCTGGAGCACCCCGGGCACGGGCGGTCTGCACCTGAGCAGCACGTTCGGGTTCGATGCCCTGGGCCGCACGGTGGAGGCGACCGATCCCGAAGGCAAGGCCACGTACACGATCTACGACGACGCCGATCAGGAGGTGCGGGTCTACGTCGGCTGGGACGCCAGCCTCAATGGTGGCAGCGGCGGCCCGACCGGCCCGACGATCGTCCGGCGCCACGACCGCGCCGGCGGGTACACGGAGACGCTCAGGATGAGCGCCGCCCCGGCCGTGAGCGGCGGCAGGCCGACCGGAACGGAATCGATCTCCAGCGTCGAGTCGCTCTCGCGCGAGCATTACAACGCCGCGTGGCAGAAGGTCGCCTCCGACGAGTACTTCGACCTGTCCGGCCTCTCCTACACGACCCTGGCCTCGCTGGGCACCGAGGGCACCCACTACTACCGCACCGCCTTCGCCTACGACGACCTGGGGGATGTCCGGCGGATCGAAGACCCCACCGGCACGATCACCCGCTACGTCCGCGATGGCCTGCGCCGCGTGACCAGCCAGTGGATCGGCACCGACGACACGCCCACCAGCGGATTCTGGTCGCCCGACAACACCACGGGGGCGGACATGCTCCCGGTGGTCGAGTACGAGTACGACCACGGCGGCGTGGGCAACTCGCTCATCACCAGGGAGACGCGCCCGGTCGATGCCAACAGCGCCAACGACCGGATCACGCTCTACGACCACGACTTCCGCAACCGCCTGGTGCTGATCCGCGGCGGCGTCTCGATCAGCGGGAGCAACGCCACTGCCCTGGAACACTTCTACTACACCTACGACAACCTCGACCGCGTGACGCAGACCGAGCGGTTCGGGGCCGACACGAACCCGACCGCCTGGGCCTACCAGGACGGAGCACCGAAGGATCCGGCCAACGTCAGTGGCGGCCCCAAGCGCACTCACCAGGCCGGAACCAGCCTCGACGACGAGGGGCGCGTCTACCAGGCGCGCACCTACAGCGTCAACCCGAGCACGGGCGCGGTCAGCAGCGGGCTCATCACCAACTACTGGCGCGACCGGCGCGGCAACGTGATCAAGGAGAAGGCCCCCGGCGGGCTGGTCACCAAGCGCGCGTTCGACGGGGCCAACCGCCTGACCCGGACCAGCCTCACCGACGGCGGCGGCGATCCGAACCCCGGCGCCTCGAACAACTGGTCCCACGCCGACGACGTGACGGGCGACGTGGTCCTCGAGGAGTATGCCCACGCCTACGACGGCGCCAGCAACCCCATCTTCAGCACGACCAAGCTTCGCCACCACGACGCCACCGGCACCGGGGCGCTGGGCGACGCCACGACGGGCCCCAGGGCCCGCGTCAGCTACGAGGCCTTCTACTTCGACAACGCCAACCGGCTGACCGACAGCGTCTTCGTCGGCACCAACGGCGGGAGCAGTTACAGCAGGCCCTCGACCGTGCCGGGCCGCAGCGACACGGTGCTCATCGACAGCACGACCTACAGCGACGCGGGCTGGGTGTTCTCGACGGTGGACCCGAGAGGGATCGAGACCCGGTTCGAGCACGACGCGCTGGGCCGGCGGATCACGCTCATCGAGGCGTACGTGGACGGCACGCCCAGTGACGGCGACGACCGCACCACCCGATGGACGCACGACGGCAACGGCAACGTCCTCTCCATGACGGCCGATCTGCCGAGCGGGCAGTCGGATCAGACCACCACCTACGACCACCAGGCCCGGACGAGCCGCGGCGATGCGATCAACCGCAACGACCTGCTGATCAGCACCACCTACCCGGACGTCGGCGGGAGCGTTGAACGAACCGAGAGCTACACGAGCAACCGCGCCGGACAGCGGATCAGCTGGACCGACCGCAACGGCACCGAGCACGAGTACAGCCTCGACGTGCTCGGCCGCGTGACCAGCGACCTGGTGACCGCCCTCGGCAGCGGCGTGGACGGCGCCGTGCAGGAGATCACGGTCAGCTACGACGACGCGGGCCGGGTCTACGAGCTGACGAGCCTCGATGGCGGCAGCAGCGTCGTGAACCAGATCCGCCGCACGTACAACGGGCTGGGCCAGGTGAGCCGCGAGTTCCAGGAGCACGACGGGGCGGTCGATTCGAGCACGCTCTACGTCGGCTACACCTGGGGCACCAGCGCCCAGGGCAGCCGGCTGACCGGGATCGTCTACCCCAAGCGCGACGGCGGGCCCTTAGGCGGCGACCGCCAGCTGACCTACTTCTACGACAGCGGGCTGGACGCCACGATCAGCCGCCTCAGCAGCATCGGCCAGGAAGGCGACCTGATGACCTTCCCGCCGGAGCCGCCGACCTACTTCGAGGTTTACGACTACCTGGGGCTTGCCACCGTGGTCGCCAGAAGGCATCCTGAGGCGGACGTGGACCTTGTCTACTACAGCGAGACTGGGACAACGGGCGACGCCGGGGATCAGTACGTCGGCCTCGACCGCTTCGGCCGCATCGCCGACCAGCGGTGGGTAGATTCGTCCTCCTCATGGGTGGACGTGGATCGCTACCAATACGGCCACGACCGCAACGGCAACCGGCTGTACGAGGAGAACCTGCTGGAGAGCAGCCTCAGCGAGCTTTACCACGACGGCAGTGGCTATGACAAGCTTGACCGCCTGACGACGTTCGAGCGTGGCACGCTCAACGCGAACAAGGACGACCTGACGGGTACGGCCGACCGCGGCCAGTACTGGACCTTAGATGCCTTGGGCAACTGGTCGAGTGTCGCCAATGAAACTGGCGGCTTCGGCACGCTCCAGACCCGCACGCACGACGACCAGAACCGCATCTCAAGCGTGAGCGGGGCCAGTAGCCCGACCTACAGCCCCAACGGCGAGATGCTCTCCGACGAGACGGGGCAGGTGCTGGCCTACGACGCCTGGGGCCGGCTGATGGCGGTGGACGTGGACGCCGACAGCGTTGTGGACGTGGCCTACGCCTACGACGCCCTCAACCGCAAGGTGCTGGTCGATGAAGGCAACGGGGAGAAGGCGTGGTACTACACGCAAGAGTGGCAGGTGCTGGAGGAGCGGGATGCTGTCAGCGGTGACGTGGAGGTCCAGTACGTCTGGAGCCCGGTCTACGTCGATGCGATGGTGCTGCGAGACCGCGACACCGACGCCGACGGGGACACGCAGGACGCCGGCGGCAGCGAGCGCCTCTACGTGCTGCACGACGCCAACTTCAACGTCACAGCCCTGACGGACGTGGCCGGGATTGTGCAGGAGCGGTTCCTGTACGACCCGTACGGCGAGCGAACTGTCCTGAATGCCGACTGGACGGTCGACACCGACGGCCTTTCCGACTTCACCTTCGTCCACGGCCACCAAGGCGGGCGGCACGACCTGGCGACGGGCCTGGTCGACTTCCGCAACCGCCACCTCGACACGAGCCTCGGTCGCTGGGAGCGGCAGGATCCGGCGGGGTATGTGGATGGGGCGAACCTATTTGTGGCATACACGTCTGCTCCGCTCAACTATGTCGACGCCAATGGATTCTCTGCAACGTCACCGACCACGCAACCGACGACGCGGCCAAGCACTCGGCCGACCACGCGTCCACAACTTGAAGATGGCGGCGTAGAACCAGAGCCGTTCGACGAGGCGCCGGATGATGAGCCAAATCCCTACGAGAAGAACAAGTCGTATCCCGTGGGTCCCTTTGATGTGAAGGGCTTGGGAACGGTGACTGGGAAGGAAGCCGCTGCGGTCGTAAAGAGTCTCGAAGCACTAGACGAGACCGAAGAAGGAAGGAAAATCTTGGAGGAGGCGGGCAAGGGCCAGCGACCTGAGGTAGTCGTCGGACCGGACAAAGATAACAAAGGACACGGATCTCGACGAAGAATAGAAATTAACCCAACTCTCGAGCACCGCCGGGAGCACAACATGATCACGGTAAGAGACCTAGACGACGGAACACTATTCGGCACAAGAAAGCGAGTTGTGCCCTCGGTTTACCGTGCAGTTGTTCATGAATGCGCTCACGGAGTTCTAGGGATTCCTGGCGGACCTGAAGGCGAGCGGCAGGCGCTGGAAGTTGAAGAGAGGGCGTGTGAGCAAATTGGGATGAATCGCAGGGAGGGCTACAGATGAAGGCGAGTGACAAGCTTACCGCGATGATCGCATTGGCCGCCATTTTGTCGGCAGCAGGCTGCTGCAAAAATACAAATGATCCGCCACTAATGCACGAAATTTTTGCACAGGATCTTAGCGATGCCGCAAATAGGTCGGCGTCAAAGGATTTCGCAGCGTTTACACGGCTGAGGGAGCCGCCGTTCTTCTACGCGACTACCGAGTTTAACTTCTTTGTCCCAGGGGTGGGTTATAGGCCTCAGATTGAAGATGGGGACGATGTTTTAACTTTACCTGTCCGCCCGCTTTTTCAGGAAAGCGGTCCTATCAATCCAGAGGAGGATGATCGCGCCCTTGAATACATAAAGGATTTCAACGCGCTGATGACAGAGTATGTTCGCAGGCGGATTAAGTGAACGGATGGCGACGCAACAAGATGCTACACCCAGTAGTGCCAGGTGCTGGAGGAGCGGGACGCTTCCAGCGGCGATGTCGAGGTCCAGACGGTCTGGAGCCCGGTGTACGTGGACGCGATGGTGCTGCGCGACGAGGACACCGACGCCGATGGGGACACGCAGGACGCGGGCGGCGGTGAGCGGCTGTACGTGCTGCACGACGCCAATTTCAACGTCACCGCCCTGACGGACGTGGCCGGGATCGTGCAGGAGCGGTTCCTGTACGATCCGTACGGCGAACGGACGGTGCTCAACGCCGATTGGACGGTGGACACCGACGGCCTCTCCGACTTCGCCTTCGTCCACGGCCACCAGGGCGGGCGGCACGACCTGGCGGCGGGGCTGGTCGACTTCCGCAACCGCCAGCTCCACACGAGCCCCGGGCGGTGGGAGCGGCAGCACCCGAACCCCCCCCCCATCGACGCGCCGACTGTTTCATATTGCCTTGTTCATCCAGTTCTTCTTTGCCGATGAAACGGATGTGCGGCGTATAGCTGAACAGCAACGCCATAGCGTGGCCGCTCCTGCCGACGGAGGCCTTGTTAGGCACAGGTTCTGCTAATGCGTGTGCTGGTTGAGCGGCTCGATCACTACCCCTGCGAGCAGACCGTGAATCAGCAGCGAGTCGTGCCGGTTGGCCGGGTTCAGGGCGAGCGAGACGAGGCCCTCCCTCAGCGTCAGTTGGCAGCCTGCGTTTCCACTTGGTCCGCGGCGGCGCGCCGCAGCGTGTTGTGTTCCGGCGCGTTGCGCGGGCCAGCGATCAAATTCCCGGCGGCGCTCGCGCCCGCGCAGTTCGCAGGGCTTACATAAGCCTCGCGGTGCGGGCAGCCAACGTTATGAAGAGGGTTGTGTTCGGGGAGCTTTCCAGAGGCCACGAACCTGAAGTTGCCGCCCAGTAAGCACCCGACGCCGGAGGCATCCGCCTCCGGCGTCGTCGTTTTCCCGCCCGTAACGCCCGTTTCTGCCCGAGGCGGCGCTCTACGATTTGAACCCGAGAGTCCGGGGTGCGGTCCGAACCGTGACGTTTGCGACCGCGACCCCGTGAGAGGGGCCTCAAACTCTCAGACTCTCTCGTTCACAACGCCCATCCAGTAAACACTCTGGTTTGGATCGGGGGGCGGGACTGAAACTCCCTGGCTTGTCAAGCCCGGGCGGGACGTCTTCGCCACAACGCCGCCCTTGCCCTCGGGATGACACGTCTTGACGCCCATCTTTTCTTTGCACGAGCCCCAGCAGCTTTGGGCTCACCCGACCAACCCGGGACCTTGGCCGACTCCGGGTAACATCGCCGGCGAGACGATGCCCGACGGTTGGGGGCCGTAGCAACCACCTGCACGACGGAGTCGCATGACGACGCTCACACTAGTTCTGGCACTCGCTGCGGCTGCCATTTTGGGGCAGCTTCAGGAGCAGGACGGCATTCAAAAGGACGAGCCGATGCTCCCGGAGTTCGTGGTGCTAGGGCCGGGGGAGGTAGTCATGGGCCATGGACAGCTAGACCCGCAGGATCACGATTACTTCCCGGATGAGACTCCGCTGCGAGTTGAGGTGGATCGGTTCCACATGGCGAAAACAGTCGTGACGGCTGAAGCGTTCTGTAAGTTTCTGAACGCCGTGGCAGGCCATGATGCACACGACACCGACCTGTACTACAAGCTCGACCCAGACCAAGCTGGGTACCCGAAGTGGTCATCCATAGAAAAGGTTGAGGGTCAATTTGTGCCCCGAGCGAACGCGGCACAGGCACCAGCGAACCGGGTTACATGGCTGGGTGCCGCCAAGTACTGCGAGTGGCTTTCGGAGCGGACGGGGGAGACGTACAGGCTGCCGACGGAAGCGGAGTGGGAGTTCGCGACCCGCGGCGAGGAGGGGCGGATGTGGCCCTGGGGAAAAGATGATCCGAAAGCCGACGCACAGGTTGTCCGCGGGGCACGGTGGCAGGGAAAAGAATGGGATGGTCGACCTTGGCCGCAGTACGCGGTCGGTGATTCCCCGGACGGTGCGACCCCCGACGGCGTGTTCGGGCTGATGGGCGACGCGCATGGCGAGTGGTGCGTCAACATCTACGTGCCGAACCCGACGCCGGAGCAGGCCGACGATGAGGCGGCGCATATGGAAGACCTGGAGTCGCCTCGGGTGATCCGCGGAGGCTACCACCGACTTGGCCGTAGCACCCCGTTCGGTCGTTGGTTGCGCACTAACAACTGGCGCGATGGCCGCGTCTGGACCCGAATACACCAGCCGCCCCTCGGTGAAGGCGGCAACAGCGATTCCCCACCTTTAGCGGCTGTGCGCTTAGTTCGGGAGCCTGAGTAAACCAGCAACTGCGATGGCAGTTGAGTTGACGGCCGGGGCGGCGCCCTCCGCTTTGAGGCCGAGAGTCCCGAGTGCGGTCCGAACCGTGACGTTTACGACCGCACGCCGGTGAGAGGGGCTTCAAACTCTCTGACTCTCTCGTTTACAACCCCCATCCAGTAAACACTCCGGTTCGGATCAGGGGGCCTTTAGGAGGTATCCCATGCCTGCTGCCGCAACGCGGCGGGTTCACGTACGATTGTCCAATTGTCGCGATGAGGACCTTCACGTTCGATGGCCGCTTCCTCTTTGATCCGGCGGACTACCTGCCGGGCGGGTGGTACGTGACGACGTTCACGCAGCCATACGGGCCGGAGCCGCGCTTTCAACAGGGAACATTCCACATCGAGGGGCGGTTCCTCAGGAACACCGGTGACACGATCGCCCTCGACCACGGGCAGATCTCGCACATTTGCCATCTGCTTCGCCGGCATGCGGAGGAGATGGATCTGCGGCAGTTCGACATCCACCGGAGGCGGCCCGATCACCACCGGCCGCTCGATCATGACTCGGCGCTGTTCCGCGAGGTCGAAGCGCGTCTAAATGCCAACACGCGCGGCCATCCGGCGGTCGAGACAGTCTTGAACCAGCTCGCGCAGTGGAACCCTGTCTACCGTCTCACGCGCGAGCACATGCGGCAGGCACTAGAGCTGTCGCGTGCGGTGACCGACGCGGAGATCGCCGCGTGGATGCACGAGGCGTTCGGCGACACGTGGACGTACGACTTGCAGCCCGTCAGAAAAGGCGACGCCTGGCAAACGTACGAGGAGTATTACGAACACCAGCGTTGCGCGTACGCACAGCCCGAGCCGGCGGCGAAGCGCGGGTATGCGGTGCGGGACGTGTTCGCGATTGAAGACGTGGAAGGTCTGGTCTGGGTCGAGGCCCGGGAGGCAGGCCCCACGCTTAAGAGCGCCTCGTTCCACGGCTACTTCACGCCCTACCGCGAGGCGTGGCTGCCGGTGACGACGCCGGTCGTGAATCAATTCGATCGGACGTACGTTGTCTGACGAAGCGACGGGTCGAATGGCCATGCAGGGCTACGGACAGCAACCGCCGCAACTGCACGCGAACGTGCCGAACTTCTTCGCTTCAAGGCTCTTGAGAGTGGCGGCTGATGGCGACTTGACCTCTGCTACGGACCCGTTTGCAGGGTCTGAACCATTGATCGATGCAATAGTGCGGGCCTCTTGGTTGAGCCAACCCTCGTGCGTTGGCTCCCCGGCGTCGTCGTTTTTCCCGGGATTTCTCGTGTTTCGCGCAGGGGCGGCGCTCTCGGTCGTGCGCAGAGAGCGCTGATGTGACCGGGTCACCTCGCTCCAACGGGCCGTTTTAAGCCCGGAACTCTCTGACTCTCCGGTACCGGACGTGATTGGGTTAGCAATCCGATTGATTTCGCGCCCTCAGGGGAACCGTCTTCCGAATGGCCGCTCACACGGCCTCTCCAGCGCCCTCACGCGTCCGACCGCGTATGCCTATGCGGCCAGGCGGAGATAGCGCCTGACCTCCGCCGCCAGTGGATGGGAGGCGGCTGGGGCGCAGTCGATCTCGTCGAGCTTGAACAGGTGGCCGCACCCGCAACGGCGGAAGAGCTTGTGCAGCTCCGGATCGTCGCGCAGGTCGGTTTGGGTAAACGCCGCCAGATCGGCAAGCCCGAGCCACTCCACATCGCGGCGAGAGAGCTTGAGCTCGCGTCGCAGCGCGTCGGCCTCGGGCGTGGCCTCCATCGTGAGGAACAGGAACGTGCGGACGACGAGCATCTCCGGCAGCGGCGTAACGATCAGATACCCCAGCCGCCGCTCCTTGAGTGAGTACGGGACGAGCCAGTCGCCACCGGCCTGCCGCTTGACCCCCACCGGCTCGTCGAACGAATCAGCCAGCCACGCCTCCAAGTAGGGGGCTGCCGGCGCATAGTTGAGGCGTCGGCGGAGCTGGTGGAGCGCGTGTGACTGCACATATACCGGCAGGGGCGGCGCGCTCCTCGGCGGTCGGGGCTCCCCCTTGCGAGGAAGCGCGTACGCGGGCGCACTGAGCCATTCCGGCCCGTCCCCAGCAAGCGAGCGGGTAATGCGGTAGATCCGGCGCTCGGCGCCGTCCAGGGTCACCCGACGAACCTCCGGGGCGTGAGTGCGGAGGAGCACCGTTGGCTGGTGTTTCTTCCGGTCCGTGAGTTCAGCCGTGAACTCGGCGGTGTAGAGCCGCACGTCATGACGGCTGTGGGCTGCGATCGGTGCCATTACGGCCTGGTGCAGTGCGCGGGACACGGGCCCCTGCTGAGCCTCGTAAAACGCCGAAGCCCGCTCGCCCGCCAGGCGGATGAACGCCTCGACCGACTCTGGCAGTGTGCCATCGAGCTGGGTGCCACGGGCCACCAACATCAAGGAGAAGACGATCGTGTGGTGGTCACGGACGAGCAGCGTGCGGCCGTCCGCCTCGAATGTCGCGTCATGGAGGTTCCGCTCGATCTCGCGCGCGAGCGTCCGCCTCTCCCGGGCAGACTTCGGGGCCGAGTCGTCGAACTTGACGATCGGGTCGGGCAGCTTCCGCTGCCAGACGAGCTCCTGGAACCTTCGCGGCATGGCGGCGAAGGTGTCGGCCAGGCCGAGGACTTCGAGAACCGGGGCGTATCGGTCGCGCCGCGCGGCGAATGGGTCTAGCCGGCCAGACGAGGGATCGCGGCGGGCGCCGCGGGCTCTTGCAGGTGGGCGTGATCTGGTGCGGGTGGCCACTTGGGCAAACATCGGCACGCCGGGGGCTGATTCATCGGTCGCGGCTGATCTTGCCCAGAGCACCACGAACCTGAAGTGGCCGCCCTGTAAGCACCCGACGCCGGTGGCACCCGCCCCCGGCGTCGTCGTTTTCCCGCCCATAACGGCCGTCTCCGCCGAGGGCGGCGCCTCTTCCGTCTCGAAGCCGAGAGTTTGGCGTGCGGTCCGAATCGTGACGCCTGCTGCCGCACCGCTGGGCCTTGCCACCGTGGTCGCCAGAAGGCATCCTGAGGCGGACGTGGACCTCGTCTACTACAGCGAGAGCGGAACCACGGGCGAGGCCGGCGACCCGTACACCGGCCTCGACCGCTTCGGCCGCATCGCCGACCAGCGCTGGGTGGACAGCTCCAGCACGTGGGTCGACCTCGACCGCTTCCAGTACGGCCACGACCGCAACGGCAACCGCCTCTACGAGGAGAACCTGCTCGACCCCAGCAAGTCCGAGCTTTACCACGATGGCGGTGGCTACGACAAGCTCGATCGCCTGACGAGCTTCAGCCGCGGCACGCTCAACGGCACGAAGGACGGCCTGACCGGCTCTGCCTCGCGCTCCCAGGACTGGAACCTCGACGCCCTGGGCAACTGGGACAGCGTCACCGACGAGACCAGCACCACCCAGACGCGCACGCACGACGACCAGAACCGCCTCACCGGCGTGAGCGGGGCCAGCAGCCCCACCTACTCGCCCAACGGCGAGATGCTCACCGACGAGACGGGGCAGACCCTGGCCTACGACGCCTGGGGCCGTCTGGTGGCAGTGGACGTGGACGCCGACAGCGTGGTGGATGTGAGCTACGCCTACGACTCCCTCAACCGTAAGGTGCTGGTCGACGAGGGTGGTGGGGAAAAGGCGTGGTACTACACGCAGCGGTGGCAGGTGCTGGAGGAGCGGGACGCCGCCAGCGGCGATGTGGAGGTCCAGTATGTCTGGAGCCCGGTGTATGTCGACGCGATGGTGCTGCGCGACGCGGACACCGACGGCGACGGGGACACGCAGGACAGCGGCGGCAGCGAGCGGCTGTACGTGCTGCACGATGCCAACTTCAACGTCACGGCCCTGACGGACGTGGCCGGGATCGTGCAGGAGCGGTTCGTCTACGACCCCTACGGCGAGCGGACTGTCCTAAACGCCGACTGGACGGTGGACACCGACGGCCTCTCCGACTTCGCCTTCGTCCACGGGCACCAGGGCGGGCGGCACTACCTGGCGACGGGGCTGGTCGACTTCCGCAACCGCCACCTCGACACGAGCCTCGGCCGGTGGGAACGGCAGGATCCAAAAGGATACGTAGACGGTTTGAGCACGTACGAGTATGTACAGACCAATCCGACCAACAACATCGATCCCCTTGGATTACAGAATGAGAGTCTCCTTTCTGCCTTAGGCGATCGATTCTGGGACGAGTATCTCGAGGATCACGGTGGCGCTGACGGATTCGACTCTTTCGGCGGATCTGGAATGGAGCGTCCCGACATCTATTCGAATCCCGATGGATTCTACGTAAGTTTATGTATCGGCGGAGCGAAAGCTAAGGCCGGAAGAGATCAGTGGAAATTCTGCCCAGTCGAAATATCAATACAAGCCAGTTGGGATCCACTAACCTCGGGGTCGAGCTTGGGAACGGCGCTGGAGCTGGCGGTGGCATTGTATGGGGTGGAGTCGGGAGCGACGGATTTGTGAAACCTTCGGGCGGAATAGAGCTAACAGTTCCAGGGCTTCTTGAGTATGAGCTTGGCAAGAGCACGGACGATACGCAGTTGGGGGTCGGCATTGGACCAGTGTCTGGTGGATTCTACTGGGCATCCTGATGGGCGAAGCCAGGATGTGCCGAATCTCAAGCGGAGGCACGCGATGACGCAGTTGTTTAGCGCTATCGCAATACTGGTTGGATTGGTGTTCGCATGGTTCAACTACATCCGCGGGCTCGCGATTGCTGGCGCGTTCACGGGCAACTTCGACGTCGCCCTTTACCCAAACGTCGTCAGGGGCGGGCGCACTGATCCACAGACTGCGTTCATAGGGGGAACTGTTGCGATAATCATTGGAACCCCTGTTATGGTTGCGTTGTCCGTCTACTTCATCAAGGACTGGCGGAAGAAGAGGAGGCAATCGCACAAAGAAGCCTCCCGCCCTCCTTGGCTATAAGTTACACGCCGTCCATCGGCCTCCAGGGATCCCGAGCTTCATTGTGCTGGGAAAGAGGATTGTGATGATCTACAGTTCGGACCGCGATGTATATGTCATATTGCCGCTGCTTTTTATTGGCCTGTTTCTCCTGGGTTGCGATCAGTCAGACAATGTGCAGGCGGGCGGAGGCGCGGACGTGAGCCAGTCGACGTCAGGAAGTGCGGCAGACGCACCTAGAAGCGCCCTGGCGGCGATGGCAACGGCGATGCGTCAAGGTGATTCGTCTGCGTTCAGTGAGCTGGTCTATACGGGCGGCAGTGAAGAGGCCGCAGCGTTTGCCGAGATGATGGCGGCTTTGGTCGAGTTATACGGTGCCTCACACGAGAGATACGGAAAGATGCTCGATCATGCCTATCTGACCATTCCGACTCATGCTCAGATCAAGGCGATGAGGTTCACCGTAGACGGGGATACCGCCGTTGGAACGCTTGAAGGAGGCGAACCGACGATGCTTTGCAAGATCGATGGTCAGTGGATGCTTGACTTCCGTCACGCGGTACGCAGGGGCCCAGAAGCGGTTGCACCACGGACATTTATGCGGCTCGCCGAGAACGCCCGTGCGATCGCCGGAGAGATACGAGAAGGGGGATTTACTACGGAACAAGAAGCGGATCAGGCGTTGGCCGCACGGAATCGAAAGGTTCTGGAAGAAGCGGGCATTAAGGAGGCCGGGAAGGCCGACTCCGATTGAGGATTGTGATATGCGGCATTCCTTCCGGCTGCCTGGCCCGCCGTTGACCAGGCGACGGCTCGGCGGGGCCAATCGCTTTGCGGGCTGGGTGTTCTCGACGGTGGACCCGCGCGGTATCGAGACGCGATACGAGCACGACGCGCTGGGGCGCCGGATCACCCTCATCGAGGCATATGTCGATGGCACGCCGTCCGACAGTGACGACCGCATCACCCGCTGGACATTCAACGGGAACAACCAGATCCTGAGCATGACGGCCGACCTCCCCTCCGGGCAGTCGGATCAGACCACCACCTACGACTACCAGTCTCGGACGAGCCGCGGCGACGCGATCAACAGCAACAACTTGCTGATCAGCACCACCTATCCGGATGTGGGTGGTGGTGTCGAGGACACCGAGACCTACGCGAGCAACCGTGCCGGCCAGCGTACGAGCTGGGCTGACCGAAACGGCACTGAGCATGAGTACACCCACGATCTGCTCGGTCGGATGACGACTGACTCGGTGGCGACGCTCGGCGCGGGCGTGGACGGCACGGTGCGGGAGCTAACGACAAGCTATGACGACGCGGGCCGCGTCTACGAACTGACGAGCCTGGATGGCGGCAGCAACGTGCTGAACCAGGTCCGCCGCACGTACAACGGGCTCGGGCAACTGGCCAGGGAGTACCAGGCGCACAGCGGCGCTGTGGTCGCCGAGGGTAACTTCAGCACCCCCGGCACGCCCTACGTCAGCTACACCTACGGCACCAGCACCCAAGGCAGCCGGCTGACGGGGATCGTCTACCCGAAGAGCGACGGCGGACCTCCGCAGATGGGCGGCGACCGCACGCTCACCTACTTCTACGACAGCGGGCTGGACGCCACGATCAGCCGCCTGAGCAGCATCGGCGAGGAAGGCAACCAGATGACCTTCCCGCCGACGCCGCCGACCTACTTCGAGGCCTATGAATACCTAGGGCTTGCCACCTTGGTTGGCGGCGGGCATCCTGAGGCGGAAGTGGACCTCGTCTACTACAGCGAGAGCGGAACAACGGGCGACGCTGGTGACCAGTACATCGGCCTCGACCGCTTCGGCCGCATCGCCGACCAGCGGTGGGTGGACTCGTCGTCATCGTGGGTGGATCTCGACCGCTACCAGTACGGCCACGACCGCAACGGCAACCGCCTCTACGAGGAGAACCTGCTCGACTCCAGTAAGAGCGAGCTTTACCACGACGGCGGCGGCTACGACAAGCTCGATCGACTGACGAGCTTCGCCCGGTGGCGTGCGTCTCTAACGCTTTGGCTGCCGATGCGGGTGCGAGGCTGATCCGAGAAGCGTTCGGACCTCGGAGGATTGTTCTAGTATGACGCGCGTTTCTTTCCTCATGTTCCTTGTCTTGGTGATTGGGTGCGACGAGCGACCCGAGTCAAACTTTGTTATCACAAACAGTTCTGAGCTTGCTCAAGAACTCAAGAGTCGCAACTTGATCGACGACGGAGAATTGCCAAGCAAGATCGCGCTCTTTGCAGACGGAGATGCAGAAATAACAACCTCGCGTGCGCAGATCCTGATGGGCAGCGTGCACTCCTTTGACGGGAGTGCGCTCGGCCCGTTCACGATAAACATTGCTGGCACCGATTTCAGGTTTAGCCGGCTAGGCTTCAACAATAGAGTGAAATCCGAGCGCGACAACTGAGCCGCGCGGGTAGAGTGTATGGCCGTTTACGGTGAACAATCATCTCATGATGACATATTCTTGCGTCCAGCATCTGTATGCATAAATCGGGAATGCGTGAATAGCCATCGGCTAGATCTTCGGCCTGTGCCTCCGCCGTCCGTCCAAATGCGAGCACCTGCAATGCAGCACCAGCCGCTCACAGGACTGGACCCTCGATGCCCTGGGCAACTGGGACAGCGTCACGGTCGATGGTGGCACGGCTCGGTCCATCCGGTCCGTGGGGGTTTGAGCGTCCTGCAGGCCGCGTGCGGCGGGCGACCTCAGTCGAGGCCAATCGCCGCGCGGAATTCCGCCTCCCGCAGGTGCGGCACGCCGGTGTAGAGCGTGGGGTCGGGAGTGGCGAGGTAGGTTTCGTGCATGGGCCGGCCCGTGACGCGCAAGCCGCAACTCCGCAGCAGGGCCTCGCAGCAGTTCGGGTCGGCCGCCCACCAGTTGGTCGGGTCGCCGGTGAAGCCATGCTCGAAGAACGCCATCTTCGGCCAACCCTCGGCCCGCAGCCGGTCACGGTCGTTGAAGTCCGCATCCTTCGTGGTCACAGGTTCGGCATCGCTCGGCAGCGTCAGCGTCTGGAACACCAGCGTCCCGCCGTCGTTGAGCGTGCTCCGCACCGCGTCCAGCCCCAGCAGCGGATATCGCAGGTGGTAGAAGACGCCCATGAACAGGATCAGGTCGAAGCGCCAGTCGGTGCGGGCCAGGTCGTAGACCTGCCGGTTGTGAAACGTCACCCGGTCGGCCACGCCGCACAGTTCAACGGCGAAGCGCGCTTGCCGGAGGTAGTGGTCGTTCAAATCCAGGCCGACGACATGCCCGCCGCGACGCGCGAGTTCGATCGTGTAGAACCCAGCGTTGCAGCCGACGTCGAGGATGCGCCTGCCCGTCAGGTCGGACGGCAGGTGCGGGGCGAGGGCGTCCCACTTGAACTTCGGAAAGTCGCCGAACGGACTGTCCGGCCGCGTCATGACGACGCCACCATGGCCATCGGGCAGGTGGAGATTGTGAAACCACGGGCCCAGCTCGTCGATGCGCCGTTGCAGGTCGGTCATGCCAGGTCGGTCAGATCAGATCGTCGAGATAGTGCTCCAGTTCCGCGGCACGGTGTGCGGCGGTGTGATGGGCCAGCACCTTGCACCGCGCCGCCTCGGCCAGGGCATGCCGCTGCGATTCGGGCATGTCCCGCACGATCGCCAGCGCCTCGGCCGGCGTCCGGGCCGTCATGATCTCCGTGCCGGGCGCAAAGTAGTCTCCCAGCCCGTTCCACGCATCGGAGAGAATGGGCACGCCACACGCCGCGGCCTCGAACAGGCGCACACTCGGCGACCAGCCGGCCTCGATCATGTCCGCCCGCGTCACGTTCAGCGTCCAGCGGCAGTCGGTGTAGAACGCCCGGTGCTCCGCCGGCGGGCAATGCTCGATCCGCTCCACGTTCGCCGGCCAGGCGATGGTTTCCGGGTATTGCGGCCCGGCGACGACGAAGCGGCCAGTCGGCCACTGTCGTGCTGGCTCGATCAACAGCTTTTCCAGCGTCGGCTGGCGGTCGTCGCTGTAGGTGCCCAGGTAGCCCAGGTCGCGGGTCAACGTACGCTGCTCTGGGTAATACAGCGTCGGGTCCATCGAGCAATGCAGCGCCCGGGCGGCGGGGGAGCGGTAATCCTTCTCCAGCCGCTCAAGCATCGGCCCCGCCGAGAAGCTCAGGTAGACGGCATAGCGGGCGATCAGCTCCGGCGTGAGGTACTCGTGGTCCCCGCGCCGCAGCTTCGCGAGCGTCACCGGCGTGTCGATGTCGTAGAAGCCGACCGGGCCCCTTGCGGTGCGCAACGCCCAGTCGCCGACCTCCACTCCCTGCGGCACGTAACTGCCGACGATCACCGCGTCCGCCTCGGCGACGTCCGCGGCGTGCCGCTGCTTCAACTGATCGACGCTTTCGTACAGCAACGTGCGCGCATATGGCGGGTTGGGAAGATCGCGGTGGCTCGCATACCACGGCTTGTCGTGTTCGAGGAACGTCACGGAGTGCCCGCGCGCCGCGAACTCGCGCAGCAGCGCACGGTACGTCGTCGCGTGGCCGTTGCCCCAACTGCTCGTGATCGTCAGGCCGATGACCGTCAGTTTCACACCAGCCCCACTTCCGACAGAGTCTGGTCGAGTTGCCCGGCACGATGGGCGTAGGTGTGCTCTGCCAGCACGCGCTTCAGCGCCGCCTCGCCGATGGCCTTTGCACGATCCGGATCAAGGTCCGCAAGATGGTCGGCGACGCCGGACCCGTCGTCGGCGAGCAGCACCTCCTTGTCCGGCTCGAGGAACTGTTCCATGCCCGCCCAGCGGTCGGAGATCAGGCAGGCCGCGGCGCCGGCGGCTTCGAACACGCGCGTCGCCGGCGAGTAGCCGAACCGGGCCATGCTCTCGCGGTTCACGTTCAGCACCGCCCTGGGGGAGCAGTTGAAGGCGTTGTGATCGCATGTCCCGACGTGGCCGATCGGCGAGACGTTCGGCGCCATCGCCTTGTCGTGCCAGCCGCTGCCGCCGAGCAGGAACGACTTGTGCGGAAGCCTTGCCGCGGCCTCCAGGAAGAACTGCTCGATCCGCGCTTCGCGGTCCGGCAGCCGGTTCGCCAGCAGGTTCAGGTCCGACGCAAACCGACCATCGCACGGCACGGGGTGGTGCGTGTCCGGGTCGAGCGCGTTGTAGATCGGAACGCAGGCGGCGTCGGTGAGTTGGCGATAGCCGTCAACCACCGGGGGGCCGCCGCCGTAGGTGAGGATCAGGTCGTATCGCTTGACGCTCTGGTGGAACGAATCGGCAGCGTCGTCGCGGCAGCGCTCCAGCGTGGCGGGGGCGTCGACATCCCAGAAGATCGCCTTCCTTCCGGCGGCCTTCGCCACGTCGGGCAGTTCCGCTTCCAGCTCCGTATCGAACACGCCAACGCCGCTGCACTTGATGAGAATGTCCGCCTCGCGGGCCTGCCGCAGCGCCCGCCGCATCGCGTCGGCGTCATTGGCGTACACCACCGACCGTGCCCAGGGCGGGTCGGGCATGTCCCGGTTCTGCTGCCGTTCGAACGCGTCCGGCTCGTAGAACGTGATCCGGTGCCCGCGCGCGTGCATGTACTTGATCAGCCCGCGGTAGTACGTCGCCGCACCATTCCAGTAGGAACTGACCAGCGACGAACCGAAGAACGCGAGATGGAGCGGTTTGACGGGCATCAGCCGGGCAGTTGGTCCAGGTAGGTCAGCAGTTCATCCACGCGATGACGGCAGGTGTGGCGGGTGCGGATCGTCTCCAGGCCGTGGCCGATCAGATCCTCCCGCAGCCCCGGCTCCTCCAGGACACGCTTCAGTTGCACACGCATCTCCGCACCATCGGCGGCCATGAGATAATCCCTGCCGGCGGTGAAGAGTCCTTCGCTGTCATACCACGGCGAGCAAACCAGCGGGATACTGCAGGCGAGGGCTTCGAACGGGCGGACCGTGGGGATGCCCGGCAGGTGAGTGACGTAGAACTGCCGCGGCACGTGTACCGTCACGCGCGCCTCGGCGAACGCCTGCGGGGCGCGATGGTTCGGAAGGTAGCCGGCGAACTCCATGCCGGCATCAGCAAGGGCGTTCTTCGCATCGTCGGGATAGCGCACGCCGTGCACCCGCGCGCTCAGCCCGAGCGCCTTCACCGGGCCGAGCAGGAACTCGTGAAGCTGCGCGGTGCGCTCGCCGTCGCCCCAGTTGCCGATCCAGACCAGGTCTCGCGACATCTCGCTGTGGAGCGGTTTGAAGAGGTTCGTGTCGGCCGCCTCGTGCCACGTCCAGGCGTGCGGGACGGTCTTGCGCCGGCGGTATGCCTCGCGCAACACGTCCCCGAATGCCAGCACTCCGTCGTAGCCCGATAGGTCGAAGGCGGCCATCGCTTTCGGCTCGCTCACGACGCGGTGGTGGGTGTCGTGAAACAGCAGGCGGTAATGGTCGTGGGTCTCGTGGTGACGACCGATGGCCGCGACCAGCGACGGCGCGGTCCACTCGTGCACAATCACCACGTCCGCTTCTCGCAACATCACGTCCAGATCCAACGCCGCCGCCACTTCGTCGACGTGGGCGGCCGTCGGGAATCTCTCGTTCGTTCCCGGCGGCAGCGTGTAGTCGTGCGCTACGCCGGCGAGTTGCGGATAGGCGTCGAGGTAGGCCGAGGAGGCATCCTTGCCATGGTCCTGTTCGAGATACCAGCGGGACCAGTTGTCCTGTTGCTCGAAGACGGTCACATCGTGCCCGCGTTGCAGCAGGTCGCTCAGCACGCCGCGCACGAAGTGGGCGTTGCCGTGATTCCAGTCGCTGGCGACGGAGTGGATGAAGAAGACGAAGTTCATGCGGGGCGTGAGCAGGATGCGGTGCGCTGTTGTAACAACCTCGCCAGTCATCCCGCTACGCGGGCGCGGCAGCCGCGGCGATGTCGGCGGTGGGCCGGACGGGAGGGTTTCGATTCATGAGGTCGTGGTAAAGGGCGAGGTACGCTTCCGCCTGGCGCTCGGGCGAGAAGACCGATGCGCGTCGCACCGCCGCCTCGCTTCCCCGACGTCTTGCTTCGTCGTCATCGATCAGGGCGTTGATCGCTTCTCCCAGTCGTTGCGACGGAGCAGGCGGTTGCCCGCGCAACTCCACGAAGCTCGCCGCGCCATCCCACAGTTCGCGCAGGGTGGGAATGTCCGACAGCAGCAGCGGGCAGTCTGCCGCGGCGGCCTCGGCGATGCTCAGGCCGAACGGCTCGTAATGCGGAACGGCCACGAACAAGCCGGCGCGCCGCATGAGCTTCCGCAACTCGTCATGCGGCAACGGCCCGAGCAGTTCGACATTGCGATAACTAGCAGTCCCGCCATCCGGATGACCGGCGTCGCCCGCGAGCATGACCGGCCACTTGCAGCCCGAGGCGGCGTCAGCCAATGCCGCCAGCCCCTTGGCCTCATCCCAAAGTCGGCCTGCCGCGAGGATGAAGGGTTCCCTGCCGCTGGATATGAACTCGTCCGGCTCGACCGCGTTGGCGATCACCTCCAGTCGGCCTGCGTAGGCGTAACGGCACGCGAGATCGTCGGCCCCATGGCCGGTCAGGGCCACCACCGCATCCGCGCCCGCCAGGCCTGTCGCGACGGCATGTCGGTACGCGTCCCACGTGGCGTCCGGCTCGGCGTGCCGCACATGCGCGAACCAGCTCACGACATCCGAATGCGCCACCACGACCTTGCGAACACCTCCGAAACCGCGGCTGCCGTGGGCGAAGTCGTTCAGATGGATCACGTCCGGCGATGTCTCCGCCGCAAGCTGCTCCAGCCATTCCCCGGCGGCTGCGACGTCCGCCAGCGGTGGCTGCATCCACTCGCACTTGAACGGCTTGTGCCGCAGGTCGGCGACCGCTTCGGCCTCGGCGCGCTGCTCTTGGGAAATCTCGCCGCCGGTGACAGCCAGTGTCACGTCGACGCGCCGCTCGCGCAGGGCGCGGCAGAGCGTCATTGCGTACGTCCACACGCCACCGACACAGTCGGCCGTCATGAGCAATCTCATGCTCAAAACGCGATCCATCCCTTCATGAATCCGGCAGGGCGTTGGGCGGTGTCACGCAGTGCCTGGCCCAATGCCTCCAGCGGGTAACGGTGTGTCAGGAGCGGGCGGTGGTCCATCCGACCCTCCGACACCGCGGCGACGGCGCGCCTGATGCCGTCGGTGTACCGGTGCGGCTCACGCTCATGGGCATTCACCACGTCCAGTCCCTTCCAGTTCCACGTCTGCATGTTGACGTTGCGCAGGCCGTCCTGGTGATAGCCGGCGATGATGAGCCGACCCATCTCGCGCACGCTGTCGGCGGCCAGATCCAGCGGCCACTGCTTACCCGTGCATTCCACCACGACATCGGCCCCGCAGCCGCCCGTGTGCGACTTCACCCACTCGACGATCTGCCAGTGGTCGTCCATCACCCGCTTGTCGGCGGCGGTGGCGAAATCGAGCGACTCGGGCCGGCGGCTGCACGCAAGCACGGTCGCGCCGTCGGCGGTGTAGAGCTGGGTGAGCAGCGCGCCGAGAAAGCCGATTCCGAGCACCAGAACCACGTCACCGCGCCTGTGCCCCGTGCGGTCGTGGATGTTCATCGCACATGCCAGAGGTTCGCCGGGGAATGGAGTGGCCGACAAATCTTGGGGCAGCTTCACCACCTTGTCCGCCGGAACCGTGACGTACTCGGCGTAGGCGTCGGTGGCGAGCGAGGTGACCCGTTCGCCCGTGTCGGTCTCGCCCCAGGTCTCGTGTCCCAAAGCACCGGGCAACATGGGATACGTGAACCACTCGCGTCCCTCGAACGGCGGCACGTTGCTCGCGCACACGCCGCAGCCGAGGAGCCTGACGCGAACTTCCCCTTCGCCCGGTTCGGGCATCGGGACGTCCACGACTTCGATCCTACCCGGCTCGATGACCTGTGCGGCTTTCATCGGGTCACCACCGTAGCACGGGCCGGCATGTTCGCCTTCTGCCACTCCACCAGCTTCTTCAGCCCCACGGCGGGGGTCACTGTGGGTGCCCAGCCGGTGGCGCGGGTGAAGCGACGGTGGTCGCTGACGTACCACCGCTGGTCGCCGCATCGCCACTCGCCGAAGCGGGTTTCGATGCGATGTCCGACGACGTTCTCGAGTTGCCGCAGCACCTGCCTGAGTGAGACGGCGTTGGCGGGACCTCCGCCGATGTTGAAAGGGGTGCCGCTGAGCCGGTGGATGTTGTTCATCGCCAGTCGCATCGCTTTGACAAGGTCGGCGACGTACAGGATGTCGCGCACCTGGCAGCCGTCGCCGTAGAGGGCGATGGTCTCACCGCCGAGGGCGGCGCGGCTGAAGTGGGCGACCCATCCCTGGTCCTCGGTTCCGCACTGGTGCGGGCCGTAGATGCAACTCATCCGCAGCACCACGCCCGGCACACCCATGGTGCGGGCGTGGTCCAGGACGTATTGATCGGCGGTGCCTTTCGAACAGCCGTAGGGGCTGTGGAAGTCCAGGTTGCGTTGCTCGCTGACCCCATAGACGGCGTAGTCCGAGTCCTCCGGTGCGTACCGGTCGCCGTCGAGCATTACGTCGATGTCGTCGAGCCCCCCATACACCTTGTTGGTGGACGTGAAGACGACCGGCACGCCGCCGGCGCGACGGCTTGCCTCCAGCACGTTGAACGTCCCCCGGGCGTTGACCTCGAAGTCGTGTCCAGGATCGTCCAGCGCCGTTGTGACGGCGACCTGGGCGGCGAAGTGGTAGATCGACGAGGCCTGCTTCACCGTCTGCCGCAGCAGATGCTCGTCGAGCACGTCCCCGCAGACGAAGCGGACATCGGGGTGGCGGTCCAGCAGCCATTGCAGGTTGCGCTCCACGCCGGGGCGGGAGAGGTTATCGTAGACGGTGACGGGCCGCCCCTCGGCGAGCAGGGCGTCGGCGACGTTGACGCCGACGAAGCCGGCCCCGCCGATGACGGTGTCGCGCTTCTTCTCGCGGCCGGTGGTGCGACGCTGCGTAATCTGGTGCCACCGGGTCAGGGACTCCAGTCCGTGCTCGCGCCAGAGCCGGCCGAGCAGCTTCTCGTGTCCGCCCGGCTTGTGAATGCCGAAGTGGTACTCCCGCTCGTCGCTGTGGAACCCGTCGACGGTGGCGCGGTCGGGATCGAGATCCATCAGGGAGTACCAGTAGACGCGCTCCGAGGGGGCGTCGAGGGCGTCGACGAAGTGGGCCAGTTGTGGCTGCTCGTCGTGGCGCCAGGTGCTGTAGCCGGTCTCGGTGATCCAGATCTCGGCGTCGGAGCCGCAGTAGGTAAGCCGTTCTCGCAGGCGTTCGATACGCTTGGTCCAGCCCTCCCAGTAGAACTCGAAGCTGAAGGGGAAACCATGCACGCCAACGGCGTCAAACTCCTGCAGGGCGCCGTGGTCGCAAAGAAGTGAGAGGAAGTTGGGGTCGCCATGGGCAAGGCCGCCGAGGAGGGTCTTCTTCCCCATCCTGCGCGCCCATTTCCCGGCGTTGCCGACCATGTAGGCGAATTTCTCGTGGTACGGGTCGAACGCGGCGTTCCACTCGCGGTAGTTGTCAGGCTCGTTCCAGAGCTCCACCCACTCGAAGTGATCGCCGAACAGTTCGATCATGTAGGTGACGAAGTCGGCGTAATCCTCCAGGCGCTCTGGCGGGGCGTTCGTCGCCTGCGCCACCCCCAGCGACGGCGGCGTGTAGTTGAAGCAGGGCAGCAGATCGAACCGCTCGGCCACGGTCGGCAACAGCCACTCGTACCAGCTCCGCCCGTCACTCCGTTGCCAGTCGGCCCAGCTGACTCCGGTTCGCAGGTGACGCACACCCAGCGAGTCCAGCGCATCGAGCGTGCGTTCGACGTGCTCGCGGTCACCGAAATGGAACCACTCCAGGATGCCGACGATCGGTTGCTGTGGCATGAATCACTCCGGGCAATGGGGTCGGCAAAGCGGCTCAGACAGTCAGGCCGCGTCTGGCAAGCTCGGCATTGGCGGCGTCCACGGCGTCGGTCGCCTCCTGCGTCGCCAGCCAGTCGGTCAGCTCTTCGAGGCCATCCTCGAAGCGCACGCGCGGCTCGTAGCCCAGGACCTCGCGGGCGGCGGTGATGTCGGCGAAGCAATGCCGAATGTCGCCGACGCGGTACTTGCCGGTGACGCGCGGCGCGAGGTGCTCCTTGCCCATGACGTGGGCCAGCGAAGCCGCCACGTCGAGCACGGTGCGCGGCTCACCGCTGCCGAGGTTGAACACCCGCCCGTTGGCCGCGCCGTTCTCCAGCGCCAGCCGGCAGCCGCGGGCGATGTCGGCAACCGCCACGAAGTCACGCTGCTGCAGGCCGTCTTCGTACACCAGCGGCGGGGCGTCGTTCATCAGCCGGCTCGCGAAGATCGCCAGCACGCCGGTGTACGGGTTGCTCAGCGCCTGCCGCGTGCCGTAGACGTTGAAGAACCGCACCGCCGTCGTTGGGATGCCGTATGCCTTGCCGAGGATCATGCACATGCGTTCCTGGTCGAACTTGCCGAGGGCGTAGACGCTGGCCAGGTCCGGGCACTTGGTCTCGGGCGTCGCGATCGCAAGCAGCGGGCGGCCCTGGCCATCGGTCGGCTCCCACTGACCGCGCCTGAGGTCGTCCGCCAAACGTGCGGCGTCGGCGACCGGCTTCCCGTCGGCCTCGTGGTAAAGGCCCTCGCCGTAGATGCTCATCGAGGACGCCACCACCAGCTTCCTCACCGGCCGGTCGATCAACGCCTCCTGCAGCACTGCCGTCGAGACGTTGTTCGTCTCGGTGTAGTGCCGGACTTCGTACATGCTCTGCCCGACTCCGACCGCGGCGGCAAAGTGGAACACGTGCGAGACGCCCTCCAGCGCCTTGTCCACCGCCGCCCGGTCGCGGCAGTCGCCGACGTGGAGCTCGACGCGCGGGTCGAGGTACTCCGGCCGGGTCGCATGGGGGCCGTGGACCTGCTCCGAGAGATTGTCCAGGGCGCGGACGCGGTAGCCGCTGGCGAGTAGTTCGTCGGCGAGGTGGGAGCCGATGAATCCGGCCCCGCCTGTGATCAGGACGAGGGGAAGGGCGTGTTCGGCAGCGTTGGACATGACGCGGATCCCGGCAGGGTGCCGGCGGCGCACGCAAGAGCGACCGCCGACCGACGCGCGGTGGTTCAGTCTTCCTGCGTTCGTCCTTGGGAAATGCAGGCGGCCACTACGCATGGCCGACGGACGGCCGGCGCCGGTCTCGGGTGGAGACCGAACGGCGACCCGGGCAGGTCGCCTGGCTGCGGGGCGTCGTCCAGACCACCACCGAAGCAACGCCGTCGATCCGACGTGGCCCATCAAGCGATGGCCATGCCAGACCACCTGCCCCACGACAATCGAAGATCGTCCGCTACACGTGTTATGGCTTCAGCGTCCCGGGAGCAGCTTCTTCATCGGTGACATTCCGCCATCGATGATGCCCGTCACGCAACGCGCCGCGCGGACGACGTCAAGCGCGATGAAGTCAATCTGACCCGATGAAGGGTGGCAGTGCGACAGGTCAGACGATACCTGCGCCCGCCGGCGTCACAGATGTCCAGGACGGAAGTGGCATCTCACGCGGTGGCGCCAACAGCCTGCGTGCGTCTCATTTGCGCCGTGACCGCGCCGCGGCCTTTGGAAAATCTCAGAGCGAGCCTATGGTGGCGCCGGCGAAGTGATCCACGGGGCTGATGCCCTCCCCGAGACGAAACGGGCTGGCGATCGCCGCGTCGATAAAACGCTTCGCCGAGTCCAGCGCAGCCGGCAGAGCGGCCCCCAGCGCCAGATGAGCCGTCACCGCCGCCGAGAAGGTGCAACCTGAGCCATGCGTGTTGCCCGGCACGGCTTCGTGCCAGGCGTGGATCAGCGGTATCGGGCGGCCCGCTGACTCTCCCTCGCGGGCGAAGAAGACATCCACTGCCGCATCGCGTCCCGATTCGTCGCTGCGGATTCCCTTCACGACGCACGCCTTCGCCCCCAGCCGCGCGCAGACCGCCTCGGCGGCGCGGGAGGCGTCCCAGACCGTCGCCACATCAAAACCCACCAGCCGCGCCGCCTCGTGGCGGTTGGGGGTGACGATCATCGCCAGCGGCAGCAGGCGCCGCACGATCGCCTCGACGGCTTCGTCGTCCACGAGCGCATCGCCGCTCTTGGCGATCATCACGGGGTCGACCACCACGGGCGACAGCTCGAAACGCTCCACCGCGCCAGCGACGGCTTCGACAATCTCGGCGGTGCCGAGCATGCCCGTCTTCGTCGCCGCGACGCGCAGGTCGCTCGCAACGCTCGCGATCTGCTGCGTCAAGATCTGCGGCGAGAGCATCGCGACCGCCTGCACGCCGCGCGTGTTCTGCGCCGTGACCGCCGTGATCGCGGTCGCGCCGAAGCAGCCCAGGAGCGTGAATGTCTTGAGGTCCGCCTGGATGCCCGCACCGCCGCCGGAGTCGCTGCCGGCGATGGTCAGGGCGACGGGGCGGGTTGCAGGTATGTCGCTCGTCACGCGACGATCATATGTGGCGGGCAAGACTCAAGCCCCCGCCTCCTGCAACGCCACGATGGGCGGTGCTTCATCGGCACTGGGGCCGTACGACCACGGCACCGCAACGCCGAGCAGGCGGAGATAGACACCCAACTGACCGCGGTGATGACAGGTGTGGTTGAAGAGGATCGTGCGGAGCACGACATGCCGCGGGACCGTCATGATCGGCTCGCCGCCGACCGTCGCGTGCCAGGTCCTGGCGTAGTCATCGTCGCTCATGCCGGAGAGGCGTGCCTCGGCTTCGGCGAGGCCCGCATCCAGGGTGGCGAGAATTTGCGCCACCGACTCCGGCTGCACGAACGAGACGGCGGCGACGTCATCGATGGGAAAGCGCTCCACCATCGCCGCGGCGGAGATCTGACCCGGGAGCAGGGCGACGTGATTGGCAAGCATGCCGGCGGTGTGCGACTTCTCGTGCGGCTTCCAGAGGAGCTTGTCCTCCGGCACGCGGGCGATGAAGCGCCGCGAGATCTCCCCTTCAGTGCGAAGCTCAGACACGAACAGCTCGGCGAACGTAGGACGGGTGGGCATCAGGTCATCCGGGTTCGGGTATGCGGATGGAGTTTGGCAAGGGAGGCTTCAGCGCTTCTCGGCAGCCGCCTTGATGTCGTCGATGATCGATTGCCACCCGGAGCCGACGCCCTCGCGGTGCTCGGGATCCATGATGCCGACTGCACGGTGGACGATCGAAAGCTCCGAGCCTTCGCCGGCGGCGGTGATGCGGTACTGAAGGTGGTTGGTGACCGGCGTGCTCAGGAAGAGCGGCCCGCAGATCTCCAGCAGCCGGGGCGGCTTGATCACCTGCACGTGTCCCCAGAAGTGGCCGGTGTTGTCGCCGAGGTCGCGGAAGTACCGGCCGCCGGGCCAGGGTTCGAGCTTGAGGCCAAGGGGCTTGTCCGACATGTCGGTCATGCCGCTGGTGATCTGCTCGAGGGTCGTTTCCCAGACGATCTCGGGTGACGCGGCAATCGTGATGGACTTGCGGAGCTCGAACGTGAGGTTGCTGGTGTCGGTGGTGGTCATGAGGTTCCTCGTGAGTGGTCAGGTGTTGTTGTGTTGTGCGGCCCGGCGCCGGGCCTTCTCCTCGGCGGCGGCCTTGATGTCGTGGAGCTGCTTGTCCCAGAAGGCTTCATACTGGCTGACCCAGTCGTGCATGGGCCTGAGGGCTTCGGCGTTGATGGAGTAGAGGCGCTGGCGGCCGAGCTTGCGGACACGGACGACCCCGACGTCTGCAAGGACGCGCAGGTGCTTGCTGACGCTGGGCTGGGCGAGTCGTAGCGCATCGACGAGGGCGCCAACGGCGCGTTCGCCGCGGGCCAGGAGATCCAGGAGATCGCGCCGCACCGGGTCGGCGACGGCGTTGAAGATGTCGTGGGTCGTGGCCAGCCGAGCCATGGCCAAATAATATTCCCATATGGGAATGTGTCAAGCGTATGTCATGAGAACCGCTTTTGGGGCGGCGGCGGCTGTCATCTACCCGCGCTGGCGGGCGCGAGATCTGCAGAAACAAGACCACCGCGCCGGCCCCGGGGGAGGCCGACGCGCCGGTGAGGTTCAGATTGTGGGACGTCAGGATTCTTCGCCGACGGGAGAGGCAGCGCCACGGCGGCGACGGCGGTCGGGGAGGTGATCGCGCAGCGCTTCCATCAGAGACTCCGTCGTGACCGGCTTGGGCAGCAGGTCCGACGCTCCGAGCCGCCGTGCCTCCTCCACGCGCGATTCGCGCACGTCGCCGGAAATCGCCAGGATGCACCGCAGGGAGGGTGGCCGGCGACCGCGGAGGGAGCGCAGCACCTCGCTGCCGTCGCCGTCAGGGAGCATGAGATCCAGCAGCAGCACGTCGGGCCGCTCGTGGGCCAGGAGGTGGATCGCGTCGCGACAGGTGGAGGCGGAATGCACGCGCGCCCCGCCGGCTTCGAGGAGCCGCTCCATCGTCTTGCGGGTGGGGAGATGGTCTTCGACGAGAAGGATCTCCACGCCTTCGAGGAAGTTGCCCTCCGTCTCCTCGGCGCGGGGAACAGGCGGAGTCTCCCGCATGCTGGGCGCCTCGCCCGACCTGATCACCAGGTCGCAGGGGATGTGCACCCGGAACGTGGTGCCGACGTCCGGCGTACTCTCCACATCGACCGAGCAGCCCAGCCCCTCCACGAGGCGCTGGCAGATCGCCAGCCCCAGGCCCGTACCCTTGTTGCGATCCCGCTCGGGATTGCGCAACTGGTGGAACTCGTCGAAGATCTGAGGCAACTGCTCGGCGGAGATCCCCACGCCCGTGTCCCGGACATAGAGCTCCAGCCCGCCGTCGGTGCGCGGGGAGAGGCCAACCTCCACCGCGCCCACTTCCGTGAACTTCACGGCATTGCCGACCAGGTTCGCCAGCACGCGTGCCAGCTTCATCTTGTCCGTGCGCAGCCAGACCGGTTCCGTCGGCACGGCGGCGGTGAGGCACAGGCCCTTGCTTTCCGCCATCGGCTCGAACTGCTGGACTTCGGCGCGAATGAGCGACACCACATTGAAATCGCTCACCTGCAGGTCGAAGCGGCCGGCATCGAAGCGGGCAAGATCCAGCACGTCGCTCACCAGCTCCACCAGCGCCCGGGCGCTGGACTTGAGCCCCCGCACCATCTCCGGCAGGTCCGGAAGCTGGCCCGGGTCGTCCGCGGCGCGCTCGATCAGGTCCGCCATCAGGCTGATCGCGTTGGCGGGGGTGCGCACGTCATGGGAGACCGCCGCCAGGAAGCGCGTCTTCTGGAGCGATCCTTCCTCGGCCTCGCGCCGCTTCTGGATCAACTCGCGCTGGAACTCCATCGACTGCAGCGACATCGCCACCTGGGCGGCGAGCCACTCGATCACGCGGAACTCCTCCTCCGTCCACTTCCGCGGCTTGGGAGAGTAGATCTCCACGACGCCGATTACGCGACCCTCCGCCCAGACGGGCGCTGCCAGCACCGAGCGGAAGGGGCGGCCGACCGCAGGGTGCGGGGCAACCAGGTCCGGGCGCGCCGCGAAGTCCTCGAGGTAAGCCGTCTGTCGCCGGTCGACGACGAGTGACGCGAAGGATCGGGCAAAGTCGAACTCGTGCTTCAGGCGCCCGTGGATGCCGAAGCCGCTCTGCCCGCGCAGGTGGAACCGCCCTTCGTGCTCCTGCACGATCGCCGCCGCGGTCACGTCGTCGCTCATCACCTCGACGGCGGCCTGGCAGATGGCGGCCATCACGTCCTGCTCAGCGATGTCGCTGCGCAGCCAGCGGGCCGAGTCGAGCAGCGTCTGGAGCGCGCGCTCGCGCCGGGAGAGCTCGTCGTTGATCGCCTGCACCTCAGCGCCCTGCTGCTCCATCTCCTCCGCCTGCTGGCGCATCTCCTCGGCCTGCTGTTCCAGTTCCTCCGTCTGCGACTGAAGCTCCTCGTTCTGACGGCTGATCTCCTCCTCGCGCGCCGCGAGCTCCGCGTTGCTCAGCTCGAGGGACGTGTTGACTGTCTCGAGCTCCCCGTTGCGCCGTTCCAGGTCGTTGCTGAAGCGGATCAGCACGTGCGTGACCGCGGTGATCGTCCAGATGTTCACCAGCATCATCCCGCCGGCGATCCACGGGGCATACGGATCGTCCGGCGCTGCGTGGGCGGAGAGCGTTATCGCCTTGAAGCCCACCATGATGGAGTAGCTGATGGCCATCGCGTAGAGCAGCCGCAGGTCGCGGTGCCAGAGGCACACGAGCAGGGGCAGCCCATAGGTCAGCGCCACGACCTTGTTGGGAAACAGGATCAGGCTGATGTATCCCATCAGCGCGATCAGAAGGCCGGTCAGCAGGAGCAGCACCCATAGGGGCGCCGGCTGGCGCCTGGGAGCTGCGTCGCTGATGGCGGGATGGGTCGCGGTCATGGACAAGTGCGCTCCCGGTCGTCCGGATCCTTGTGATAGATGCACGTTCCGATCCTCCTGAGGCGTCCGGCCACGGGGCGTTCGGCCTTGCCGACCACCAGCACTCCTCCAGGACGCAGCGCTGCCTCGAGCCTGACCCAGAGCGCGCCTGCCGCCGACGAGTCAAGGTAGATCGCCATGTTCCGGCAGAGGATCAGGTCCCATGGGCCCGCGTCCGGCAGGGCGGTGGCATCTGCCAACTTCCATTCCCACGTGTCGGCACGAAGCGCCGCCGGCAGATATGCCCCATCCTCCTGGACGAACCATCGATCGCGCAGATCCGCGGGCAGGCCCTGGAGCGACGAAGCCCCGAAGCGTCCCGCCCGCGCCGCCGCGATGGCAGAGGGACGGCAGTCGATGCCACACAGTCGCGCGTTCGCCAGGGCGCCGGCTTCGGCCAGCAGCGCGGCGACGGTATACAACTCGGCGCCGTCCGAGCAGGCGACGCTGAGAACGTTGAGAGGTCGCCCGCCACGAAGCAACTCGGGCAGCACGCTCCACCGCAACTCGTCGAAGACCGGCCGATCGCGGTAGAAGCTCGTGACGCCGATCAGCAGGGTGTCCAGGGCAATCTGGAACTGGAGCGGGTCCGATCGCACTCGCTCCAGCGCTGCCTCGGGTGTCGGCGCCCGCAACGCTCGCAGGCACGCGGGCACACGCCGGGCCAGTGGACTGGCCCGATAAGTCCGTGGATCCACTCCCGCCTGCGTCAACACGTAAGTCAGCAACTCCGCCGCTTCGGGCAGGAGCGTTGCGTCGTCCGGCGTCGCCTGCCGGCATCGCAGCAGCGGCGTGGCATAGCGCCGCACGGCAGCCGAGCGCCTTGAAGGAGCCGGCAGGCCGTGGAATACCACGCCCCGGTAGCGGTCAAGTTCCTGGCTCTGGGTCACTCTTGGCGATCCCGATTGGGGCCCGTACAGAGGGCGCGTCCTCCCGACCTTCTCCCTTGCTCGCGAATGATACGGTCTGCTTGCTGCAAAGTGCGAGGTCAAAAGCGTTTCACAAGCGCCGTTCACTCATTCGGATCAGCTTGCCCTGTCTGCCGCTGTTGCCACTCCCGGATCCGCTGGTGAATCCGGGGGTCGCGATAAGGGTACTCGTCGAAGAGGACCGGCTGATCGGTGAAGCGGGGATCCCCGGTCTGCCGGAGGTACTCCTCCAGCCGGGCGCGGAGCCGTCGCGCCGTCTCGCGGTGCTCGGTGTCGGCGGCAAGGTTGTGCACCTGGGCGGGATCCGACTCGATGTCGTACAGCTCCTCGGCGGGTCGCCTGGCGAAGCAGAGCTCGTAGAACCGCTCGTATTCCGGATCGTCGCGGTGCTCGAAGATGAACGCCTTGGTCGGGCCGTCGTCCGTGTCCGCGTGACGACCGATCGGATGGGTGGCGTTGGCAGGCACGCCGTGCGGCCAGCGTTCCGGCACGAGGTTCAGGATGTAGAGGTACCGCTGCGTTCGGATCGCTCGGGAGGGGTAGCCTGCCAGGGAAGGCATCTCCTGCGCCGCCGCGTGGCGCTCCCGGCCCATGACGGCGAAGTCGCGCTCCTGCTGCGCGATTGCCTGCGCATCGTTGCGGAAGATCGGAAGAAGCGACTGCCCGGTCATCTCCGGGGGCACTTCCGCGCCCGCGGCCTCGAGGAAGGTCGGCGCCAGGTCGATGAGGGAGACGAAATGAGACACCGTCCGCCCCGGCGCTTCGATGCCCGCGCCCCACCGGATAGCGAGGGGTTCACGCGCCCCCCAGTCGTAGAGCGCCCCCTTGGCGCGCGGAAAGGGCATGCCGTTGTCGCCCGTCATCACGATGATCGTGTTCTCCAACTCGCCGGATTCCTCGAGCAGGGCGATGGCGCGGGCCACGTCCTGATCCCAGCGCTGAACCTCGTGGTAGTAGTCGGCGAGGTCGGAGCGCGTCGTCTCCACGTCCGGGAGGAAGTCGGGCACCTGGTCGGCGGTGACCTCGATCCCGGCCCGCGTGCCGCTGCCCGTGTCGTACGGGCGGTGCGGATCGGAGGTGCCGAGCCAAAAGCAGAATGGCTCGGACTCCCCGCGCTGCTTCATGAACTTCTCGAAGCTGACGCCGGGCCCGGCGGGGAACCTGCCATATCCGCCAGCAGCGAAGACGGCGGGGCCTAGCACCTTGCGGTGATGCCCGATGCGGTAGCCAGCCTGCTCCATGAGGCGCATGAAGTTCGGGTGGCGCACGTCGAGCGTTGACTGGAGATTTGCGCCCTCGTCCAGGCGATAGAACTGCTGGCCCGTGATCAGGGCGTTGCGGCTGGGCGTGCAGGAGGGGGAGGAGACGAAGGCGTGTTCGAAGAGCAGCCCCTCGCGCGCCAGCCGGTCGAAGGCAGGCGTTTGCGCGACCGCGTCGCCGTAGGCCCCGGCGTGCGGCCATCCCCAGTCGTCGGCGACGCAAAGGAGGATGTTCGGCCGATCCTGACCCGTCGCCGGCCCCGCGATCCCCAGCAGGAGGAACACACTGGCCAGCAACGGCCACGAAAAGAGGCGGATTGCAGAAAGATGAGGCACGGGCAGATGACAAGTGGATCGTTGAGGCCTGTCAAGCGCGCTCACCCGGACGAGCCCGAAGCAAAGCCGCCAGGCGGCTTCTTCGCGCGAGAAGGTCTCCCGGCGCTGCGGAGAATGGCCCGGATGAGGCCCGCGTCACCGCGCGAGCCGATTGCAAGGGCTCCGGGCGCCCATGTAGTCTCAAGGCATGTCGCGCCGCACGCCATTGGGCCGGATCTGGGCGCCGGTGTTGCTCCCGGCCATCCTCCCCTTCCTCCTCTCGGCGGCGAGGGAGCCGTTTGCGATCCGGGTGGTGGACGAGGAGACGGGCCGCGGCGTTCCCCTGGTCGAGCTTGCGACGACGAGCAACATCCGCCTGTACACCGACAGCAACGGCTTCGTCGCCTTCGACGAGCCGGGGCTGATGGACAACGGCGAGGTCTGGTTCTCGGTCAAGAGCCACGGCTATGAGCATGCGGCGGACGGCTTCGGCTTCCGCGGCGTGCGGCTGAAACCGACGCCCGGCGGGGAAGCGACGATCCGCGTCAAGCGGATCAACATTGCCGAGCGGCTCTACCGCGTGACGGGGCAGGGGATCTATACAGACACTGTGCGGCTGGGTCTGGACGCGCCGATCGACGAACCCGTACTCAATGCGCGCGTCGCAGGGCAGGACAGCGTGCAGAGCATCGTCTACCGCGGGAAGCTCTATCTCTTCTGGGGCGACACGGGCCAGGCGGGTTATCCGCTCGGGCTCTTCGAAATGAGCGGCGCAACGGCGGTGTTGCCGGAGGATGGAGGATTGCATCCGGACGTCGGAATCAACCTGGACTACTTCGTCGATGAGGAGACGGGATTCAGTCGCCCGATGGCGCCGCTGCCGGAGGAGGGGGTCGTCTGGTGCGACGCGCTCATGACGCTCCCGGACGAGGCGGGACGCGAGCGCCTGCTCTGCCACTTCACTCGGCTGCGCGGGCTGACGGAGCCGCTGGAGCGCGGTTTGATGATCTTCGACGACGAGACGGAGACGTTCCGGCGGCTCGCGCCCGTGCAGATGGAGGCGAGGCGGTCGCCCGGCGGCCACGCCTTTGTCGTGGAGCGCGACGGGCGCGACTACATCTACTTCCCGCGACCCTATCCGGACGTTCGCGTGCCGGCGGACCTGGCGGCGGTGCAGGATCCGGAGGCGTACGAGGCATACACGCCGCTGGTGGCGGGCGCGCGGTTCGAAGGGGAGAAGACAAGGCTCGAGCGCGACGCGATGGGCCGCCTGGTATGGGGGTGGAAGCGCGCTGAGCCGATCACGCCGGCGCAGCAGAAGGAACTCGTCGAGTCAGGACTGATGAAGCGCGAGGAGAGCCCGTTTCGCCTTCACGATGCAGCGAGCGGGCGCCAGATCCTGCTGCACGGCAGTTCCGTTGCGTGGAACCCGTTCCGGCGGCGGTGGCTCATGATCGGCCTGGAACTGGGCGGGGAGTCGTCGATGCTCGGGGAGATCTGGTACGCGGAGGCGATGGCGCCAGAGGGGCCGTGGGGGGCGGCGGTGAAGATCGTGACGCACGACGACTACAGCTTCTACAACCCGCGGCACCACGCGATGCTCGATCAGCAGGGTGGGCGGTTCATCTACTTCGAGGGAACGTACACGATGATGTTCTCCGGCACGAAGTCGCCAACGCCGCGGTATGACTACAACCAGGTGATGTATCGCCTGGACCTGGCCGATCCGGGCCTGCGCCCGGTGCACACGGACGAATGAGCGCCGTGCGGATTGCGCGCAGCCATCGCTTGCGTCGCCGGGTTGGTCCCGGGTAATCTGGCGTCGCGGTCGTTCTCTGCAGCGGTCAAATCTGCAGAACACTCATCCTGCGTTCGCAGTCGCGCGTTCAGACGGCGCGGATCTCTGCCCGTGCACGCGCGTCGGTCTCCATTCGGAGGTCTCCGATGGGCGAATCAAGACGCTTGCGCGTATCGGCGCTGATGCTGTGCGTGCTTCTCGTGGTGTTCGTGGCGCGCTTCTACTCGAGCGGGTCGCTCTCCGGCGCCACTGCTTCGGGGCACGTCTCGTGGTTCGCGTCCGAAGAGCAACGCCAACTCGCCGCCAGGCGCCAGCGCATGGAGCAGTGGCGCCTGGAGAATGCCGCCTGGATCGTCGCGAAGCAGGAACTGCGACGCCGGCTCGGACGGGACGTCAGGGTGGACGGCTGGAATCTCAATTCGACGTCGTCCCCAGCCTGCGTCGAATCGATCGACAGGAACCTCTATCGCGTTCGCGGCTGGGTCGAGCCGGCGAACCAGCGGCAGTCGGGGTCCTTCACCCTCGAACTGCGCTACGTCGGCGAGGGCGACTGGCAATGCGAGCGGTACGTCGTCAACTGGGATTACTGAGCGCCGTTCAGGCGCTGCCCGACTGGATTTCGACATCCCGGACGCCCGGCACCCGGCGCGCAGCCTTCAGCACCGCTTCACGCTGGTCGTTCTTCACATCTCCGGCGAGCGTCACCCGGCCTTCCGACGCCGAGACGCGCAACTCCGAGATCGACTCCTCGACCGTCGTCGCAATCTCCTGCCGGACGCGGCTGGCGAGCTGCTCGTCGTTGAGCGCTCCTGACTCGTCACCCTGGGGCATCCCGACGCCCTGGGCGGCGGAGCCTGCCCACTCGCGGGCGTGCTCCGCCATCTCGTGCGCCCACTCGGCGGCCTGTCGGCCCGCTGCCCGCGTGCGAAGACGCAGGTTGCGGCGATGCTCCGAGCCGCTGGAAGGGTTCAGGAGGTAGGTGCTCGCGACGCCGGCCCCGACGAGGAGGGTGCCGAGCAGGGCGATGTCGGACATGTCCCAGTCCTTCCCATCCGACTTTCGGCGCTCCGGCGCCTCGCCGCGCAGGGCGTGGTACGCCTCGCGCACCCGGTGGGCGCCCTCGCGGCCCGCGCTCCTGGCACGCCCGACTGTCTCCGAACGCGACTGCCCCAACTGCTTCGCTGCCGACGTGGCATACTCGGCCAACTTCTTGAATGCCATGAACTTGGCGGCGCGCGAAGCGCCGGTGGTCATGGCGCCGCCGCCCACCGTCTTCAGCAGCCCTGCGATTCCCAGGGCCTTGGCCCCGGCGGAGACGAGGTCCTCGGCCGACATGCCCGAGAAGCCGGAGGCCCGCTCCCGGGCCTCGTGCGCCCAGCCGCGGGTGCGCTCGCCAACATCTTCCAGCCAGTCGCCCGCGAAATCCTCAGCTTCATGCCACCACTCCGTCGCCGACTCCTTCGCCCGCTCGGCGGTGCGGGAGATGGCATGGGTCTGGCTCTCGAGCAGCCAGAGGGCCGCAAGCCCGCCGCCGATGGTCAGCAGGGCGGGGATTGAAACGCCCATGCCCGACTCGCGCTCTTGCGGATGCGGGGGGATGGTCGAATGCGACTCGGGATTGTTTTCTTGTTCACTCATGGATGCTCTCCGCGCGCCAAGTTACCGCGCGCCGGAGCACCAGGGGGATGCCGAAAAATCCCGTCCGAATCAGATGTGGATCGCGTGCTTGTCGACATCCATCGCCGCCTCCTTGATCGCCTCCGGCAGCGTCGGGTGGGCGTGGAAGGCGCGGGCCAGGTCCTCGACGCTGGCGCCGAACTCGATGCACAGCACCCCCTCGCCGATCATGTCGCTCGCATGCGCGCCCAGGATGTGCATGCCCAGCAGGCGATCGGTCTTCCGGTCGCCGATCACCTTGACGAACCCTTCGGTCTCCCCCATGCCGCGCGCGCGGCCGTTCGCGGTCAGCGGGAACTTCCCGACCTTCACCTCGTACCCCGCCTCCGCCGCCTCCTTCTCGCCATAGCCGACGCTCGCCAACTCCGGATGCGTGTAGACGACGGCGGGGCAGGCGCGGTAGTGAACGATGGGAGGCGTTCCATTGGCGAGGAACTCGGCGACGGCCTTGCCTTCCTGCTCGGCATTGTGGGCGAGCATGATCTTGCCGATGACGTCGCCGATGGCGTAGACCCCGTCGGCGACACGGTAGCTTTCGTCCACTTCCAGGAAGCCGCGCTCGTTGGGCTTCACGCCGATGGTTTCGAGGCCGATGTCCTGCGTGACCGGGCGACGCCCGACCGATACGAGGACCCGATCGAAGACGAGCGCCTCCCCGCCTTCCTTCTGGTCCTTGGGCCGGATGGTGACGTGCACCTTCCCGTCCTTCACCTTGGCGTCGGCGGCGATGCTGTTGAAGACGAACTTCAGCCCCTGCTTCTTCAGCGACTTCTGCAGTCCCAGCGCCATCTCCTCGTCGCTGGCGGGGAGGATCCGGTCGAAGAACTCCACCACCGTCACCTGGCTGCCCAGCCGGCTCCAGACCGACCCGAGCTCGACGCCGATGTAGCCTCCGCCGACTACGAGCAGCTTCTGGGGAACCGCTTCCAGTTCCAGTCCGCCGGTGCTCGAGCAGATCATCTTCTCGTCCACCGGCAGCGACGGAATCTGTGACGGTTCGGAACCCGTCGCGATGAGGATGTGCTTCGCCCGGTAGGTCGTGCGGTTGCCCTTGGCGTCCTCGACTTCCACTGCCCCCTTCCCCTTGATCCGTCCGCGGCCGTCGAGGTGGGCGATCTTGTTCTTCTTGAACAGGTAGTTCACCCCGCCGGTGCTCTTGGCGACCACGTCCTGCTTGAACTTCATCATCTTCGACAGGTCCAGCGAGACGTCGCCCACGCCGATCCCGCGGTTGCCCATCGACTTGAGCGCCGCGAACCGCTCGCTGGAGTCGAGCAGGGCCTTGGAGGGGATGCACCCGACGTTCAGGCAGGTTCCGCCGAGGTATTGCTTTTCGACGCAGGCCGTCTTCAGCCCGAGCTGCGCCGCCTTGATGGCTGCGACATATCCGCCGGGGCCGGCGCCGATGACGATGAGGTCGAAAGACTGCTGTTCAGATTGATCTGCCATGAGAGGGGGCGATTGTACGGGGTTGGCGAGGCCGGGAGTGCCCGGCGAAGAGCGAGCCGAGGCGACTGCGCGACGCTCTGCCGTCCAGGAGGGCATGATCTGAATGTAGCTCGCCTCTCCCCCTGCGTCAGCCGGAGCGGGCAAGGACGTCGCGGACGATCCCGATCGCCCGGTCGATGTCGTCCCGTGAAACGTCCAGGTGCGTGACCGCGCGGACGCGCCCGTGCAGGAGCGACATGTCCAGCCCCTTCTCCCGGCAGGCGCCGGTGAACGCGGCGGCGTCCAGCCCCGGCCGGGTCACGCCGAAGAAGACGATGTTCGTCTGCGGCAATCGCCGGGGCAACTCGATGCCCTGCATCTCCGCGAGGGCCTCGGCGAAGCGCAGGGCGTTGGCGTGGTCGTCCGCGAGACGCTGGACATGATGATCCAGGGCGTGGAGCGCACCGGCGGCGATGATGCCCGCCTGGCGCATGCCGCCGCCGAACATCTGCTTGTAGCGGCGGGCGCGGGCGATGAAGTCGCGGCTCCCCGCGAGGGCGGCGCCGACGGGGGCGCCCAGGCCCTTGCTGAAGTCGATCCAGACGCTGTCGAAGCCGATGCACAGGAGCTCCGGATCGACGCCGAGCGCGACATTGGCGTTCAGCAGCCGGGCGCCGTCCATGTGCGTCGCCAGCCCCGCATTGCGGGCATGGGCAGCCACGTCCGCGAGCTGTCGCTGCGTCCAGATCGTCCCGCCCGCGAAGTTGTGGGTGTTCTCGACGCAGACCAGCCGGGGCGGCGGGGCGTAGCCACCCAGGGAGAGATGTCGCACGCGCTCCTGGACCTGTTCCCCGGTGAACGTGCCGTCAACAGAATCGAGCGGGTCGATGATCACGCCGCTGACGAGCCCCGCTCCGCCGCACTCGGCGCGGATGATGTGGCACTCGCGCTCGCAGATGACAGCGTCGCCGGGCTGCGTGTGCGTCTTCACGGCGACGAGATTGCACATCGCCCCGCTGGGCAGAAAGATCGCGGCCTCTTTGCCCAGGAGCTGCGCCACGCGCTCGCATAGGGCGTTGACGGTGGGATCCTCGTTGCGCTGCTCGTCGCCGACCTCGGCCCGCGCCATCGCCTCGCGCATCGCGGGGGTGGGGTGGGTTTGCGTGTCGGAATAGAGGTTGATGCGATGGAGCATGATGTGGGGCGGTGGGG
>JAEZED010000212.1 GCA_023417885.1 Planctomycetota bacterium
CCCGGGGCGGCGGCCCCCCCCGGGGCCTCGGGGGATCGACGAGGCGCGGCGGGGGTAGCGCCGCTTACGCGGGAATGATGGGAGACTCGGCGGGCTCTTCGGCGGCGAGCGCCTCGGCGGCAAGGGCTGCGGCCTCGGCCTCCTGGTGCATGCGCCAGAGGACCCAGAGGCTGCTGAGGCCGACGTAGAGGTAGCCGAAGGCGAAGATGAGCAGGAAGGGAACGCTCGCGGTCGCGTAGTTGTACTTGATCGAGATGAAGATGTAGCAGCTCATGTATGCGCCGAACGCGATCTCGATGATCGGCAGCATGAGCTTGTTCAGCGTCCAGATGTTGCTCTTGCGCGGGCCGGCAACGCCGGCGGCCGCGCGGCGCTCGATCGTGTCACGCAGGTTGTCGGTGATGAAGCGCGAGCGCACCGCCCCGCTCGTGGCGTACTTCGGCGTCCGCACGAACTCGTTGCGGACGTGCTGGCCTCCCTTGCGGTACTGCCGGCGCGTCCAGAACGCCTCGATCACCGCGCGCGTGTTGTTGATCGACAGCCCGACGCCCAGTGCCATGATGAACGGCAGGTAGGCGATCGTCTTCCAGCCCGTCTTGCGGCCGAACAACTCGGCCTGGGCGAAGACGAAGAAGGTGCTGGCCGAGCAGGTGGCCAGCACGAACAGCGTCAGCCCGAAGAGCCAGTGGGCCAGCGGGTGGTCCTTGAGCGGCGCCTCGGCGAGGATGAACGCCGGGTACATCATCAGCGTCAGGACCACCATCAGGGGGTAGACGACGGTGTTCGTCAGGTGGAAGAACGCCTCGCTCTTGATGCTGTAGGGCAGCGTCCGGCTCTTAAGGATGCGCGGGAGCAGCTTGATCGCCGTCTGCATCGAGCCCTTCGTCCACCGGTGAGCCTGCTGCTTGAAGGCGATCATCTCCGGCGGAAGCTCGGCCGGCGCCGCGAACTGGGGCAGGTAGACGAACTGCCACCCCTTCAGCTGCGCGCGGTAGGAGAGATCGAGGTCCTCCGTGAGCGTGTCGTGCTGCCAGCCGCCCGCGTCATCGATGGTGTTCCTGCGCCAGACGCCGGCGGTTCCGTTGAAGTGCATGAACCGCCCGCTGCGGTTGCGCGCGGTGTGCTCGATGACGAAGTGCCCGTCCAGGAAAATCGCCTGCCCCTTGGTCAGCAGGCTCGCGTCGCGATTCAGGTGATCCCACCGCACCTGCACCATGCCGACCTGCTCGTCGGTGAAATGCGGGATGACGTTGTAGAGCAGGTCCGCCGGCGGAACGAAGTCGGCGTCGAAAATCGCGATGAACTCGCCCGTTGCCTGCTTCATCCCCTCGGCCAGCGCACCCGCCTTATAACCCGTCCGGTCGGTGCGGTGCAGATACTTGATGTCGACCCCGCGCTCCTGCCAGCGTTGGACCGCCTCCTCGGCGATCAGCCGGGAGTGATCCGTCGAGTCGTCGAGCACCTGGATCTCCAGCCGGTCGCGCGGCCAATCGAGCCCGCAGGCGGCTTCGATGATCCGCTCGGCGACCAGATCCTCGTTGAACATCGGCAGCTGCACCGTGACGCGGGGGAGCGTCTCCAGGTGCTGGGCCGGCTTGTGCACGCGGTTGCGGTGCTTGCAATAGAGGTAGACCAGGACGTAGCGGTGCAGGCCGTAGATCGCAACCGCGATCAGCACCAGCAGGTAGCCCGCCAGGGTGCCGTAGACGAAGAGGTTGCTGATCCAGGGAGGCATAAGAGCGATTTCAGTTCAAACGGGCTGACGCATCCGGCGCCGGAGGCGCCGGGCAAAATGACTCTCGACGCGGAGGCGATCCATCGCGACGCCGCGCCGGGATCCGGATGCGTGTAGTCAGACACCCCTGGGGCCGGTCCGTCGGTCCCTGATGCAGCCGGAAGACGAGGATGCTAAGCACGGAGGCATCCGAGTCAACCAAACACCGCTCACATCGCAAGTTACACGCGATGTCCCGGAAAAGTGCGATACACACGCTTCCCGTGCAATCCGGCATCTTCACCCGGAAAGACCGGCGAAGCGAGTGAAAAAAAAGACCGCGGCCGCCGGAGGCGGTCGCGGTCACTTGCCTGAATGGGCTTTGCGCACCGGGAATGCTCAGGCCCCGGCCTGTTCGGTCTCGGCCTCGCCGGCGGCAGCCTTGGCCGTACGCTCGCCCTTGAGCGACTTGCGGGCGAACTGGAACCGGCGCTCGTTGCGCTTGCGGCGCAGGCCGCGCGACTTGCGGGCGCTGCCGCTGGGGCCGCCCTCGCTCTCGTCTCCCAGGAGCTGGAGGAGAACCAGGTCGCCCCCGTCGCCGATGCGGAACTCGGGGAGCTTGATGATCCGGGTGTACCCGCCCTGCCGGTCGGCGAAGCGCGGGGCGATCTCGTCGAACAGCTTCTGCACGACGGTCCGCTCGTTCCCCTTCTCGTTGAGGATGAACTCCTGCTCCTCGTCGGTCAGTCGCCGATCCTGGAGGTAGGCGATGACCTGCCGGCGGGCGTGGAGCGTCCCCTGCTTGGCGAGCGTGATCAGCTTCTCGGCGAAGGGCTGCACTTCCAGGGCGCGGGGGAGCGTCGTGCGCACCTTGCCGTGCTCGAGAAGCGACTGGGTCATGTTGCGGCGCAGGGCCTTGCGGTGCTCCGTGTCCCGCGAAAGCTGGCGGCCGGCTCGTTTGTGACGCATGTCAGAAGTCCGTTGTCAGATGGTCGGTGTTGTGGATCGTGACTCGCACTCGTGCCGCCGCCCCGGCGCGGGGCGGCGGACAACGGACGCTTCAGGCTTCCTCGCCCGCGCCCACTTCCTCTTCCTCGGGCATGGTGAAGCTCTCCATCGCCGGCGCCTGCCCGCGCTGGATCGCGTCCAGGTCCATCCCGAGCGACAGCCCCATGTCCGCCAGGCGGCGCTTCACTTCGCGCAGGCTGGTCTTGCCAAAGCTGCGAACCTTCAGCAGGTCCTGGTCGTTCTTCGTGACCAGTTCGCGCACCGTGTTGATCCGGGCCGACTCCAGGCAGTTGTTCGCCCGGACGGACAGGTCCAGCTCCTGGACCGTCATGTTCAGCTTCTGCTCCAGATCCGGATCGACCGCCGCGGCACTCACCTGTGCGGCGCTGGACTGCTGGAGCCGCTGCACCGCCGTCTCCGCGGCGAGCTGGTCGCCCAGTTCGAAGTACTGCACGAACGGGTTGAGGTGCTTGCGGAGGATCTTGCCCGCCTCCACGACCGCCATCTCCGGGCTCACCGTGCCGTCGGTCCAGACCTCCAGCACCAGCCGGTCGTAGTCGGTGCGCTGGCCGACGCGGGCCGCTTCCGTCTGGTAGCGGACCCGGGTGACCGGGGAGTAGTTGGAGTCGACCTGGATGACGCCCGCCTCGGTCTCGCCGCGCTCGCCGGCGATCTCGAGGTTCTCCCGGTCGGTGTGGTAGCCGCGCCCCTTGGCGACGCGAAGGGTCATCTCGAACGGCACATCCTCGGTGAGGGTGGCCAGGACGAGGTCCTTGTTCAGGATCTCGACGCCGTTGGGACACTCGATCTGCCCCGCGGTCACCTCGCCGGCCTTGCTGACCGAGAGGCTGATCTCCTGGGGCTCGTCCGGCTCCATCTTCACGACCAGGGCCTTGACGTTCAGGACGATGTCCGTCACGTCCTCCATCACCCCGGGAATGCTGGAAAACTCGTGATCAGCCCCACGCAGCTTGATGCCGGTGACCGCCGCCCCCTCGATCGCCGAGAGCAGGATGCGCCGCAGCGAGTTGCCGACGGTAGTGCCAAAGCCGCGCTCGAAGGGCTCGGCGGTGAATCGGCCGTAATTCTCGTTGGACACGTTCCGGTCCAGCTCGACACGTCCGGGAAGCTCGAGGCCACGCCAACGAATACGCATGGGATGCTCCTGCTGCTGAGGGTTGGGGTTTGCAGTCGTCGCCGTCCGGATCGCGGGAGGTTGCCGCCCTCACCGTTGAGGGCCATCTGTCTCCCACCTCGCCGAATCGGTCTCTTGCCGGCCCGAGGCCCGTTGCTCACGGGCTCGTGCCAATGTTGATTTCCCACGCCGGGTGGGTGATCGTCCTGCTGACTGAGGCGCTGCCAGAGCGACCCGCGCCGCCCACGGCCGCAGTCGTCATGCCGATCGCTACACGCGGCGCTTCTTGGGCGGGCGGCAGCCGTTGTGGGGCAGCGGGGTCACGTCCTCGATCCCCAGCACGCGCAGGCCGGCGTTCTGGAGATTCAGGACGGCCTGCTCGCGGCCGGCCCCGGGGCCCTGCACACGAACTTCGACTTCCTGGAGCCCCTGCCGCTTGGCCTCGTTGCCCGCGCGCTCCGCGGCGCGGCCTGCGGCGAACGGGGTGCTCTTGCGGGCGCCCTTGAAGCCGACGGCGCCAGCGCTGGCCCAGGAGATGGTCTCGCCGCCCATGTCGGTGATGGTGACGATCGTGTTGTTGAAGGTCGCCTTGATGTGGGCGATCCCGCGGGTCACGCCGCGGCGCACCTTGCGCTTCGTGGCGCCCTTGGCGGATGCTGTCTTGGCCATGTAGTGGTGTCTCCTGACGGTTCGACGGGCCGTGTGGCCCTAGCCGTGATTCGGAAAGGATGAAGGCTGAAGGAGGAAGAAGAAAGTGCCGATTCCGGCCTTCCTCCTTCAGCCCTCATCTCTGGTCCCTTACTTCGCGCCCTTCTTGCCGGCCACCGTCTTGCGGGGGCCCTTGCGCGTGCGGGCGTTGGACTGCGTGCGCTGCCCGCGAACGGGCAGGCCCTTGCGGTGACGAAGGCCGCGGTAGCTGCCGATGTCACGCAGGCGGGCCACGTTCTGCTGAACCTGACGCCGGAGCACGCCCTCCACGGGGTACTCCCGGTCGATCACGCCCGCGATGTGGGCGATCTCGTCCTCGGTCAGGTCGCTGGCGCGCTTCTGCGGATCGACCTCCGCCTTCTTGCACACCTCCAGCGCGTTGCTCGGGCCGATCCCGTACAGGTAGCGCAGGCTGATGTGAACCTTCTTGTTGTTCGGAATGTCGACGCCGGCAACGCGTGGCATGGTGTCTCCAGGAAGATTGGCCGGAACCCGCAGGCGGTAGCCTCGTGCCGGATGCGGCCCTTGCGGCCACCCGGCTGACGCTTCCCACCCGCGTCCCTCAGCCCTGCTTCTGCTTGTGCTTGGGGTTCGTGCAGATAACGCGCACCGTCCCCTTGCGGCGGACGATCTTGCAGTTCTCACATATACGCTTGACGCTGGCTCGCACCTTCATGGCGGGCCTCCGTCGGCTTAACTCTTACTCGTATGAGCAAACCGCCCGGCTCAAGCCGTATGAGCCGGACGGGATGGGTTTATAGGCACGGCCGGTTCCCGTTTCCACTGGAACTGCCGGCGGAATTCGCCTCCCCACCCCGGAAAGCGACACGGAACGCCTTACTCCCCCTCCGGCGGGCGGCCGTCCGTCAGGACGTCCACCCCATCCTCCGTCACCGCCACGGTGTGCTCGAAGTGGCAGGCGGGCAGCCCGCTCTCGGTCACCACCGTCCACTCGTCCTCGAGAGTATCGACCGTCCGGTCGCCGATGACGACCATCGGCTCCACCGCCAGGGTCATCCCCTTGCGGAGGACGAAATCACCCTTGAGCTGCTCCGGCGTGACGAAGTTGGGCACCTTCGGATCCTCGTGCATCGTCCTGCCGATCCCGTGCCCGACGAACTCCTGCACCACGCCGTACCCGCGGCTCTCGACGTAGTGCTGCATCACGCGGGCGATCTCGCTCCAGCGCTTGCCGGGGCGGATCAGGCTGCAGGCCAGCTCCAGGGTCTCCCGGGTCACGTTCAGCAGGGCCTGCCGGTCGTGCGGGATCTCCCCCACCCCGATGGTGATCGCGGTGTCCGCGCAGTACTCCCCGAGCTTCATCGCCAGGTCGAGGGTGACGATGTCTCCCTCCACCAGCTTGCGCGGCCCGGGGATGCCGTGCACGACCTCCTCGTTCACGCTGATGCAGCTCTCGGCGGGGTAGCCTTCGCCCGGCTTGTACGTCGGGTAGTTCTTGCTGAGTCCGACGGCCCCGATCTTCGCCAGCTCGCGCCGGCAGATGTCGTTGAGCTGCCCGGTCGTCACGCCCGGCGCGCAGGCCCTGGCCATCTCGCGCAGGATGCGGTGCGCGTGGTATCCCGTCCGCCGCATGAGCTCTATCTCGCGGCGGCTCTTGTAGATGATCATCCCGGCATTCGGACGGAACATGGCTTTCGTGGAGCGGGAACTAATCTCAGTACTGCCTTCCGCGGATACGCTTCGACTTGGTCTTAGGATCGCCCGCGAGGAAGCCGCTGAAGTTGCGCATCAGCAGGTTCGCCTCGATCCGCTGAACCATGTCCAGCGCGACGCTGACCACGATGAGCAGGCCCGTGCCGCCGAGGAACGCCGTCACCTGGAACGGAATCCCCAGCATCGAACTCACCGTCATCGGAATGATCGCGATCGCGCTCAGGAACGCCGCGCCGACGAAGGTGATCCGGTACATCACCTTCTCCAGGTACTCCGCCGTCCGCTTGCCGGGACGCAGGCCCGGAACGAAGCTCCCGTAGTCGCGAAGCTGGTTCGCCATCTCCTTCGGCTGGAACTGAACCGTCGTCCAGAAGTAGCTGAAGAAGAAGATCAGGCCGACCTCCGTCATCGTGTACAGGAACCCGCCGTAGCCGGAGAACTCGGTGTTCAGGAAGCTCACCGTCTGCGCGAACACCCCGTCCGCCGTCCCCTCCCGGTTCACCACGCCGTTCAGGTAGCCGAAAAAGACCCCCGGGAACAGCATCAGCGACTGCGCGAAGATGATCGGCATCACGCCGCCGTGGTTCACGCGAAGCGGAAGGTACTGCCGCGTCCCGCCGTACACCTTGCGGCCGCGCGTGTGCTTGGCCTGCTGGATCGGGATGCGCCGCTGAGCCTGCGTGATCGCGATCGCCCCGCCCGTGACGAAGAGGAAGCAGAGCACCAGCGTGATCAGGTCGCCAATGCTGATGTCCTTGGCCGTATTGCTCGGGTCGACACCGAACCGGTCGATGAGCGTGTAGATCGCGGCCGGCATCTGGGCGACGATCCCCGCCAGGATGATCAGGGAGATGCCGTTGCCCAGGCCGTACTCGTCGATTTGCTCGCCGAGCCACATCAGGAAGATCGTGCCCGCGGTCAGGGCGAGCATCCCCAGGATCCAGAAGCTGGTCTCGAAGCCCGGGAGCACCAGGTCCTGTCCCGCGATAAAGCTGAGCCAGAACGTGCCCTGGAGGGCGGCGATCGGCACGGTTGCGTACCGCGTCCACTCCTGGATCTTGCGCTGACCTGTCTGCCCTTCCTTCTTCAGCCGCTCCAGCGCCGGCACGACCGTCGCCAGGAGCTGGAAGATGATGCTCGCCGAGATGTACGGCATCACGCCCAGCCCGAAGATCGTCGACTGGCTCAGTGTGCCGCCCGAGAAGAGCGAGAGGTAGCTGCCCAGCCGCGCCGCGGCCGAATTCTGGTTCTGCTCCTCGATGATGGCGGCGAAGGCGGCCTGATCGACGCCGGGCAGCGGGATGTGGTACCCGACGCGGTAGATGGCGAGCATCAGCAGCGTGAAGAGCACCTTGTTCCGCAGCTCGGGGACGCGGAAGATGTTGAGGAAAGTCTGAAGCATGGCGTGCAGGGCGAAGGCCGCCGGCTGGCTTGCGAAACAGGCAGAGTGTAGCGTCCGTGCTCGGGCGTTTGGCCGGCCCCGGCGGACTTCTTCATCCGGGCGCCGCCGCGGGTTGAGGAGTTCGGCGCGGGCGACGCTTGAAAACCGAGGAGGCTCCCGTCGCCAGGAGCCTCGCTCAGACTGCTTCGGCTACTCCTGATCGCCGCTCTCGGGCGCCTGGTTGGGAGCCTCGGGCGTCGCGGCGGCCGGCTTGCCGCGCGGCGTGCCGCCCGAATCCTTCGTGCCGCTCTCCGGAGCCTCGGTCACATCGGCACGACCGCCTTTGCCCGACTTCTTCCGCCCGGCGCTGTTGCCGGCGTCCTCGGCGGATTCGTTCCCCTGCTCACGCGGAGGAAGCCCCAGCCGAGCCAGCCGCTTGTCGAGCTTGGCGGCCTGCCGGCGGTTCTTCGGCTCGCGGAACTGGAAAGGCTGCCCCGCCACGTCCTGCGCCACCCCGCCGGCAGCGAGAATCGCCTGGTGGGCGCTGCGCGAGTAGGCGGCGGCCACGACCGTGAGCTTCCGGTCGAGCGAACCGTGGCCGAGGATCTTGACGTTCTGGTGGAGGTTGGGAATGAGCCCCGCCTCCTTCAGCGCCCGCTGGTCGACCGTGCTGCCCGCGTCGAAGCGCGCGAGGTCCGAGAGGTTGACCACGTGGAACTTCGTCTCGAACGGCTTGTTCGAGAATCCACGCAGCGGGAAGCGGCGGTAGATCTCCGTCTGGCCACCCTCGAAGCCGATGCGCTTGCTCTTGCCGGCACGCGAGCCGGCGCCCTTCTGCCCGCGCCCGCTGGTCTTGCCCTTGGAGCCCTCGCCCCGGCCGAGGCGCTGGGCGCGCTTGTTGCGGCCGGCGGCCTTGGTGATGTCGTGAAGCAGATCGCTCATGTGATGTCTCCGGTAACTGGTCGGCCCGGAGGGGCCTCGCTATGTGTGTTGAAATGGCTCAGCGGCTCACGCTCTCGACGAGCTCACCCGCGCCCGCCTCGAGCTCCACGCCGCGGCGGTTGGCGACCTGCTGGCTGCTCTGGAGCCGGCGGAGCGCGTCGATCGTGGCCTTCAGGAGGTTCTTGGGGCTGGTGGAGCCGTACGCCTTGGTGAGCACGTCGGTGAGGCCGGCCAGTTCGAGCACGGGGCGCACTGTCTTGCCGGCGGTGACGCCGGTGCCCGGCAGCGCCGGGATGAGCTTCACCTGGCTCGAGCCGCTCTTGCCGATGATCATGTGGGGGATGGTGCTCCCCTTCATCGGGAAGTTGAACATCGTCTTGCGGGCTTCCTTGGTGGCCTTCTCGACGGCGCTGGGCACTTCGTTGGCCTTCCCGTAGCCCATGCCGATCTGGCCGTTGCGGTCGCCCGCGACGACCAGCGCCGCGAAGCTGAACGTGCGCCCGCCCTTGACCACCTTCGAGCAGCGGTAGATGCGGATCACGCTGCTCTCGATGCCGCTCTCATCCTCCTCGTCGCGACCGCGCCCGCGCCGATCACCGCGACCACCCGGGCCGCGACCGCGCCCACGCGATCCGCGGGCGCCGGGAACCACCGGCCCGACGCTCGCCGCCGGCTTGATCTCCACCGCGCTCAGCACCTGGTCCGGCGTGACGACCTCGGTCGTCTCGGCGGTGCCGGCGGCGGTCTGGTTGCCATCCGCGGTCGGGCCGGGCTCGCCCGCGCCGGCGGCATGCTGCTCAAGCTCGCCGCGGTGCGGAATCGGGTCGCTTCCGTCGTTGCGCTTCTCGCCCGCCTCGCCGGCGGCGCCGACCTCGTCGGCGCCCTCGGACGAGTCGGAAGGGCCGCGGGTGGCCTGACCGGAGTCAGGCATCGGATCCTGCGGAGGCGTCATCGCGGGGTCGTTGGGAGTGGTCTGCGGCTGGTTGCTGTTGTCGTCGGACATGCTGATGCGTCTCTCGCTGGATGAGATCTGTGCCGGTCTTTGCGTTGTGAATCCCGCGGCTCTTTGCCGGCAGTGGGTCGCTCCGGAGCGGCGGGTGGTTGGTTTGTCCAGGCCTCAGAAGTCGAGCCCCGCCTCGCGGGCGGCGTCGGCCAGGGCCTTGATCCGTCCATGATAGCGCCGGCCGTTTCGATCGAAGGCGACCTTCGTCACGCCGGCGGCCTTGGCCTTCTCGGCGATGGCCTTCCCGACCGCGGCGGCGGCGGCGATGTTCCCCGTCTTCCCGTCGGTGGCGATCCCGCTCTTGCCGACGGTGCCGGCATGGGCGAGCGTGCGGCCGGACATGTCGTCGATCACCTGCGCCTGGATGTGCTTGACGCTCGGGAAGACGGTGAGCCGCGGACGGTCGGACGTGCCGGTGAGCCGGTTGCGGATGGAGTACTTGCGCCGGACGAGGCGCGCGCTCTTGAGCTTGTTCTTGTCGGCCATGAATGCTTCCTTTCGGGTGCCCCGGTTGGGGCGGACGCTTCGGATCGTCCGCCGCGGGACCTGGCTTGCCTGCGGTTCGGTTACTTGCCCATCGCCTTGCCGGGCTTGAGCTTGACGACCTCGCCCTCGTAGCGGATGCCCTTGCCCTTGTACGGCTCCGGCTTGCGCACCGCGCGAACCTCGGAGGCGAACTGGCCGACCTTCTGCTTGTCGGGGCCGGTGACCTCGATCTTGGTTCCGCCGTCCACCTTCACCTCCACGCCGTCGGGGATGTTCTTGGTGATCTTGTTGGCGAAGCCGACCGCGAGCACGAGCTTCTTGCCCTGGAGCGTGGCGCTGTAGCCGACGCCCTGCACGTCCAGCGCCCGGCGGTAGCCCTGGCTGGCGCCGATGACCATGTTCTGGATCAGGGCGCGGGTGAGGCCGTGGAAGGCCTTGTTCTGGCGCTCGTCGTTCTTGCGGGTGATGACCACCTCGTCGCCGTTGACGGCGACGTCAATGCCCGGCTGCGTGGTGTAGGAGAGCTTCCCCTTGGGGCCCTCGATGTCGATCTTGTTGCCGTTGACGTTGACCTTCACCCCCGAGGGGATGGCGACGGGCATCTTTCCGAGGCGGGACATGGCGGTTTCCTTTGTGGCTCGCGGCCCCGGTCATCCGGGGCCGGCTTCGAGGTGTTTCGGGTTGGATAGCGCGGGAGAGTCCGCGCGTCAGCTCACTTCACAGAGCAGCTCGCCGCCGACGTTCTCCTGGCGGGCCTTGCGGTCGGACATCACGCCCTTGCTCGTGGAGACGATGCTGATCCCCAGGCCGTTGAGGACCTTCGGGAGCGTCTCCACGCCGGCGTAGACGCGGCGGCCCGGCTTGCTGATGCGCTTGATCTCGTGGATGACCTTGTCGCCGGAAAGGCTGTACTTGAGGTTCAGCCGGAGCAGCCCCTGCTTCTGGTCATCGACCTCGTCGAAGCTGTCGATGTACCCCTCGTCGGTGAGCACCTGGGCGATGCCGCGGCAGATCTTGCTGCGCGGGATGAGCACGGCCTTGCGCCCGACGCGGTTGGCGTTTCGGATGCGCGTGAGCATGTCGGCGATCGGATCTTGAAGGCTCATGGGTCAGGTCGTTGTGTGCGTATCGAGCTCAATCGAAGGTCGGCGGGCGGGAGTCCGCGCTCCAGCCCGAACCCCGTCTCTCTCTCACCAGCTGGCCTTCTTCAGGCCGGGGATCATGCCCTTGAGCGCCAGCTCCCGGAGCTGGTTGCGGCAGATGTTGAACTTGCGCAGGTACCCGCGGCTGCGACCGGTGAGCTGGCACCGGTTGCGGCTGCGCACGGGGGAGGCATCGCGCGGAAGGCGCGAGAGGGCGGCGTAGTTGCCCTCCTTCTTGAGCTGCTGGCGCAGCTCGAAGTAGCGCTCCTTCATCTCCTTGCGCTTCTTTTCCTTAACTACCCAGGCTGTGGTGGCCATGTCGTTGATCCTTCGTTCTTCCCGGCGGCGCCCAGGGCACGGCCGGATTGCTGTCTGGTCCTTATGCGGCTCGCCCGGACTGCGTTCCGGGGGTGCTGTCGCGGAAGGGGAAGCCGAAGCCGCGGAGCAGGGCAGCCCCCTCCTCGGCGTTCCGCGCGGTCGTCGCGATGGTCACGTTCATCCCCTGCTGAAACGTGACGGTGGCGCTGTCGATCTCCGGGAACACGACCTGCTCGTTCAGGCCGAAGTTGTAGTTCCCCTGCTTGTCGAAGCTCTTGGGGTTCAGCCCGCGGAAGTCCTTCACGCGCGGGATCGCCAGCTGGATGAGCCGGTCCAGGAACTCGTACATCCGTGCGCCGCGGAGCGTGACCATCAGGCCCGTCTCCATCCCTTCGCGCACCTTGAAGCCGGCGACGCTCTTCCTGGCCTTCGTCCGCACCGGCTTCTGGCCGGCGATGATCGAAAGCTCCTTCTCGGCCAGCTCCAGCCGGCCCTTCTCGCCGCCGGTCACGGCCTTGCCCAAGCCCATGCTGATGACGATCTTCTCGAGCCGCGGCACCGCCAGGTCGTTGGTGTGCCCGAACTCCTGCTTGAGCTGGGGAAGGACCGCCTCCCGGTAGTGCTGGCGGAGGCGCGGCTCGGGGACGTCGGCGTTGGGCCGCTCGTCGAGCACCATGTCCTTCTGCTTTTCTTTCCTGGCCTTTGCCATCGGTCGTCTCCGTCAGGGTTCCGTCGGTCTTTGCGGGGTCAGTCCGCCGTTTGCGGATCGTGCCGCCGCGGAACGGATGCTTTCACAGGTCGGGCGCGGTCCGCACCCGGTGTTACGTGTTCAGACGCGCCCGAGATCGGCTCCGCTGCGGACGGCGACGCGATGCTTGGCGCCGTCGCGGATCTCGAAACGCACGCGGGTGGGCCGGCTGGTTTCCGGGTCCACGAGCATGACGTTGCTGACGTGGATCGGGGCGTCCTGCTGGCGCTTCTCACCCTTGGGGTTGGCCTGCGTGGGCTTCCGGTGCTTGGTCACGCGGTTCACGCCCTCGACGAGGAGCTTCTGCTCCTTCGTGAAGACCTTGAGCACGCGCCCGCGCTTGCCCTTGTCCCTGCCGGTGATCACCTGCACCGTATCGCCGCTCTTGATCTTGGCTGCCATCGTTCTGTCCGTTCCTGGTGTTCCGTAATCGCTCGCCGCGGGACCCCTACCAGACCTCTGCGGCCTGGCTGACGATCTTGCTGTACTTCCCCGCCTCGCGCAGCTCGCGGGCGATGGGGCCGAAGATGCGGCTGCCGCGCGGGTTGCCGTCGGTGTTGATCAGCACGGCGGCGTTGCTGTCGAACCGCACGTAGCTGCCGTCCCGGCGCCGGACCGGGTGCTTGGTCCGCACGATGACGCAGCGGACGATGTCGCCGGCCTTGACCTCGCCGCCCGGCAGCGCCTTCTTCACGCTGCAGATGATCTCCTCGGCGATCCCGGCCTTGCGGCGCGTCATGCCGCTCTTGCGGGTCGTGCTTCCGCCGAGCACCTTGATGCACATCACCTGCTTGGCACCGCTGTTGTCGGCGACGTTCAGGTAGCTTTGCTGCTCAATCATCGGAGTCCTCGGTCACTGATCGCTGTCACTGTCACTGGCATCGGCCCGCTGCGGTCCCGGCGGCGGAGTGATCCGCGGCGCCGAGGTCGGCTTGGGGCAACGGGCGGGGGCTCAGACGTTCTCCGGCCCGCGGGTCACGACCCGGACCAGCCGGTGGTGCTTGGTCTTGGAAAGAGGCCGGCACTCGGCGATCTCGACGGTGTCGCCGACGCGGGCCTCGTTGTTCTCGTCGTGGCACTGGAGCACGGTGCGGCGCGTCAGGTACTTGCCGTACTTGGGGTGCTTCGCCTGGTAGTTGATCGCGACGCGGATCGTCTTGTCGGCGCTGGCGCCGGCCACGACCCCCTGGGTCGTGCGAAGCTGCGTGCGGCTGCTGTCGGTTGCTTGTGCCATGGAAGTCAATGTGCGGAGGAATGAGGAACGCTGCGTGCGAAACGGTCGGAGGAACGCGGCGCCTGCCCGGCGGGCATCGCGCGCCCCTCATTCGTCAGTTCTGCTGGCCGGCCAGTTCACGCTCGCGCAGGAGCGTCTTGAGCCGGGCGATGTTCCGGCGGGTCTTGGTCACCTGGCTCGGATCCTCCAGCTTCTCCGTCACGCTCTGCGTCCGCAGGTCGAACAGGTGGCGCTGGAGGTCGGCCAGCTCCTTGCGGAGCGACTCGACGTCGCGGTTGCGGGCTGCCTTCAGGTCGTATGCCATCGGTCTGATCCTTGCGTTCAGGCGGCGGTGTGTTGCGCGGTGTGGCTGGTCTGCGCCCGGGTCACGAACCGGCACTTCACCGGCATCTTGTGGGCCACGCGGGCCAGGGCGCGGCGGGCGATGTCCTCGCTCACGCCGGCGATCTCGAACATGATCGTGCCGGGCTTCACCTCGGCCACGTAGTGATCCGGCTCGCCCTTGCCCTTGCCCATCCGGACTTCCAGCGGCTTGGCCGAAACCGGCTTGTGCGGGAAGATCCGGCGGAACAGCTTCCCCTGCCGGCGCAGGTAGTGGCTGACGGCAATACGCCCCGCCTCGATCTGGCGGGCGGTGATGCGGCCGGAATCCAGCGACATCAGGCCGTACTCGCCGAAGGCGACGGTGTTGCCCCGCTGGGCGTTGCCGCGGATGCGGCCTTTCATCTGCTTGCGGAACTTCATCCGCTTGGGCATCAGTGGCATGTCGAACTCCTAAGCGTGCTCGGGCCTGTCTCGTCCGGTTCCTCTTCTGGATCGCTCACCCGCGCCGGCCGCGACGGGCGTACCCGCCGGGGCGCGTCTCGGTGTCCTGCACGTCCTCGCCGTAGCGGCCGCGGTAGATCCAGACCTTCACGCCGATGGTCCCGGCCGTCGTCTTGCCGACCGCGTATCCATACTGCACGTTCGCCTGGAGCGTCGTCAGCGGCACGCTGCCGCTCGTCTGCTTCTCCGTGCGGGCGATCTCGGCCCCGCCGAGCCGGCCGCTGATCTGGATCCGTACGCCCTTGGCCCCGGCGTTCATGCACCCTTCCATGCGCATCTTCAGGACGCGGCGGAAGCTGGCGCGCTTCTTGAGCTGCTCGGCGATTCCCTCGGCCACGAGCTGGGCGTTCAGGTCGGGGTTCTTGATCTCGATGACCTTGATCGGGCCGATCTTGCGGTGGATCAGGTCCTCCAGCTCCTCGCGCAGCTTGTCGACCTCGGCGCCCTTTGGCCCGATCACGAGGCCGGGACGGGCGGTCTTGAGGGTGATCGTCACCTCCTCGCGCGTGCGCTCGACGAGAACGTCGCTGACGGCGGCGAAGGGGGGACGGCGATTCAGCTTCTCATCGATGTAGCGCCGGAGCTTGTAGTCCTCGACGAGGAACTCGCCGTAGGCCTTCTTGGGCGCGAACCACCTGCTCTTGTGGTCCTCGGTGATGCCGATGCGGAAGCCGGTTGGATTGACTTTCTGGCCCATGGTGCTTTGTCCTCAGTCACTCGTCACTTGTCATCTGTGCTGGCATCCGCAGGTCTGTCTCGCGCCGCAGCCCGGCGGATGACCCATGACGAATGACCACTGACCTGGTCTGACGTCTACTCGCGCTCCTCCACGCTGATCACCAGGTGGCTGGTACGCTTCATGATGGGGTGCGCCTTGCCGCGATCCTTCGGCTGGAAGCGCTTGATCGTCGGCCCCTCGTCGGCCCGGGCTTCGCTGATGAACAGCGCGTTGCGGGCCCCGGCGTTCTGGTCGTCGTTGTTGAAGTTCGCGACGGCCGACTTGATCACCTTGCCGACGAACACGCCGGCTCGCTTCTTGGAGAACTGGAGCATCGAAAGGGCGTCGTCGACGTCCCGGCCGCGAACCAGGTCCATGACCAGCCGCGCCTTGCGGGCGCTGATCCGGGCGTAACTGTGCTTGGCGGTGTAAGGCATGGCTGTCTGTCAGGTGGTCACGTTCTGCGTCGCCGGGTGATGCCGGCTCTTTACTTGCCCTTCTTGGCGCCGCTGTGGCCCTTGAAGGTGCGGGTGGGGGCGAACTCGCCCAGCTTGTGCCCGACCATGTCCTCCTGGACGAACACCCGGATGTGCTTGTTGCCGTTGTGCACCTCGAAGGTGTGCCCGACGAACTCCGGGATGATCGTGCACGCCCGAGCCCACGTCCGGATCGGGCGCTTCGTGTTCTGGTCGTTCAGCGCGTTCACCTTGATGAACAGCTTCTCGTCGACGTACGGGCCTTTTTTGCTGCTGCGGCTCATGGTTTGGTGTCCTTCGTCCTCGTGTACCCGTTACGCGTTCACCGTCACCGGACGACGCTGGTGACTGCCCATCTTCCGGCGACGCAGGATGAACTTCTCGCTCGCCTTGTTCCGGTTCCGCGTGATCCCGCCCTTGGCAGGAACGCCCGTCCGGCTCACCGGGTGACGCCCGCCGTTGCTGCGGCCCTCGCCGCCGCCCAGCGGGTGGTCGATCGGGTTCATCGCCTTGGCACGCGTGTGCGGGCGGATGCCGCGGTGACGGTTGCGCCCCGCCTTGCCGATGTTCACGTTCTGCCAGTCCGTGTTGCCGATCTGCCCGATCGTCGCGCGGCAGGCGGACAGGATCCGGCGCTGCTCCCCGCTCGGGAGCGTGATCACCACGTACTGGCCTTCCTTGGCGGCCAGCCGGGCCACCCCGCCCGCCGACCGGACGAGCTTGCCGCCCTGCCCGGGGTTCATCTCGATGTTGTGGATCGGGAGCCCCGCCGGGATGTGCGCCAGAGGCATGCAGTTGCCGGTCTCCGGGGGCACCGTGTCGCCGCTGACCACCGTGGCGCCGACCTCGAGGCCGACGGGGGCCAGGATGTACGCCTTCTCCCCGTCCTCGTACTGGATCAGGGCGATGAAGCAGGTGCGGTTCGGGTCGTACTCGATCGCCTGGACCGCCGCCGTCACGCCGTCCTTGCGGTTGCGCTTGAAGTCGACGATCCGGTAGAGCTTCTTGTTTCCGCCGCCCCGGTGCTTGGCGGTGATGATGCCGTGATGGTTGCGGCCGTTGGCGCGGCGCTTCCCGACGGTCAGCGACTTCTCGGGCTTGGTCTTGGTGATGACGGCCCGGTAGTCGATGACCGACCCCTGGCGTCGTCCGGCGCTGGTCGGGTTGTACTTCTTGATAGGCATGGCGTGCTCCGCGGGAGTTCGTCGGGGTCCGGTGGCGGGGTCAGAACAGCTCGATCCGGTCGTCGCCCGCGAGGGTGACGATGGCGCGCTTGCGGTCCTTCTTCTTGATCTCGCCGAACCGGGTGCGGCGGACCTTGCCCTTGCGGACGACGGTGCGCACGTCGGCGACCTTCACGTTGTAAAGCGCCTCGACGGCACGGTGGATCACGAATTTGTTGGCGTCGGGCGACACCTCGAAGGTGTAGGCGTTGTGGCGCCCCGCGGCCCAGGTGCTCTTTTCCGTGACGATCGGCTTGATGATTACGCTGGTCGGTTCCATCGTGTTTGCCCTACGCGGCCTTTCACGAAAACGACCCCCGCCCGGGCGGCGGAGGTCTGGCACTAGGCGCTGGTCCCCTCGGTGAACTGCTCAAGGCCGGCGCGGGTCATGAGCACCGTGCGGGTGCGCAGGATGTCCCACGCGTTCAACTGCGAAACGCTGGTGAAGCGGGTGCGGGCGAGGTTGCGACCGGCGCGGAACAGCGCCTGGTTCTTCTCGCGGTCCTGCTCGCTGTTGGTCAGCGCGAACACCACCGTCCGGTCCAGCCCGAGTTTCTGCCAGATGCCGGCGACGTGCCGCGTCTTGGCCTCGGGGAGGTTGATGTCGTCCACCACCTTGATCCCGCCGTCCTGGAGCTTGGCCAGCAGCGCGTTGCGCGTGGCCAGTCGGCGCATCTTGCGGGGCATCGACTGTGACCAGTCCTTCGGGATCTTGTTGTGGGCGTGCCCGCCCTTGACGCGGATGGGGCTGCGCTTGGTGCCCATGCGGGCGTTGCCGGTGCCCTTCTGGCGGTACAGCTTCTTGGTGCTGCCCGAGACTTCGCCGCGCGCCTTGGTGCGCGAGGTGCCCTGCCGCTGGTTGGCGTGGTACATCACCATCGCCTGCTTGAGCAGCGCGGGGCGCACCTCGCCCCCGAGCTTCTGCTCGTCGAGCTGGAGCGTGTCGACCTGCTGGCCGTCCTGGTTGTAGATCGGTACTTCGATCATGGCTCTGGTCCGTTCTTCAGTCGTCCCTGGTCAACCTCAGCCCCTGGCCTTGGCGGTGATGGCCTGCTTGATGAACAGCACCCCGCCGTTCGGGCCGGGCAGCGGCCCCTTGATCAGCAGGAGGTTGTTCTCCGCGTCGATCCGCACCACCGGGTGGTTGCGCGACGTGACGGTCTCGTTCCCCATGCGGCCAGCCATGCGCACGCCCTTCTTGGGGCGGCCGTTGAAGCCGCGGTTCGTGGCGCGCCCGCCGATCGAGCCGCCGTGACGGTGCATGCGCTCCGTGCCGTGGCTGGCGCTCATGCCGCCGAAGTTGTGGCGCTTCATCACGCCCTGGGTCCCCTTGCCCTTGCTCGTTCCGGTGACGTCGACGAACTGGATGCCGTCGAAGATGCTCACGTCCACCGTGTCACCCGGCGAGCGGTCGGTCGCCTCCTTGAGGCGGATCTCGCGGTGGTGGCGCTTCGGGCCGCTCCCCGCCTTCGCGTCGTGCCCAATCAGGCCGAACGTGGAGTGCTTGGGCTTGGCGTCCTCGAAGCCGAGCTGGACGGCGAAATAGCCGTCAGGTCCGTCGGCGGCCTTCACCTGCGAGACGATGCAGGGGCCTGCCTGGACGACGGTAACGGGAACCTGCCGGCCTTCGGCGTCATAGACGCGCGTCATGCCGACCTTCTTACCGAGCAGCGCTGGAGTCATTCGAAGCCCGGTCCAGAGCAGCGGGACGAACCCGGCTGATGGACCGCTCCAAAGGAGGGTCACGAAACGGTTTCGCGCGGGCCGGACTCCCCGGGGGAGACGCGACGCACGCCCTGATCCTGATGCGACCCCCGTTGAGGCACAAGGGTGACGGGCTCTTGGATGAGCCCCGCGACCAGGCGGTGAAACGCCCCGTACGCCGGCGGGGCTGAGTTGTCGCTGAGCAGGCCGCCTTTGGTGGCGACCGGACGTGAGTGTAGGCGCCCGGAAGGGCAAGTCACGTCACTCAAGTTTTCACGGGGCGTCCGATGCCCGATGTTCGCTGGCCGAAGCCGCCGCTTCCGGGCTCAGGTGGCCTTGATCTTCACGAAGACGCCCGCGGGAACGACGAGGCGGTTGAGGCTCTCGATCGTTCGGGCGGTCGGCTCGGTGATGTCGATGATGCGCTTGTGCGTGCGCATCTCGAACTGCTCGCGGCTCTTCTTGTCCACGTGCGGGCTGCGCAGGACGGTGTACCGCTCGACCCGGGTGGGGAGCGGAACGGGGCCGCAGACGCGGGCGTTGGTGCGCTTGGCCTGCTCCACGATCTCCCGGCTGGATGCATCCAGCGCCCGGTGGTCGTAGGCCTCCATTCGAATGCGAATCCGGTCGCCCGTCATCGGTGTCTTCCGTCCTGTGCGTGGTGCCCTTGGTCGACTCGCGATCAGTCGATACAAAATGCCCCGCACTCTCCGGGGCAAGTCGGAAAGAATATGCTACCCCGCCGCACAGTCAACTGCTTCCCGACCTCTTTTCCCCCGCGTCCGTTCGCCCCACCCGCGCCCGGGCCCGCCAAGCCGACGACCAACCCACCGGACTCCGATGCCCGCAACGCCCCAACTCCTCGGCCGGATCCGCTCCGTGCAGGCCGGCCGCGCTCAGCGGCACGGCACCCGGGGTGCCGACGACCCCCTTCAGCGCCCCTGGCGCTCCGCCTTCTTCAAGAACCCGCTCCCCGGCGAGGTCACCATCACCCCCCAGGGCGTCGAGGGGGACGAGCAGGCCGACCGCAAGCACCACGGCGGGCCCGACCAGGCCCTGCTCATGTACTCCGGCGACCACTTCCCGCTGTGGGAGTCGCAGCATCGGCTGGAAGGCCTCTCCGGGGGAGGATTCGGCGAGAACCTCACCATCGACGGATCGACCGAGGCTGATATCTGCCTCGGCGACGCCCTGCGGTTCGGTTCCGTGGTGGCCCGCGTGTCCCAGCCGCGATATCCGTGCGCGAACATCAACCGTCGCTGGGGGCGACGCGGCATCGCCGAAGCGGTCGGCGAGACCGGTCGCAGCGGGTGGTACCTGTCCGTGGTCGAGCCCGGGAAGGTCTCGGCCGGGGATGAGCTGCTGCTGGTCGAGCGCCCCTGGCCGGGGCTGACCGTCGCGCTGGCGAACGACGCCCTCTTTGGCCGACTGGACGACCGCGAGGCCCTCGAGCGGTTGATCGCCTACCCCGGCTGGCGCGAGTCCTTCCGCACCAGCGTCGCGAAGCACCTGGCCTCGCTCGGCTAGTCTAGTGGCTACTCGTCCGCGCCCGCCGGCGCCAGCGCCTCGTCGAGCCGCAGCAGTGCCATGACGGCGTAGGCGGTGCCGTAGGGCTTGTGGTAGTCCCACATCGCGTAGTCCCACCAGGAGCCGTCCGCCTCCTGGAAGGGCATGATCATCTTTCTGACGTTCTCCGCGTGCGTCCGCTTGCTGGCGTCCGCCTCCAGCACCTCCACTTCGCGCGCGGCGAAGTACATCCCGAAGTAGTAGTAGTACCCGCTGTTCTGGTAGAGGGCCTCGTGCGGGAACGGGCGCTTGCGGCCGATGTTCAGGTAGATCCAGTTCTCCTGGAGCTTCTCCAGCGAGTGATCCAGGTCCGACAGGTCATACCCCTCGGTGTCGAACAACCAGAGGATGTAGTTGCCTGATTGCGACCGCGCCGCCGCCCCCTGCCACTTGTTCGCCCCGGCGTTGGGGCCGTACCGGTAGCCGCTGCCATACAGGAAGGCACCGTCCGGCCGGCGGGCGTCCTTCAGCCGCGCCAGGCCGCGTCGGAACACCCCTTCGGGCACTTCAAGGCCCGCTTCTCGCGCTACCTTCAACGACAGGAGCCCCGCCGCAGTTCCGAAGCTCGTCGGCTCCATGCTCGGCCGCTGCGTCCCGGCGTCGAAGTCGTAGTAGTTCCATCCGCCCAGGTACGTCTCGTAGGAGAGCATCTTGTCGAGGTGGTACTCTGCCGCCTCGCGCACCTTCGGATCGTCGTTGCCGGCGATGATCTCGGTAGAGAGCGCCTGGAGCGCGTAGGTGTGGGCCCAGATGTTGTACATCAGGTCCGCCTGGTCGCGCCGGACGCGCCCGTCCGTCTTGAGCCAGTTCAGGCCCTTGCGATATGTCTCCGGGTGCGGCGACTTCTCCCCCCCCGCCTCCTGGAACGCCATCACCGCCAGCGCCGTGGCGGCCGTCTTGAACGTGTCGAGGCTGCCCGGGACGCGCGAGTAGATCTCCGTGCCGCGCGTCGAGAGGCCGGTGCCCCATGACCCGTCCGCCTGCTGGCTGCGAGCCAGGTAGTCCAGCCCATCGTTGATCGCCTGCCGGATCGACTCGCGCTCCCTCACCGCCTCGTCGTAGACGGCGGCCTTGTCCGGGACCGGGCGCGTCGAAGGCCGCGTCGCCGGGCCGTCCTGGAGCGTCAAAGACATCGCAGGCATCGGAAGGGAGACGATCAGGCTAAGGAGCAGCGCACTCACGTTCACCTCGGTTCTTGCGGAGGATCGATCAGGAGGCCACGGCCCCGGCCCGCCTTCAAGCGGGACGGACGCCGGTTCAGCGATCTCGACGAGTCACTGGGCGGTCTCGGCTTCGGCTGCCTCGGGCGGGAAGACGGTGGCGCCGGCCTCGATCCCCTCCACCACCTGGATCAGCTCGCCTTCCGTCTTGCCGGTCTTGACGTCCACCGTCCGGATCTCATCCCCCTGCTTCACGCGGAGCTTCCCTTCCTTCACGTAAGCGGCCGGCACCATCGGGCGCGACTCGCCCGCGACCGGCAGCTCCGCCTTCGCCGAGAAGCCGGGGGCGACGCGCGGATCGACCTCCGGCAGCTCCAGCGTCACCTGGAAGACCCGGGCCGGCCCCTTCTGAACCGCCAGCGGGCTGATGCGCGTGATCTTTGCCTCGACCACCTCGTCCGGCAGGGCGCTAGGCGTCACTTTCACTACCGCGTCCTGCTGGAGCCGGAAGCGATCCTTCTCCGGCAAGTCGACCACCACCTGCATCCCGCCGGGGCGGTAGAAGGTCATCACCGTCTGGTCGGGCTTGATGTCGTCGCCCGCCTCCACCGCGTCGGGCGTGGCGCCGCTCCAGTTGCCGTCGTTGAGCTGCCCGTAGAACACGTACCCGTCGGCCGGCGCCGTGAAGACAAGCTTCTCCGAGTCGGCGACCAGCTTCTCGTACTCCTCGGTCGCCTGCCGGGCCGCCTCGCGCGCCTGGAGCAGGGACGCCTCCCGCTGCACCTTGCGGGCAGCCTGGTCGTTCTCCAACTGGACGTTGGCCAGTCGATGGGCGTCCAGCGCATCGACCAGGTCCTGCTTGGCGTCGGCGTAGTCCTTCTCGCGCATCTTCTGGGCGCGAAGGCGGTTGAGCTCGAGCTGACGCTTGGTGTACTCGAGCTGGCGAAGCGCCCGCTTCACGACGATGTCCGCCGTGTCCTGCGTCAGCTCCTCGCTCTGGTACATCTTCCGCAGCTGCTCCAGCTCCTCGGCCTGGTCCTCGACGCTGTCCTCGCTGCGCTGGACGAGCATGTCCGCCTGCTCCAGCAGGTTCACGCCGTCAACGCTCTCGAACCAGCTGACCGCCTCTTCGGCCTTGGCCAGCCGGCGCTGGGCCTGGCGGAGCGCCAGGGCGTCCGACTCGTTACCGACGCGGGCATCGGTCTCCGCCTTGCTCAGGTTGACATCGGCGACGGCCTTCTTGTTCTGGGCGGTGGCGAGGGCGCGCTGGACGGCATCGGCCTCGACCGCGAGCAGGACATCCCCCTTCTTCACCTGCTGCCCGTGCTCGGCGACCTTCTCCACCTTCAGCGGCTGGTTGAAGCTCTCGAGGTCGATCTTCACCTCCACGAGGTCGGCCGGCTCGAAGAGGCCGGTGAGCTCGAGGGTCTCGGGGATGGCCCGTGCCTCGGCGACGAATGCCCCTTCTGTCGAGACGCGGGCGCGGATCGGCGCATCCTGCGTGTAGGCGATGGCAACGGGGGCGACGAGCGAGGTGGCGACGACGAGAGCGGCGGCGGAGATAACGCGTTTCATGGCTTCGTTTCCGGTTTGAAGAAGGCCCAATCGATTTCAACGGTCCTGGCCCGGTCAGTATGCGCATGCGAGGCGGCAGTCGCAACTCAACCCGCCGCCGCCCTCTTCCCGCGCCTCAGGCGGTGCCAAGCCAGTCCGGCGACGATCAGCGCCAGCCCCAGGCTCCAGCTACGCCAGTCCACCACGAAGGCCAGCGCCAGGCAGGAGACGAGCCCCGCCCAGGCGATCGCGGGCGGATAGCGCCGTTCCTCGGGCAAGAGACGCAGCGCCGCCAGGTTCGTGATGCCGTAATAGATCAGGACTGTGAACGCGCTGAACGTCCAGGTGGTGCGCACGTCTCCGACGAGGGCGAGGCAGGCAATGAGCACGCCCGTCAGGAGCACCGCCGCGGCGGGGGTGCCGGATCGCGCCTGCGCGAGCACTCCGGGCATGTCGCCGCGCCTCCCCATCGCCAGCCAGACGCGGGACAGGCCAAGCAGGAGGTTCAGCAGCACGCCCAGCATCGCCGTCACGGCGCCGATCGCGACCACCTGGCTCACGCCGGGGATGCCGAAAACGGAGGCCGCTTGCTCCAGTGGAGCGGCGCGCCCGGTCGTCATGGCCGCCAGCCCGTCGGCGCCGCCGGCGCCGCTCGCCACCAGCGC
>JAEZED010000075.1 GCA_023417885.1 Planctomycetota bacterium
CCCGGAGAGGCGGAGACCGGGAGACGGAGGGGCCGCTACTCACTCCTCACTCCTGACTTCTGACTCTCACTTCTAACTCGTCGCCTGCGGCACGCCGCGCCGCGGCTTCCCACTACTCGTCGTCGATCGCCAGCTCAGCGCGCCAGACGTCGGTGCGTGGGATGCCGTCGCCCCCGGTGAGGAAGTAAAGGTGGTCTCCCACCACGTGAGCCGCCGCGCCGCGGCGGGGGGCGGGCGTCGTCCCCAGCGTCGTCCACGTGTCGGTCGCCACGTCGTACATGAAGACCTCGTCGGCGTAGTTCTGCCCCGGCGGGCCGTTGCTGTTGCCGCCGACGACGAAGATCCGGTCGTTCCAGGCGAACGTGCTCTGGTCGATGTGCCCGCGCCCGCCGTCGGGCATGTCGGCGAGCTTTGTCCACTCCTGCGCCTGCGGGTCGTAGCGGTAGAGGTCCGGGCGCACGCCCTCGTGCTCGTCGTCCTCCTCCTGTCCCGTCACCATGTAGATGTGCCCCCCGACAGTGACGGCGGCGGTGTGGTCGCGCGCCGCCGGCACGTCCGCCTCCATACGCCATCCGGCGGCGGGGTCGGAGAGATCGATGCTGAAGACGTGCGGGCTGCCCGCCAGGAAGTTGTACCCCTGCCGGAACATGCCGCTGACGACGTAGGCCCGCCCGTCGAGCACCGTCGCGCCGTGACCGGCGACGGTGAAGGGCATGTCGGCGAAGTGCTTGAACGTGTCCGTGGCCGGGTCATACTCCCAGACGTCGTCGCGCGCGCCGTTCTGATCGGACAGGTTCACGTATCCGCCGAAGAGGTAGATGCGGCCGTCATGCGCTACCGCCTGGAAGTGGGTCAGCGCGACGGGCAGATCGGCGACCGTGCGCCACGTGCCGGTGGCGGTGTCGAGCGCCTGTCCGCGCGTCACGCTGCGCCAGACGTTGGGCCGGTCGTAGCCGCCCCAGATGTAGATCGTCCCGTCCACCTCGGCGGAGGCCCCCTCCATCGATGCATGTGGGATGGCGGCCAGACTCTCCCACTCGCCCAGCGACACGGACCCACCTCCATCGTCGCCACCCCCGTCCCCGCCGCCATCTCCACCACCGTCGCCACCCCCATCACCACCGCCGTCACCTCCACCGTCCCCGCCCCCGTCGCCGTCTCCGCCGCCATCGTCGTCGTCGTGGGCGACGGTGAGGATGCGGAGCGCGGCGATCTTGCTGTTGGCGGGGCCGTCCGGGGCGGTCAGGGTCAGCCGGCCGTCGCTCACGACGACATCGCCGGTAACGGTGGTCATCGGAGCCGACGCCGTCGCCGTGTGGTCGAGGAAGACCTCCCCCTCGATCGCGATGCGGTGCGCCTCGCCGGCGCGGAAGAGGGCGTCGCCCGCCGAAAGCGTCACGCGGTAGACGCCGTTGGGCACCGCCATCTCCCAGGCCAGGCCGGGGCGATGCCCCATCGCGATAAAGCTCTCGAGGCCCGGGTCGGTCGGAGCGTCGCGCCGGCCGGACCAGGAGTTGTGCCACGCGCCCCCGCCCTCAAGCGTCCAGCCGTAGCGGTAGCCGTTGCCGGAGCGAAAGGAGAAGGCGCGGCCGGCGTCGACGACATGCTCCGCCGGCGCTTCGACGCCGTATGGCTGGAAGCTCACGCTCACGTCGATGGCCGAGTGGAGGAGGCGTCGCGCTTCGAGCATCTCGACGGCCGGTGCGGCTCGCTCGGTGCGCGCATGACCACGAACGGATTGGACCCTTCTCCGGAGCATCCCTGCACCTCCTCGCGCGTTGTGTGGTTGCATCTGCTCCCGCGTGTACGACGCCCGAAAGCCTACCGCGCCGCCCACGCCGATGGCAGAGGCAAAACCGGAACCGGCCCCGCGAGGCGGTGGGTACGATGGGCCATGCCGCAGCAGTCCCGCGATCGGCCGGCGGAGGCGCAGGGGGAGGTGATCCTCCTCGTGCGCGACCTGATCATGCAGAGCCGGGTCGCGGGAGTCGCAAAGCGGCTGGAGATCCCGGTCGCCGGGGTGCGCAGCCCCGATCAGCTATCCCCCGACAGGGCGGCCCGGCTCCTGATCGTCGACCTCGATCTCGACGGCGCCCTCGCCGCAGCCACCGCCTGGGCCGCGGCGACGGGCGGGCGCGCCGCGGGGTTCGTCCAGCACGTCCACGTCGAACGCATCCGCGAGGCGAAGCAGGCGGGGATCGACCCGATCATCCCGCGCAGCCGGCTCGATGCGGTGCTGCCGGAGCTGCTGAGGGCTTAGGCTAGCTGCCCGGCAGCGGATCGTGGGCGTCGAGGAAGTCGGCGGCGGCCTGGAGGACGTTGCGGGCGTTGTCGAAGGTGAGCTGCTTCAGCGCCGCCTCGCGGTCCAGCCAAGCGTAGCCCACGTGCTCGTGGCTGAGCTTGACCAGGTCCTGCCGCGTCCGCCCCGTGAAGAAGACGACTTCCTTTCGCACCGGCCCTTTCCGGCTGCTGTGGAAGTGGTAGACGATCTCGCGCTGAAACCCCTCGGCCGGCACGACGTCGTCGATCCCCGTCTCCTCGCGCAGCTCCCGCACGGCGGCGGTGTGGTCATCCTCGTCCGGCTCGAGGTGCCCCTTGGGGTAGTCCCAGTGGCGGCCGTAGTCGAGCAGGAGGAAGAGCCGCCGGACGGTGCCGGCCTGGTCGTGGACATCGCGATAGACGACGAAGCCGGCGGAGCGCTCGCGCCGGGCCGAACGCCTGGGCGGGCGGCGCTCGTGTCGGCCGCCGGCCGGGTCGTCCGCGTCGCGCGTGGGCGGCATGTCAGTCTTTTCGGGTTGGTCGTGGATGCCCTGATCGTACGTCGTCGGGCGGGCGCAAACGAAAACTCTCGCTCCGGCCGGGGTCGGTGGAGCGAGAGCCCGAGGGTCGTCGACTCGCGGCGCGCTAGCCGGCGAAGTTGTAGACCATGAGGAAGATGATGCCGCCGATCACGCCGATGACGAGCAGGACCTTGCCGGAGTCCTCGTTGAGTCCGGCGGTCTCCTTCTTGCCGAGGAAGTATCCTGCCAGACCGAGTACGAGGAGAATGACGGCGATCAGTAGCCAGAGGTTCATGTAGAAGTCCTCCCAGAGGTGGATTACGACAATGCAGGCGGAACTTTGGGTGCTTGCCGGCGCGGGGGCGATGTCGGCGCCTGACGGCGCGCCGCCGGCGAGCGTCACGCGGACCCATCATATCACCACGGGCCGCGCGCGCCGATTATCCAAAGCGGTTGCCCGTATCGCCTTATGCCTCCGGCGGGCGCGACAGCCCCCGCCGCGGAC
>JAEZED010000157.1 GCA_023417885.1 Planctomycetota bacterium
GAACGCACTGTTATACCGGGGGGAAATTCACCCACTTAGTCAAAACGGCGCAGCAATTCTTCTGCGCGCTCGGGCAAGGTCTCAGAGCATCAACGGCCGAGCGCGCGCCGCTCGGTGAGGGTGGTCACGGCATCAGCCTGGTTCGGTATCGGTGCCGCCTGTGCTGCACCGCGTTGTCCACGGGCGGCGCGGGGCGCAGATGCCGGTCGGCTCGCTTGCCGGCCCGCGTACTGCTCGTCGATAACGAACAGGCGCGCCTTGCCGGCGGGCGGTGGCTCACGTTTCGTGCGAGTGGGACGGTTCGCCTCGGCTGCCGGTTCCGTCACGGTCCGCGTGCGCGCATGAGACGCGCTTCCGCGCGCAGAAAAAGGTATGTGGGTGAAAATTGTCACGGTATAACTGCGTCACGCGAAGGCGACTCCGGTGGGTGCCGGGGCGACGACATCGACGGATCAGGCCACCGTGCGGCTCGGGATAGCGGCCGCCAGGGCGTGCGTGCGCCTGCTACGTGGCCAGTCGGGAGAAACGATGAGCAAGAGCATTGACGAAGGAAAGCGGTACCGAGTAGGTACCGAGGACGCGGCGGATGACCTGCTGATGGTCACACCGGGCGACGTGGCCCGGCTCATGGGCGTGTCGAAGCGCCAGGTGTTTCACTGGCGGGCAGCGGGATTGATCCCGCCGTACGACTTCGCCATCGGCCAGACGAAGCGATGGTGGTTGGCGACGATCCGCACGTGGATCGCGAGTCGGAACGAGAAGCCGTGAGTGGCGCAGCGAGGCGAGGCATCAGAAGGCGTCAGGAGCAGAACCATGAGCGTGTACAGGCCGGCGGGCAACAACCGCCACGTGATCAAGATCAGTTTCGGGGGCATCCATCGCCGTTACCCGGGCATGAAGGACAAGGCAGCTTCGGAGGCACTCGAACGGCGCATCAAGCGCCTGCACATGGCGGTTACGTCCAGAGAGCCCGCGCCTGTCGAACTGGTCGCCTGGGCTCATGAGCTACGTGATCGCCATCCACGCCTGCATCGCAAGCTCGAGCAGGACGGGCTTCTGACCATGGTCTCAACGACCCGGACGCGCTCGCTCAAGGAACTGCTCTTCGGCGAGATCAAGGCCACCGCAGCGTTCGAGGAGCGTGTCAGGCTCTACCAGCGCAACGGCGCCGATGAGCACCAGGCGCGCCTGCGGGCGATGGTCCTTCATCCGGGCATGTATGAGGTCACATCCGTCGGCTGGCTGCACTCGATCGCGTCCGACGAGCGCACGCCTCGGCACGTGCTCCAGCACACGCAGCGCGCCTGGGCCGTCATCGCCGGGTGCAACTTCGTGGCATGGCCCGACATCGACAAGGAGAAGGTGAGGCGGTGGCTGAAGGAGCGGCGGACGACGAGCAAGCGCTTCGGCATCAAGACGAGCAACCACTATCTCAAGGCAACCAAGGCATTCGTGGAGTGGGCGCGAGAAATCCTTGGGTTGCAGCACGTTCGCAGCCCGCTGGAAGCGCTCAAGCCGCTGAACGCTGATACCGACGTCCGCCGCAAGCGCCGCTCGCCGACCGAGGAGGACGTGCGTCGCCTCATCGGAGCGGTGCTCGAATCCAGCGAGGTGGTCGGCGGCCTGGAGCCCATGGAACGGGCGATGCTCTACGCCTTCACCTACACGATGGGCCTTCGCGCTGGCGAGTGCTACAGCCTCACACCGAAATCTTTCTTGCTGGAAGGCGAAGAGCCGACCGTGACTGTCGCCGCGAAGGCCGCGAAGTCGCGCAAGGAGCAGGTTCTCCCGTTGCCGCAGCGGCTGGTGGAACAGCTGCGCCTCTTCCTGGCCGACAAGCCCGCTGGAAAGCGGGTCTGGAGTGGAACGTGGCGCCGCGACCCGGCGGAGATGCTCCGCGCCGACCTGGAGCGCGCGGACATCCCGTACGAACTGGGCGGCGAGTACTTCGACTTCCACGCTCTGCGGCACGGCGCGATCACCAACGGCAGCCGGGTGATGACGGTGCCGGACCTCATGAACTTCGCGCGGCACTCGAAGATCGAAACGACGATGCTCTACGTCCACGGTGCCAACAAGGCGGTGAAGCAATCGGTCGAGCGCCTGCCGACGTTCGACCTCTCCGTCGGCAAGGCAGCGTCGCAGTCAGAGAGGCGGGTCGGACCTGACCACAAACCTGACCACGCAGTTGGCAATCGGGGTCAAAGCTCGTCATCGGTCGTCACCCGGGCGACCGGATGCGCGCGCGAAAGGGATGGGTCAGAAAACGAGATAACCCTCGCCGGTGGCGAGGGTTATTCAGCGGTGGACAGCAGTTGTCACCAGCGAGGCCGACGGGGCTCGAACCCGCAACCTTCGGATCGACAGTCCGATGCTCTAACCAATTGAGCTACGGCCCCTTGCGGGGGCGCCACCGGTCTCCCGGGGCGCGGGCGGAATGGTAGACGGGCGCCACGGGGAGTCAAGATGGCTCGGCGACGCCGCAGACTCGTCATGATCCGTACGCAGGCCCTCCCCCCGCCGTTCGCGGGATTTACCCTGCTGACTGTGCCGCGGCGGAGGCGGCTGCCTGGGGGCCTTCATCCCGTGAAACCCATGTCGCGTGCGGGACGTATGATTGGGTGATGTGGATCGGAGGTGGCCGCGCGGCGGGCTCGTGAGGACGCCGCGAGGAAAGTCCGAGCTGCACAAGCCGAAGGGTTCGTCCCGGAGGCGAGGGCACGGTGCTTGGGAAAGCCAAGGCGGCGATGGGCATGTCTGCGGACCGTCCGCCGGCAGGCTCGAAGCCGACGGAAAGTGCAACAGAGAGCAGACCGCCGATCCGGGGCTTCCCCGGAGGCAAGGGTGAAAGGGTGCGGTAAGAGCGCACCGCGTTCCTGGTGACAGGGGCGGCATGGCAAACCCCACCGGCAGCAAGACCAAGCAGCGAAACGGCGTTCGGCCCCCCGGCCGGCGCCACGTCCCGGCCCGGGACGAGTTTTTCGCGGGTAGGTCGCTACAGCGCTCCGCCACGTGCGGGCGCGACGAGGCGACGGGTGACCGTCGCCCCAGAGAAATGGTCGCCCTTCCCGGCTCGCCGGGAAGAACAGAACTCGGCTTACGAGATCCACATCACTGAGCGGCGGCGAGGCCTGTCTGGCTTCGCCGCCGTCCTTTTGCAGGAGCTTGCGGAAGAAATTCTGCCGAAATGTCTTGACGGGGGAAAGTGTGTTCGGGTAATGTCCACCTGTACAGTGGCCGAACCGTTTCTTTCGGCCCTGCGGCACCCGCCGCTCCAGGCATGCGGGCAGATCCGGCGCCTGGCGCACGTTTGGAAGGAGCGTAGCGCATATGAACCTGACTCCCCGGCAGCTCGATGTTCTGGTCGCGATCCGCGACTACCGCTATCTCAACGGCGTCTCGCCGACGATGCAGGAGCTGGCGGACCAGCTCGGCACCAGCAAGGTCACGATCTTCGAACACGTGGGCGCGCTGGAGAAGAAGGGGCTGCTCAAGCGCGACAAGCACAAGGCGCGCTCCCTGGAGATCACCTGCGAGCAGCCGCTGCCCGACGAGGAGCGCACCACAAAGCTTCCGCTCGTCGGTTCCATCGCCGCCGGCTCACCGATCGAGGCTGTCGAGAACCGCGAGGAACTCGATCTCGAGCAGCTCTACAACCGGCCCAACGGCGTCTTCGTGCTGAAGGTGCGCGGGGACAGCATGATCGAGGATCACCTATGCGACGGCGACTACGTCGTCATCGAGCGGCGCGACAGCGCGCGCAACGGCGAGCAGGTCGTCGCCCTGCTCGACACCGGCGAGGCGACGCTGAAGCGCTTCTACAAGGAAGGCCGCAACGTCCGGCTCCAGCCCGCCAACAGCACGATGCAGCCGCGCATCGTCCCGGCGGAGGCGGTGAAGGTGCAGGGCGTGGTCATCGGGGTGCTGCGGAGCTACTGACGCTCGGGGCGAAGCCGCCCCGGGGTGAGCGTTCGCCCGTCTTGATCTGATCGAGCGTGCTCTGCTTCCGGCCTTACAACGAGACGGGGGTGCGGTGGCGCTCTGGTGAGGTATGCGCATGGACGACCCGCATCGGTTGTTCCACTTCTGGTGGCTCAAGCGCCTGGCGCCGCTGTCCCTCCTGATGCTTGGGTTGATGGCGGGGTCGTACTGGTGGGTCGGATACCACGCGAAGCAACGGCTCGCAGAGGAGACGGCGCTCTGGAGCGGGATGCCCGTCCTCCAGCCGCACGACACCGGCGGCACGCCGGCCGACATGGCGGATCCGTCGAATCCGGCTTTCCATCTTCGGGCCGCGATCACCGCCCTTCCCGCGCCCACTCCGGCGCAGATGTCCTGGGACAATAAGGATCGCAGTTGGCCGCCGCTCTCGGCGGAGGATGTGGCGGTCATCCGGTCGTTCCAGCCGGGGATGCGCGCGAGCTTCGACGCACTGTCTGCCGCGGGCGAGGCGGCGGAGGCGAAGCCATACCTCTGGGCCGACGGGCCGGTGAACGTCCTGATGCTGCTGCCAAACTTCCGGCCGCTGCGGGAACTGGCGTACCGGAGCAGTTGGGCGCTGCTGCTTGCCCACCACGAGGGAGACTTCCAGCGCATGCTGGCGCATGCGCGCAATGTTCGCACGCTCTCCGATGGGAGCATCACGCATGGACAGACGCTCGTGAGCACGCTGGTGAGCGCGGGGATCGAGACGATACGACACCACCGCCTGATGGAGGCCGCGGGCCACGTACCGGAACACAGGACCCTCGAGGAGGAACTGGCCCTCTGGCGGAGTCATCGGCAGGAAGTGAGAGAGCTCATCGATCGCCTTCTCGCGCCCCGATACTATGAACGGGCCACCGTGTCCGGGTACGAGGGGGAGTGGGTCGCCGCCCACAGCCTGCGGGACATGCCGGGCGGCTGGGGCATCCCCACGCGCAATGTCCTGACGGCGCCAATGCTCGACGCCAACACCGCCGACCTGCTCCGGACCTACCGCACGGCGTGGCACATCCTGTCGGAGCATCATCCCTATCCGCAGACGATCGCAGCGCTGGAGGAGATTCCGCGTCCGCCGCGGGTGGCGAGTCTGGCGGGGCTGAGCACCCGGTTCGCCTTCCACGAGTTCATCGTGTCGCACGATCGACCGGCAGTCTCGTTCGTGCGCACGCGCACCAGCGGGCACGCGGCCGCCATGGCGCTTGCGACGCGCTTGTTCGAGGCCGACACCGGTCGCCTGCCCGAGACGCTGGAGGAGCTGGTTCCCGACTACCTCCCGCACGTCCCCGCGGACCCGTTCGACGCTGACCGAGGGCCGATGCGGTATCGTGTGATCGAAGGGCTGCCGATCGTCTACAGCATCGGCCACGATGGCCGCGATGACGGTGGAAACGTCAACCATTCCGAGGATGCGTACCGCGGCAACCTCCGCGACGATTACGTCTTCCCCCTTCGTTTCCCGCCGGAGATGGATTACGACCCGCTGGAATGGCTCCGAAAGCGGCAGGCGGCGTTACAGGAGCAGCCATAGGAACTGGATGTAGAAGACAAGGCCGGGAACGAGGATCAGCACGAGGACCAGAAGCAGGGGCCAGGCGAGGGCGGTCGTCAGCAGCAGCACCGCAGCGCGTCCGCCGGAGGTGTGCAGGCCGTTCATCAGCAGGTGGGCCGGGAGCCACCAGGTCCAGCCGACGCACCAGAGCACCAGCAACCCGACTGCGCCCCAGATCAGCGCGGGGACGATCAACTCCCCGTCGGCGGCAAGAGGATCGACGATGAACTGCGCGCCGCTCCAGGCCGCCTCCACGAGGAGCCACAGGGCCACCGGGGCGGCAGAGTAGTAGCTGAGCGCGACCGCCCGCGCCTGGAGCGGCGTGGGCAGCGGTCGGGGGTGAAAGAAGTAGCTTGCCACGCCTGTGCCGAGCAGCAGCCAGAGAAAGAAGCCTACCCAGATTGCAACGAGTATCACCAGGTCGCCCGAGGTGCCCGCGATGGTCGTGGGCCAGCTGCCTGTCCCGGCGGACGTTGCCGCCAGGCCGAGAATTTCGCCGCGAATCTCCCACAAGTCCTGCGTCTCAAAGAGCACGAACCCGGCCGTGGCGGTGAGGCAGCAGATGATCTGGAAGCGTCGCGCCGAGGCGTAGTCGACGCGGCGGCCGGTCTGTTGGGCGAGGCGCGACGGGTGGAAGAGCGCCCAGTTCATCGTCGCGAGGAAGGCTCGCACGCGACCGATGCGCCGCCGCTGCTGCCACGGAATCGTCGCCTCGCCGCTGCGGGTCAGCTCATCGATCGTCGCGCCGCATTCCGGGCAGCGGTCAGCCTCCGTCGCGCGAAGGTCGTAGCCGCAGGCCGGGCATGGCAGCGGGAGATCATCCGCACCGGCGGGAGTGGCCGGCGCTGGTTCGGGGGAGCGTGAGACTTCGTCCTCGACCGACGTCACCCTCGGCATTGTGCATGGGCGGTCAGCACGAGCAAGTTGAGGGGGGCCGACCTGTCGCCAGACTCAGTCGTCACAGACTCAACGGCAGGTGGAGCGTGCTAGCATCACCGGATGGCCTCCGACGACGACACCGGCTCTGAACGGACGCTGGGCGAGGGAAGGTTCCTGCGGCTCGTCCGGCGCGGGAAGTGGGAGTTCGTCGAGCGCACCAATGTGAAGGGGGTCGTCGGCATCGTCGCCACGACCGACGACGGGAAACTCGTGCTCGTCGAGCAGTGGCGCGAGCCGGTCCGGAAGTGGTGCATCGAGTTGCCGGCCGGGCTCGTGGGAGACGAGGATGCTTCGGAGGAGACCGAGGCGTCCGCCGCCCGGGAGCTCGAGGAGGAGACCGGCTACCGCGCCGGGTGGATGGAGCACCTGTGCGACGGCGTCTCGTCGGCGGGGCTGAGCGGCGAGACGATCGCACTCTACCGCGCCGGCGGACTGGTGCGCATCGGGGAGGGAGGCGGAACGTCAAACGAGCAGATCCAGGTTCACACGGTGCCGTTCGCGAAGGTGCAAGGCTTCCTGGAATCACAGGTGATGGCGGGCAAGGCGGTGGACCTGAAGGCGTGGATGGCGGTATGGCTCATGTCGCGGTGATTCGAGCAAACGCGGGCAGTTTTCCGATGAGGCACAGACGCGGCCGGTGCCGCCGGAAGCAGCGATCGGTCCGGCGCGCCGGCAGGCGGGCGGAGGTGACGATCCCGAGGTCTTGGCGGCCGGGCAGGAGACTGGTGCGCCGCGTCGCAGGGCGTCATTTGGATCAAAATGGGTAGCAAGCAGGGGCCTTTCGAGTACATTCGCAGCGATGGAAGGCATTGTGCCGCCAATGACTCAACACGGCGCCGGGTTCGAGAAGGCCAGCGTCCGGCAGTTCACGGTCTTCCTCGAGAACCGCGTCGGGAAGATGGCCTTTCTGCTGCGCCGCTTCGAGGAGGCGGGGCTGCGGATCAACGCCTTCAGCGTCGAGGAGTCGACCGACATCTCGCTGCTTCGGCTGATCGCCTCGGACCCGGACCTGGCCCGCGACTGCCTGCGCGAGCACGGATTCTCCTTCAGCGAAACGGACATCCTGGCCGTCGAGGTGCCGCGCACCGACCTGCCGCTGATCAACGTCGCCCAGGCGCTGCTCTCGGCGGAGATCAACATCCACTACGCCTACCCCCTGCTGCGGGCTCATGCGGAGCCGGCGATCGCGCTCTACGTGGATGACCTGACGCTGGCGCAGCGGATCCTGATGCGCAAGGGGTTTCGCATTCTCGGGGAGACGGATCTCCGCAAGTAGACTCGCTGCGCCGCCCGGGTTACCCAGATTCGCATGCAGAAGGGCACGCGCCCTCGCCGATATCAAGGGCGATGCTGTACCGGCTCGCGGCGCGATCCGCCGCTCAGTCTTCGTTCGCTTCCGCCCCGCCGGATCGGCCGGCGCCGATCACACTTGCGCTGCACGGGCATGGCGTAGAGCTCTCCCTTGGCGTGCCGCCGGTGCGGCGGGTGGTGCAGTCGATATTGCACGGACTCATCGAACCTTATCTCCCGGGTGAGCCGGAGGTTCGCGGCGCAGTTCTCCCATTTCGGGAGCAGGAGGTCGTCCGGCACCTCTCGCCCGACGCGGTGCGCGTCGAGGATGCCGATCTCCTGCTGGAGCTCTACCGCGAGCCGCGCAGCGGCGAGCGCGTCTGGCTCGTGGACGAGCGCTGGGGCATCTGCGAGATGAACCTGCTGCGCCGAACCTGGCGCAGCTGGGTGCTCGAGAACCCAAGCATCGACGCCGTCCGCCTCTTCGAGGCCGCGGTGATGTGGCCGATGGCGCAGCTCCTCCGGCCGGCAGGGCTTCACCTGATCCCGGCCGCCGCGATCGGGAGGAACGGTCGCGGGGCGCTGGTCATTTCCCCGTTCGACGTCGGCCCGGAGATCGCGGCGCTGGGAAACTCCGGCGTTGGCGTCATCGGCCAGCGCTGGGTGGCGCTGCGGGCCGAGGATGACGGACGCGTCTCGCTGTTGAGCGTGCCGGGGCGGACGGAAGACTCCCCCGCCCCGCGGCTCCTTTCGGCCGGGCCGATGGGAGAGCCGCGCTGGATCGACCTGGCGGACGGACGCCCCTGCCATCACGCCTTCTGCGAACTCGTGCTGCTGGTGGAGCCGATGCGCCGCAGCGTCGCATCGGCCCGGGCGCTCCCAGGCATCGAGGCCCGCGAGCAGCTCAAGCAGAGCTGGCCGATCCCGCAGCTCTCGGGCGGCCAGTCCGCGACCGTTGCCACGAACCTACTTGCCGCCAGCCTCTCCCGTACCTCCGCCGTGCACCGCGTGCGCCTGAGTCGCGACGGGGATGATCTGGCGCGCCTGCTCGTCCGCCCCGCACTGGCCGCGTGAGCCTGGGCGCGATCAACCCGCTGCCGGTCCCCCGCTCTTACTCACGGCCGCGACGATTCTCGCGAGCAGTCCCGCTTCGTCTTCGGCGGAGAGGGAGACCTGCTGATCGATCACGTAGATGGCGGGCGTGGCGTCGCCCGGCCAGAGATCGCGCAGCTTCACCCAGTCCTTGCCCGTCGTGACGACGGCGGCCCCCGCGCCATCGGCGTCTGCCCGGATCCGCGCGACGTCGCCGTCGGTGTAGTGATGGTGATCCGCAAAGACCTGCGGCTCGACCGTGCGCGTCCCGAGCGACCGCACGGTCGCGACGAACGCTTCGGGATTGCCGATAGCGCAGACGGGCATGAGCGGCGCCTCGGGCAGAGCGCTCTCCCCGCCGGCGGCGTCGCGGAGCCGGGCGGCGGTGAAGTCGGAGGTGAAAACCGGAGCGGACGTGTGCGTCGCGATCGTGCGTTGCACTTCAGCTACCTGGTCGGTGCCGGCGAGCCCGCTGCGCGTGATCAGCACCGCCGACGCACGGCGGAGGCCGGCAACCGGCTCGCGCAGCAGCCCGCGCGGCAGCACCCGGCCGTGGCCGAAGGGACAGGTGGCGTCGATCAGCACGAGGTCGAAGTCGCGCCGGACGCGGCGATGCTGGAAGCCGTCGTCGAGCAGGAAGAGCGAGACATCCGGGCGCCGCTCCAGCACGGCCAGCGCGCCGGCAACACGGTCAGGATTGGCCTCGACCGGCACGTCCGGCCCGAGCATCGATTCGAGCAGCCGCTGCTCGTCCCCCTTCTCACCGGGGGCTGCCTTGTAGCCCCGCATAAGCACGGCCGGGCGGTGACCTTCGCCGGCAAGCCGAGCGCACAGCCAGGCGACGACCGGCGTCTTTCCCGTTCCACCGACAGTCAGATTGCCGACACTGATCACCGGCCGCGGGAGCTCATGCACCTGGCGCCAACCACGGTCGAATCCGGCGTTGCGCAGGCGGACGGCAACCGCATAGGCCGGCGACATCGCCGCCAGCACGCCCCGGGCGACGCTCGCCCCGGCGCCGCGACTCTTGCCGCTGACGAGGTGTCGGTAGACCTGCTCGCGGCTCACGAGGCACCCCGCGCTGCCGCGAACGGCGTGGGGCGCTGGCGGGCATCGTCATAGACGACGGCTTCCCGCGGCATGTGGGTGAGGTCGAAGCGATTGAGCCATTCGTTCATGGAGGCTTCGGGCCCGGCCGGTGTCCATCCGCTCCAAAGCGCCAGTTGCCGGCGGACCTGGCCGGCAGTGACGCCTTCCTCGCGAAGCTGGCGCAGGCGCGTATCGCCGTGGCGCTTGGCGAGCTTTCTTCCGTCCGTTCCGATGATGAGCGGCAGGTGCATGTAGTGCGGCGTCTGGTTCTGGAGGCCCAACGCCTCGTGCACGAGCAACTGCCGAAAGGTGCTGGCCATCAGGTCATCACCACGGATGACATGGGTGACGCCGGCGTCGGCGTCGTCCACGACCGTCGCCAGTTGATAGGCGAACTCGCCGTCCGCTTTCTGAACTACGAAGTCGCCGAGGTCGCGCCCGCCGGCGAAGTTGGTGCGGCCGTGGAACGAGTCGTCAAAGGAGACTTCCCGCGCGGGCACATGGAAACGCATGGCCGGCTTGCGACCGGTGCTTTGGAGCGCCTCCTCCCTGGATCTGAATCGGCCGAGGCAAGTGCCTGGATATTGCACCGCGCCGTCCGGCTCGCGCCGGGCGTCAACGGTTGCGGCGCGCTCGATCTCGCTGCGTGTACAGACGCAGGGATAGACCGATCCGCGGTCCAAGAGCATCTGCAAGGCTTCACGGTGGCGCGGGGCGCGCGCCGAGGGTCTTGGCGCCTCGGCGTCCCAGTCCAGGCCAAGCCACCGGAGATCCTCGATGGCCTGGAGGTCGGCCCCTGGCTTGATGCGCGGGCCGTCGAGGTCGTCAATTCTCAGGAGGATCCGCCAGCCATTCCGGCGCGCCAGCACCCAGTTGACGAGAAATGTGCGCGCGTTGCCCAGGTGCAATGCGCCGGTCGGAGAAGGCGCCAGGCGCGTGGTTGGCTTGGGCGCGGACACGTGGCGGCATCATATCCCGCCGCGTCGCGTCGCGAATGCGAGGGGAGCCACCACAATGCTGAGCCGACCCCCATTGTCGCGAAACTAGCATTCCGCTTGTAATGTGAAAATGTCGTGTGTATTGTCGTGAACGCTGCGCTTGGGGGCCGCAACGATGACGGTCACCTACGTCAGGCGACCGCGTTACGATCCTCATCGGAGACAACACATGCCACGTGGCCGACCGCGCCGAATCACCTCGATCGCCGACCTCCAGAACATGCTTTCGGATCGCCGCCGGCAGCGATCGAAGCTGCTGCAGGAAAGGAAGAAACTACAGAATCGGATCGACCAGGTCGACCGGCAGATCCAGATGCTCGACGGATCGGGCGGAGGCGCCGTCACCGCGAGCGGCCGGCGCAATGACCGCCCCCTGCCGGACGTCATCGAGGCCGTGCTCAAGAAGTCGAGCAAGCCGATGAAGGTCGGCGACATTGCCCAGGCCGTCCAGGCCGCCGGCTACCGCAGCAACAGCGCCAACTTCCGCGGCATCGTCAACCAGGCGCTGATCAAGGAGAAGAAGCGCTTCACGTCCCCGAGCCGCGGCTACTACCACGTGAAGTAAGCCTCACGCTCACATCCCGCATTCTCGCCGAAGCCGCCGGAGCCGAGTTCGCTCGCCTCCGGCGGTTCGTCTTTGCGCCTTGTGCTCCCCTCCGTGCGCCGCCCCTCTACGATGCCAACGTGGCGCGCCATTACCCGAACCGTGAGTCGTTTGTCGGTGCCTTCCGAGGCGAGGCCAGGGGACGCGTGCCCGTCTACCGCCGACTCCTCGGCGACCGACTCACGCCAGTCTCCGCCTACCACCTCCTCACGCGCGGCGATACCGCCGAACATGCCTTTCTGCTCGAAAGCGTTGTCGGGGGAGAGCATGTCGGCCGCTACAGCTTTCTCGGGGTCGATCCCGTCACCGTCTACACCGCCCGCCGCGGCGCCGTCACGCTCACTCATGCCGGCCGCACGGTGCAGGCGCAGTCCGCCGACCCCCTCGCGGACCTGCGCGACCTGCTCGGCGACATCCCGTATCACCGGGACCCCGCGCTGCCCGGCTTCACAGGCGGACTGGTCGGCTACGCCGCCTATGACCTCGTCCGCTACTACGAGCCCGGAAAGCTGGGAGGGCTCGACGGCGGACCGCCGGACGACCGCGGCCTGCCGGATGCGCTCTTCGGGCTCTACGACGCCAGCGTCGTCTTCGACCACGTGGACAAGACCATCCGCGTCGTCTCCCATGCCACCTGGCTGGCCGGCGAGTCGCCCCACGAGGCCTACGACAACGCCCGCCGCCGGGTGGACGAGCTGGTCGAGCGCCTCAGCCAGCCTGTGACGCTGGCCGACGGCGAGATCGACACCAGCGGCGTGCCGGAGCGGGCGTTCGAGGCGAATCTCTCGCGATCCGAATACGAGTCCGCGGTGGAGCGGGGCATCGAGTACATCCGCGCCGGCGACATCTTCCAGTTCGTGCCGTCGCTGCGCCTGCGCGTGCGCTCGGAGGCGAGGCCGCTGGATGTCTACCGCGCGCTGCGCGTGATCAACCCGTCCCCGTTCATGGTCTACCTGCGGACGCCCGGCTGCACGCTGATCGGCAACAGCCCGGAGATCCTCTGCCGCGTCCGCGAGCGCAACGTCGTCACGCGCCCGCTCGCCGGCACGCGCCCTCGCGGCGGCACGCAGGAAGAGGACGCAGCGCTCGCCGCCGAGCTCCTGGCGGATCCGAAGGAGCGCGCCGAGCACGTGATGCTCGTCGACCTGCACCGCAACGACATCGGGCGCGTGGCCAGTGTCGGGAGCGTGCACATCGCTGACCTGATGAGCGTGGAGCGTTACAGCCACGTAATGCACATCGTGACCAACGTGGAGGGACGGCTCGCGGAGGGGAAGGACGCCGTGGATGCCCTGCGCGTCAGCCTCCCCGTGGGAACGGTGAGCGGTGCTCCGAAGGTGCGTGCCATGCAGATCATCGACGAGGTCGAGCCCACCCGCCGCGGCCCCTACGGCGGGGCCGTAGGCCACATCGACTTCAGCGGCGACATGGACACCTGCATCGCGCTGCGCACAATTGTCTGGCAGAACGGGACATATGACGTTCAGGCCGGGGCCGGGGTGGTAGCCGACAGCGTTCCGGCCCGCGAGTACGACGAGTGCATGAACAAGGCACGGGCGATGGTGCAGGCCGTCCAGATTGCCGAAACCGGCCTATAAGCCCCGTCGCCGGCGGCCGGGGGCGTTTGGCATGGCGCGGCGTTTGTGTCATGCTTCCCACTATGCGGGTTTATTGCGTACAGCCGGACCTGGCCTGGCACGACCACGATGCCAATCGCCAGCGCGTGGGGCGGATGATCCGTGACGCGGCGCCGGAGCCGGGTTCCCTCGTCGTCCTTCCCGAAACCTTTGCCAGCGGCTTCTCCAACGACGTCGCAGCCGCCACCGACTCCCCCGCGGATGAGACGGCCGCCTGGTGCGCCGCCCTTGCCCACGAGCTGGAGTGCACCGTGGTCGCCGGCCTGGTCACAACGGCGGACGACGGGCGCGGGCGCAACCAGGCCATCGTCTGCGGTCCGGACGGCGAACTGGGGCGATACACCAAGATCCACCCCTTCAAGTTGGGCGGCGAGGCCGAGCAGTACGCCCCCGGTGAGCAGGTGCGCGTCATCGACATCGAGACCAACGCCGGACCCGTTCGCCTGGCCCCACTGGTCTGCTACGACCTTCGCTTCCCCGAAACCTTCCGGCAGGCCGCCCTCCAGCACGTGGACGTCTTCGCCGTCATCGCCAACTGGCCTGCCAAGCGCGAGCATCACTGGCACGCGCTGCTGCGAGCCCGGGCGATCGAAAACCAGGCGTTCGTCGTCGGCGTCAACCGCACCGGCAGCGACCCCAATGTGATCTACAGCGGCGGGACCAGCGTCTACGACTATGACGGCGCTCCCCTGCTGACGATGAACGAACTCCCCGCGGTCGCCGCGACGACGCTCGATCTCGCTGCCCTGCGCGAGTTCCGCAGGAAGCTTCCTTTCCTGGCTGACTTCCTCGAGCAGCAGGCGGACGCGGTTCAGCCGCTCAGCCTTTTGTAGCGGGTCCGGCTCCCAGGCGGCACAGGCATCCGAATCCGCCCGCCATAGTCCCAATGCCTCCGCCCGTGAAGATGCCCTGTCGGGTGCTTGGGGCGGTTTGCCGCTAGACTTACGCCGATGATCGGCACGGCCGGTAAAGCCATGACTCAGCGCGGGATGGTCCGCTCGCTGGCCCAGACGCGCGAGGCGATGGCCGCCATGGCGCCGCGCCTCGCCGGGTCCGACCATGCGTTGCTGTCGCGCCTGATGGCCGACACCGACGCCGCCCTCTTCCACGCCGAGAACGCCGAATCGAACCAGCTCGGCCGCCCGCTGCTGATGGCCGTGCTGGGGGGCACCGGAACCGGCAAGAGCACACTCGTCAACCGGCTGTGCGAAGCGCCTGACTTCGGGAGGGAGGCGCTGACGGCCACGAGCTTCCGGCGGACGTTCACCGCCGGCCCGGTCGCGGTGGCGTCGGCCGGCGAGTCGGTGCCGGCGGGCTGGCTGGGCGTGCCGCATGTCCGGATCGACGCGTCGGAGCTGCCGGCGCGCGGGAGGTCGGATCAACTTCTGATCGTCGCGCACCGCGCGCCGCTGACGCAACAGGCGACGCTGGTCGACACGCCCGATCTCGATGGCGACACGCCGGAGCATCACGCCCAGGCCGACCGCGTCTTCCGGTGGTGCGAGGGCGTCGTCTTCGTCACGACGCCCGAGAAGTACCAGATGACGGAGCTGCTCTCCTACTACCGGCTGGCGGTGCGCTACGGACTGCCGACGCTCTACGTCATGAACAAGGTGGACGACCAGGCGGCCGCCACCGACTGGCAGGACCAGCTCCGCGAGGCCGGTAACGAGGCCTCGGTCTTTGTCGTCCCGCGGGACGACGCCGGATTCAGCCCGCCTCCGACCATCGACCTGGCCGCGCTGCGCGCCGCCGCGGGCGCGATGAAGCGGCCGAACAAGTCCGCGCGCCAGGCTGGTGTCGAGGCGCGCGCCGGCGACCTCGCGGGGCGGATCGCCGACCAGCTCCTGGCGCCGCTGCGTGCGAAGCGTGCGAGCATCGAGGCGGTGAAGACGCGGCTCGAGGCGCTGGTCAGGCCCGAGACCGGCGTGGATGTCCACCCGATGACGCGCCACCTCCAGCGGCGGCTCCAGCAGCAGAGCGTCCTCTATCTCATGGGGCCGGCGCGGCTCGTCGATCGGCTCAGGAGCGTGCCGGCGCTGGTCGCACGCCTCCCGCGCTCCACATGGGACCTGCTCTCCAAGGGGAAGCTCGACGCGCCCGAGCCGACGCGGGTCCCCGAGGCCCCGCCGAACGTACCCGACTTCCGCAGCGAGCTCATGGACGGCCTGCGCCTCGTGCAGTCGCGCATCGGCGACGTCGTCACCGAGGCCGGCCTACCCGGCGCGGACCCGGCCTGGCGGCTAGATCCCGTCAGCGCCGGCGACATCGCCACCACAGAGCTCGATGACCTGCGCCGCTGGCTGGAGGAGCGCTGGAACGCCAAGCCGCGCGACACCGCCGTCATGGAGCGGCTGCTCAAGGTCATCCCGGGCGCCAAGCACCTTTCGCGCATGTCCGAGGCGGCGCCTTACCTCCTCGCCGCCGTCTGCGCCACCACCAACACGCTCCTGGGCCCGGTGGATCAGGTCGTCATCGGCGGGTACCTGCTGACGACGTGGCTGACCGAGAAGCTGAGCAACGAGGTCGCCGCCAAGACGCGGGAGACCAACCGGCGCATCGCGCAGCGCTTCAACGACCTGTGCGAGCGGCAGGTGGAGCACGTCCAGGCCTGGCTCGACGGGCTGGCCCCCCTTCCCGAGCAGCTCGACGCGCTGGAGGATGCCACGGAGAAGCTCGTGTCCGCCGAAGCGGATTGATCGTCCGCCGAAGCGGACTGCCTTCGCCAAGACCTTTCCATGTCCGACCCGGTTGACCAGCTAGTCACTGAAATCACGGCCGCCACCGGCGCGCCGCCGCCGGCGGTCATGGATGCCGAGGCGCCCATCCCCGCCGACACCGAGGGCGAGCTCTACTACGTCGGGCTGATCGGCGGGAAGGATGTCGGCAAGACCAGCCTCGTCAACGCCATTGCCGGCACCACCATCGCCGAGCCGACCGGTCACGGCGAGGGAACGCGCGTCGCCACGGCCTACGCCCACGCCGCCGCCGCGGACCAGGTGCGGCGCAAGCTCGGTGACATCTCCATCGTCACGCACGAGGTCGAGAGCCTGCGCAGGCAGGTGCTGCTGGACCTGCCGGACATCGACTCGAAGTACGCCGACCACATCGCGCTCACCCGGCGCATGCTCCGGCACATGCTCTTCCCGATCTGGGTGCAGAGCGTCGAGAAGTACGCCGACCAGCGGCCGCAGCAGCTCCTGAAGCAGGTCGCCGAGGGGAACGATCCGGCCAACTTCCTCTTCGTGCTGAACAAGGTCGACCAGCTCATCGATCGCGAGGGCCTCCAGGCCGCGGGCGAGCTCGCCGAGGATTACTCGACGCGCATCGGCCGGCTGCTCAAGCTCGCGACGCCGCCGGAGGTGATGCTCGTCTCCGCGAAGCGGGCCGAGGAGTACGACCTGCCGATGCTGCGGCGGACGCTGGGCGTGCAGCGCACCACGCGGCAGGTGACGCAGTCGCGCCAGCTCGCGGCGCGGCGCCGGATGCGCACCATCGCCGACTGGATGGAGTCTCAGAATCTCTCTGCCCGCGCGACGGCCGCCCAGCGGTTGCTGGACGACGCGGGCGACCTCGTGGGCGAGCGCCTGGGCATCCCGGTGCTGGAGGAGGCGCTGCCGCGGCTCGAGCAGGATGCGGGCCATCGCCTGGGCCTGGCGGAGCCGGCGGTGCGCGAGCGGCTCAAAGCCTGGCCGATCGTCAACCTCATCGACGCCGCGGCGGCGCCGATCATCCTGCTCGTGCGCAAGAACCTCGCCCCGGCCGGCGGCGACACCGCCGCCATCGAGAACTATCTCGCCGAGGCGGGCCGCTCGGTCTCGAAGAACGTGCAGGCCGTCTTCGCGCAGCTCAACAACGCCTATCCCGACTTCGGTCGGCTCTACTCGAACCGGCGGCTCTGGGAGCCCCCCGCCGCCGAGAGCGCGGCGGCAGATCTGCGCCGGCGGCTCCAGAACGCGCTGGATCGCCAGCGGCTGGAGGTTGCCGAGCGGTTCAGTCCGCCGGGTTGGCTCGCGCCGGTGCGGTGGCTGCTGACGGTCGGGGCGGCGCTCTGGTTCATCCTGCTCCAGCCGATCGCGGACGTGGCGCTGGACATGTCGCAGTTCGACGCGGGCGACCTGCTGGAACAGGCGGTGGAGCTGCTCAGCGCCGAGATGCTGCTGACGAACGTCGGGTTCGTGCTGATCTACCTGCTCGTGCTGTGGGGCGTGCTGCGCTTCAACACCTACCGGCGCGTCGCGGCCTGGCGGCGCCGGATGATGCGGCGCGACGGAGACAATCCCGCGACGTCGCTTGCGGGACAGACGGTGGAGTGGATGCAGTCGCTGCTGACCCCGCTGGAGCGGCGGCACGCCGAGCTGTCGGATCTGGCGACGCGCGCCGCCCACGTGCGGGACGAGGTCGAGGAATCGCGCCCCGCGGCGTGAGATCCCATGTTTCGAGGGCCGCGGTGTGGCGGGCCCTCCCGGCGCTGAGGCGGGCGCTGTGCCTTCAGGCGGCGACCTTGCGGCACTCCTCGGCGCAGCGGCGGCAGCTCTGGGCGCAGCGCTGGCAATGCTCGTGGTCGTGCGCCTCGCACTCGCGGGCGCACCACTCGCAGATGTCGGCGCAGAGGCGGCAGTAGTGGCCCGCCCAGCGGGCGCCGGCGGTCATCATGTCGACGCAGGCGATGCAGCTCGTGGCGCACTGCTGGCAGCATGCGGGGCAGTCGTTGTCGCTCTTCATCCCCGCCATCATCGCGAGGCAGTGCTGGCAGTCGGCATAGCAGCGAAGGCAGGCGTCCACGCACGATTGGTATTTGGAGTCAATGGCCATCGCGCCATGTTCGGCGGTCGTGTCGACATGGCCTAGGCGCAAAACCAGGTTCGCCGGCGCCGCGCGGGGAGGCGGGCTTTTCGGCGCAAGAGCAACGAGCCGGGTCC
>JAEZED010000011.1 GCA_023417885.1 Planctomycetota bacterium
CTGATGAGCAGGGCACGAAGGCACGAAGGCACGAAGGCACGAAGGGGAAGAGGGCGAGCCTGCTTCAGCAGGCGGGTCCGGTCTCGTGAAAGGCGTCATCGTCCAGTTCGGGGGGCAGACGCCGCTCAACCTTGCCAAGGGCCTCGAAGAGGCGGGCGTGCCCATCCTCGGGACGAGCGTCGACGCCATCCACCGCGCCGGCTCGCGCGAGCAGTTCCGCGGTCTCATCCAGGCCCTCGGCCTGAAGCAGCCGCCCAACGGAATCGCCCGCAACCTCGAGGATGCGCGCGAGATCGCCGCCCTCGTCGGCTACCCCGTGCTCGTCCGCCCAAGCTTCGTGCTCGGCGGGCGGGCGATGGAGATCGTGTACGACGAGACCGCCCTCAACCGCTACATGACCGCCGCCCTCGCCGCCGCCGGCATCACCGGCATCGCCGACTCGCCCATCCTCATCGACAAGTTCCTCGACAACGCGACCGAGGTCGATGTCGACTGCGTCGCCGATTTCAACGCCGCCGGCGAAGGCCGCAGCGTCATCGCCGGCGTGATGGAGCACATCGAGGAGGCAGGCATCCATTCCGGCGATTCCGCCGCCGTCCTTCCGCCGTACTCACTGTCCGACGAGATCGTCGCCGAGCTGAAGAGCCAGACGCACGCGCTGGCGAAGGCCCTCCAGGTCCGCGGACTGATGAACGTGCAGTACGCGGTGAAGGATGGCCAGGTTTACGTCATCGAGGTCAACCCGCGCGCCAGCCGGACGGTGCCGTTCGTCGGCAAGGCCACTGGCGTGCCGTGGGCGAACATCGCCGCGAAGGTGATGGCCGGGAAGAGCCTCGACGAGCTGGGCGTTTACGAGACGCCGCCGTTCGATCATGTTGCGGTGAAGGAGGCGGTCTTCCCGTTCCCGAAGTTCCCCGGCGTCGACATCATCCTCGGCCCGGAGATGCGCTCCACGGGCGAGGTGATGGGCATCGACACGACCTTCGGCCTGGCCTATGCCAAGGGTCAGCTTGCCGAGGGGACGAAGGTGCCCCTGGAAGGGTCGATCTTCATCAGCGTGCGCGATGCCGACAAGCCGCTCGTCCTGCCGATCGCGCGGAAGTTCGCCGAGCTGGGCTTCCAGATCCTCAGCACCAGCGGCACGCACAAGGCGCTGACGGAGGCGGGCATCTCAGCCACGCGCATCCCCAAGATCGCCGAGCAGGCGCGCCCGAACCTGGTCGACCACATCAAGAACGGCCAGGTCCAGCTCATCCTCAACACCGCCACGAAGAAGGGCGCCGGGACGGACGAGGCCAAGATCCGCGCAGTCGCCTTCCGCAACCGCATCCCCATCGTCACCACCATCACCGGCGGAAAGGCATTCGCCCGCGCCATCGAAGCCCTGCGCGAGGGGGAATGGGATGTCCGCCCGCTTCAGGACTACCACGCCGCCGTACGCCGCTGAACCCCGGACCTCGCCTCGGAGTTCGTCGTCCCCGCGGAGTGAGCCGGCCGTTATCCTGCGGGCATGACTCTCCCCGGCGACCAGGCTGTCCCGCCGCGCGCAGGCATCGCCACGGGCCTGCGCCTGGCGGACCGCATCGCGCTGCCCGCCTGGCTGGCGGTGCTGCTGCTGGTCGTGAGCCTCGTTCCGATGGCGTCGGTCGTGGAGATCGATCCGGACGAGGCGATCGGCATCGAAATCGCGCGCCACTTGCTCGATGGACGCGGCCAGTACACGGAGATCTGGAATGATCAGCCGCCGCTGCACCCGACGCTCCTGGCGATCGGAGTCGGCGCCATCGGTCTCGTCGGAGGCGGCGCAGCGGGGGAGCTGCTGGCGGGCCGGCTGATCTCCCTCCTGTTCGCGATGCTCCTGGCGGCTGCGCTCTACCGGGAGCTGCGCCGCGAGACCTCGCCCGTTCCGGCGCTGGTGGGGGTGCTGCTGCTGATCTTCTCCTACCGGTTCGTGCGCATGGCGGGCGCGGCGATGATGGGCCTGCCCGCGGTGACGATGGCCTTGGCCGGCTGCTGGTTCGCGGTGCGCAGCGTCGATGCCGCCGCTCCGCGCCGCGCCCTGGCTTGGGCGGCGGCTGCGGGCGCTGTCATCGCCTGCTCGTGGCTGACCAAGCCGATCGTCTGGTTCGCGCCGATATTGGCGGGGCTGTTCGTGCTCTTCTCCTCTACCGCCGCCGGGCGCTGGCGACCCCTGGCCGCGATGATCGGCGGATTCATCGCGGCCCTGCTCGTCGTGGGCACGCTGACGTCGGCGTGGAACGCCTTCGACCAGGTGCTCGGCACCGGGTGGGGAGATGCCACGCGAGAACACTTCGCGGAGCAGGACGTGGCCACGCGCGTCCGCTACTTCGCGGAGCGCGACCAGGCGCTGCTCGTCATGGGCCTGCTCGGCGTGCCGTGGGTCGCCTGGACATGCCTCCGCCTCCGTCCCTGCCCGCCGGACCCTTCCCGGAGGCCCCCGCGCTCGCCGGCGCGGCCGCGCATCCCCGCCGGCGCGATGGCCTTTGCCTGGTTTCTCGCCGCTGCCATGTCGATCGCCTACCACCGGCCGATCTGGTGGCATCACTTCCTCCTGCTCTCGGTGCCGCTGGCCTGGCTCGCCGGCTACGGGGCGGAGGCGATCTGGTCGGCGGTGTTGTTCGGCTGGCACCGCGGCATCGGCTGGCGCGCCCTTGGTGTGGTGCTCGCCGCGACGCTTCCCCTCGCCGTCGCCGCCGGGGCCTTCAACCTCTCGGGCGACTTTGTGCCCGCGCACGAGGCGGGGGGGCGACCGCTGGACGACGGCGCCGTCAAGGCGCTGCGGGAGGCGCCGGCGGGCCCTGTGTTCGTGGACCGCCTCATCTACGCGACCGCCGCGCGACGAGCCCCGGCGCCGTGGTGGACCGTGATCACCGAGAAGCGCCTCCGCAGCGACACGACGATGATGAATGACCTCGCCCCCTCGCTCCAGGAATCGGACATCGCCGCCGTGCTCCTGGCGCGGTGGGAGCCCGACTACCTCGGCGACGACTTCGCCGCCTGGCTCGATGGGGAGTTTATCGAGGTGTATCGCTCGGACGACGCGGCGGTCTACATCCGGCGCGAGTAAACGAGAAGGGCGG
>JAEZED010000096.1 GCA_023417885.1 Planctomycetota bacterium
GGCCGCGGCGCGCACCGAAGGGATCAGTTTCGCGCCCACGCTGCTCGGAAACCCCGATCAGCAGCAGGAGCACGCGTTTCTCTACTGGGAATTTTCGGGCTACGGCGGACAACAGGCGGTGCGCGCCGGGCGCTGGAAGGGAGTTCGCACCGATCTTCACAAGGGGAACGACCGGTGGTCGCTCTACGACCTGTCGCGCGATCCGGGCGAGGAGCACGACGTGTCGCAGGAGCATCCGGAGGTCATGGAGCGCATCCGGCGGATCGCGAGCCGGGAGCACGAACCCTCGGAGCTGTTCCCGATCCGCGTGCTCGACGAGTGAGCCCGACTCGCCGGCATCGCCGGCTGGGCGCGCATTGACCCTCATTCCCCCCCGCCTTACGCTCGGACCACATGGCCGAGCCCGCCTCCACCACCCCCGGCGCGCCGCTCAAGCGGACGCCCTTCCACGAGTTTCACGTCTCCTGCGGCGCGAGGATGGTGCCGTTCGCCGGTTGGGAGATGCCGCTGGTCTACTCCTCCATCGTCGAGGAGCACCACCAGTGCCGCAACTCCGGGGCGTTCTTCGACGTCTCCCACATGGGCCGCCTCCGCTTCGCCGGCAAGGAGGCGCAGAAGTTCATCAATCTCCTGGTCACGCGCGACGTCTCGAAGATGAAGGCAGGCCAGAGCCGGTACTGCTTCGTCTGCAACGAGGCGGGCGGCATCATGGACGACGTGATCGTCGCCCGGCACGAGCACGCCAACGAGTGGTCGATGGTCTGCAATGCCTCCAACCGCGCCAAGATCGTGGCACACTTCCAGCGCGTCCTCCAGGTCGAGGGGATGGATGTCGTGATGGACGACGTCACCGAGGAGACCGCCATGTGCGCGCTCCAGGGGCCGAAGGTCGTCGACGACGTCGCCTCCCTCCTCAACGAGGCCGTCGACGAGGATGTGCGAAAGCTGAAAAAGTTCGGCTTCTCCCGCGGCGTCTTCATGGACAGCCGGGTCGAGGTCTACCGCAGCGGCTACACCGGCGAGGACGGCGTCGAGATCATCATGTCCGCCGCCATGGCCAAGCTGCTGGTGGGGATGGTCGGGCACAAGTGGAAGCAGGCGCAGAGCGTGATCCGCCCCGCCGGCCTGGGCGCGCGCGACACCCTTCGCCTCGAGGCGGGCATGCCCCTCTACGGGCACGAGCTCGACGAGCAGACCAACCCGATGGCCACGGGCTTCGGGTGGGCGGTGTCGCTGGAGAAGGCCTTCATCGGCGGGGACGCGATCAACGGGGTCGTGCAGTCGGGCGGCCCGGAGCGGAAGCTGGTGGGCCTGGAGCTCGACGGGCGCCGCACCGCGCGCCAGGGGACGCCCGTCATGCTGAACGATCTCCAGGTCGGCACGGTGACCAGCGGCACCTTCTCCCCCACGCTGAACAAGAGCATCGCGATGGCCTACGTCGCGGAGCAGTACGCCGGCCTCGGCACGCGGCTGGGTGTCGACTTCAAGAAGGAAGTTGTCCAGTCGACGGTCGTGCCGATGCCGTTCTATAAGCGCGACTAAGGTTCTCCGGCATTCATCCCTCATCCCTCCTGCTTCATCCCTTCCGCCATGACAGCTCCCACCGATCGCAAGTACCTGCCGAGCCACGAGTGGCACAAGGTTGACGGCGACGTCGTCACCATCGGCATTACCCAGTTCGCCGCCGACGAGCTCACCGACATCACCTACGTCGATCTCCCGGAGGTGGGCGCCAGCGTCCGGGCGAACCAGGGGTTCGGCGAGATCGAGAGCGTCAAGGCCACCGGCGACCTCAACAGCGGGGTCTCCGGCGAGGTCGTCGAGGTGAACGACGAGGTGAAGAACGACCCCTCCCTCGTCAACTCCGACCCGCACGAGAAGGGGTGGATGATCAAGGTCCGCCTCAGCAACGCCGCCGAGCTCGACAAGCTGCTCTCGCCAGAGCAGTACCTCTCCCAGACCGGCGCGAGCTAGCTTTCGGTGGCATGGGCGACCAGGTCCGGGAGACACGGACGCGCTGCGCGCCACGAATGACACGAATGAGCACGAATTCGGTGCTGCTCGTTCGTGCCCGTGCTCTGCGCCATCATGAGGAGAGCCCGCTTCAGCGGGCGGACATCGGGCGATTCCCTCACTCCGGGCTCACCCCTTTGTCCGATACTCCTCATGAGCGAACATGTCATGAGTGGTGACCCCACCCGCCCCTTCCGACGCCGACCTCCTGAAGCGCTATGCACGCGCCCGTGACGAGGACGCCTTCGCTCGCCTCGTCGCACGCCACATGCGCGGCGTGCGGATGGTCGCCTTCCGCCACACCCATCACCGCCAGGCGGCGGAGGATGTCGCTCAGGCCGCCTTCCTCGTCCTCGCACAACGTCCGAAACAGGCGATGCGCTCGGCGCGGATGAAGCGATCCGCCCTGCCGTGGCTGGCGAAGGTCGCCCGATACGCCGCCGCAAACTGGCGACGCGCCGAAGAGCGCCGCCTGCGCCACGAAACCCGCGCCGCCCCGCTCCAGCACACCCACTACGACCCCACCGCGGGCGTCGAGCTCGCCGATGCCGTGCGGTCGGCACTGGGGTGCCTCTCCCGGCGCGACCGGCGGATCGTGGAGCTGCGGCACCTCTCGCAGATGCCGTGGGATCAGGTCGCCCGCCACGCCGGCACGACCTCCGAGGCGGCGCGCAAGGCGGGCACGCGCGCGCTGGTGCAGCTGCGGACCGTCCTGGAGAAGCGCGGCGTGACGGTCGGCGCCGGTGTGCTCGGCCCGGTTCTCGCCTCCCTCGCCCGCCCCACCGCCGCGGCCACCGCGCCGGCGGCATTCGAACTTGCACAAAAGGTGATTCTCATGATCCGCATCAAGACAGCATCGACCATGGCAGCAACCGCGGCATCGGTGTTCATCGGAACAGCGCTGGTGTCGAGCGCGATCGGCGGGCAGGAGGCGGGTCCGGCGACCACGGCACAGCCCGGCGCGGTCGCGCCTGCACCGAACCTCGCCGGCTCAGGTGGAGTACTGCGCATTCCACTGACCGGCGAGACAGCGCTTGAGATCGTCGCGGTGTCGGACGGAGCGAAGTTCTGGACCGCCGACGGCGTGCCGCTGGATGAGCCGGCGTTTGAAATTGCGAAGAAGATTCCGCCGAGGGAGGGGATGCGCGTGGTTTACGTCAAGTTCGCGATGGTGGGCGACGTTGCGTCCGGAGAACTGCCACCGGAGCTTGTCGGGAAGATCGACGGCCCGATGGATGGGCCCGTCCAGCTCGCCGGGGACATTACCGGCATGAGCTGGATTCCGACCGACGACGGGCGCACGCTGCTCGCCTGGATGTACGCCTCGCCTTCCGACATCGCACGCAACGTGCGCCTGCATGTCGCGGCCGAACCGTGGACACTGCACGAGCTGACGCCATACGACGACAGCATGCTCGGCACCCAGAGCTACATGACACACGGGGTGCTTCCGGAGGGATCGCTCACAGTCACGCCGATTGCGGGGGTACCGGCTCATCCCGGTCGTCCCCCGGCGGAGGGGGCGCGGGTGGCGAGCGAACGATCGCAGTTGAGCATCATGATGTCTCGGCGGACAGTGGATCTACGCCCGATTCTGCTGGATTGGGACGGCAAGTCGCACGCAATGGCCGGCGGTGGTTTCCTGATGGGCACTGACTTCTTCGCCCGCACGTATGTCGCTGACGTCCCCCCTGACAACGTCAGAACGGTGGCGGTGGTCACGCGCGGGATGCACCAGGTCGAGGCGACAATCGTGATTGCCCCCGAGCCGGAGCACAACCTGGCGCTCCGCCGCGTCGTCACGCCGCCTCCCCGTCGCGTCGGCCCATCGCAGTCAGCGGCTCCGCGCGATGAGTAGGCCGCCTTGGAGCAACGCACCGAAGGTGCATTCCGAGCCGGAGCCCAGGGCAACGCCCTGGGTTGCGGGCCGCTCGCATGACCAGAGCCCCAACCGGGGCGGCGCGAAGGAGCATTTTCGAACGCCCCGTTGGGGCGTTGCATTTTTTCGCCGCCGTCACCCGGGGCGTTGCCCCGGGCTCTGGTTCGGGCTGCTCCTTTGGAGCGACGGAGAGCGCGTTCATTTCGAACCGTGAGCATCCCCTCATGTTCGGATGCGATGGGTTGAGGTGTGACTTCCCACTCCCGCCGCCGGACCGGCGGCACGCCGTGCCGCGGCTATGGGGTGCCCTCCGCTCTCACGCCGCCAGGCGGCGCGTGGTCTGCACGTCGCGCAACCTTCCCCCGCCGAAGGTCACGTTGAACTCCGCCGCCGGGCCGGGGCCGGTGGTGCGGAAGGCGATGATCCTGTAGGTCAGGCTCGCCGTGCCGGGGGGGATGGTGTCGTCGACCATCGTCTTCTTTCCCGTCTTGCCGACGTACTCCCATACCCCGTCGTGGCCGAGCCGGCGGAAGACGTTGTACGCCGTTCCCTCCGCCCCGCGGGGATGGCGGCACTGCCACTTGAGAACGAGCGCCCCGCCGTCGACGAGGGTCGTGGTGAACTTGAAAGGCTTGCCCGGCGGGCCGATGGGAGACTTCGGGGCGGGCGGGGCGAGCTGCGCCCGTTGGAGAAGGCTCGGGTCGTAGTACTCGGCCTGGCTTCGGATGAGGGCGATGACCTTCGCGCCCCTTGCGCCCAGCTTCTTCACGAGTTCGTTGTAGCGCAGGGTCGCCACCCGGGCGGCGCGCATGGCCTCGTACTGCTGCACGTAGGCCTGCTCCGCCTCGTCCGACAGCGCCGCCAGCTCCGCCGCCATCGCGGGGTCGATCCGGAGTTCCGCGGCGCGCTGAGCCCAGCGCGCGGCGCGAGCGCGGTAGAAATTGCGGATGCCGCTGCGGCTCTTGGGGACACGACTCATCTGGCTCATGACGACACTCCCCGAGAACATCGGCTGCGCCGGGGATGAGCATGACGGATCGGCCGGTGAAGCGCGGCAGGTCCGGGAAGAGCGGGCCGAACAGGCCTGATCGGCGGGGGGAACGGGCGAAGCGGCCATGGAAAAGCGTCCTGCGTGCCTTCCACGAGGGTCGTGACCGGCAGACATGCCGGATGTCACCCGTCCACAGGGCCTGTGACCGGATGACATTTCGGAGTTCACCCGTCCACAGGCGTTGTGACCGGTAGACAAGGCGGAACTCACCCGTCCACGATGGCCGTGGACGGCATGCTTGCCGCGATCCACGCGTCCACGAGCCTTGTGGAAGGGTGGATTCTGGAAGAGGCCAGCCGGAGAGGGCCACAGATTGCACCGATGGGACACCGATTGACACAGATTCGGAAGGGATCGCCGGGCCGAGACCTCCTCCGGCGTCCTGGAAGGGATAGCACAGTGGGAGCCCAGGGGAACGGGCCGGGATCACCCGCGCTTCGAGCGCCGATTCAGGGCCTTTCTGTTCGATGCCCGCCCGGGACTTCTAACTTGTGTTCTCTGACCTCGGTCCGCACCTCGAACCCCCGCCCCCTCCGCCTCCGCCGCGCGACGATGAACGACGTGATCGGCCACGCGAGGCAGACGGCGGCGAGGAGCCAGAGGGGGATCTTCACGAAATGCAACGTCCCGTGGACGGACATAGATGTTTGAAACGGCGCGATACCCGCGAACTCTCCCTGGCTGCCGTCATATGCGTGCACATCCAACACGGAGCGTCCACGCACGAGGGTGTCGTCCGCCACCCACAGCACGACGCTGCCGCCCGCGACGTACACGCCCGCGGCCTCGTCACCGAGGTGGCTCGTTGTGGTCAGTTCGGCGTAAAGACTGGCAACAGCGCAAGCCAACAGGGCGATGCCGAGCCCTGTAGACAGTAATCGCAACACCCGTGCGATCCGCCGCAGCATGCGAGGCAGTGTACCGCAGCACCAGAGAAGCCACAGATTTCGCAGATGGGCACGGATTGACACAGATCCGGAGGAAGTGCGGAGGCGCAGCTTGTAGCAGCGGCGCGCCGCCGCTGCCCCGGCCTCTGGAGATTCCGGAGGGCAGCGGCGAGTCGCCGCTGCTACAAGCGCAGGCCGCACCTTCCGGAATCCGTGTCAATCCGTGTCAATCCGTGGCTCCTCCGGCTCCGGCCTTTGCTCTCTCTTTGCGCTCTTTGCGGCTTTGCGTTCTTCCGGCTGCGGGCGGCACCACGGGTGCAGACCCGGTCCGCTCCCTCACGGTCGCGGCTCGTTGTGCCTCCATATAGTTGGGGCCAATGACGCTCGCCAACCACGCCGTGACCACACAAGCCTCCGATCCCCTCGTCTCCCTCCCTGAAACCGGCCCCGACGCCGCTCCGCCGACCGATGTCCTGCTGGCGCCCAGCGACACGTTCCCGCGCCGGCACGTCGGGCCCAATGCCGAGGAGATCAGGGAGATGCTGGCGGTCCTGGGGCTCGATTCGCTGGACGAGTTGATCGACCAGACCGTCCCCCCCGGCATCCGGCTCAACCGGCCGCTGAAGCTCGAGGGGCTGGACGAGCGCCCCCGCGGGGAGGCGGAGTCTCTGGTGTGGCTGAAGTCCATCGTGAGCAAGAATGTTGTGAAGCGTTCGCTCATCGGCATGGGGTACGCGGGCACGATCACCCCGCCGGTGATCCAGCGGAACATCCTGGAAAACCCCGGCTGGTACACGCAGTACACCCCCTACCAGGCGGAGATCTCCCAGGGGCGACTCGAGGCCCTGCTCAACTTCCAGCAGATGGTGGCGGACCTGACGGGCCTGCCGCTGGCGAACGCGAGCATGCTCGACGAGGCGACCGCCGCGGCTGAGGGGATGGCGATGGCCAAGAGCATCGCGGGGGGTGGGGCGAAGAAGAACACGTTCCTCGTCGCCGACGACTGTCATCCGCAGACGATCGCGGTGGTGAGGACGCGCGGCGGCACGATGGGGATCGACGTGCGCGTCGTCCCGGCGGCGCAGCTTGCCGGCGAGGCGTCGCAGGCGCCGAACGAGGTTTTCGGCGTGCTCGTGCAGTACCCGAACACGGACGGGCAGATCAACGACCACAAGGCGCTGGCCGAGACGGTGCACTCGGCCGGCGGGATGGTGGTCGCCGCGACGGACCTGCTGGCCTGCTGCCTGATCACGCCCCCGGGCGAGTGGGGCGCGGACATCTGCGTCGGCAACAGCCAGCGCTTCGGCGTGCCGCTGGGCTACGGCGGGCCGCACGCGGCGTTCATGAGCACGAAGGACGAGCACGCGCGGCGCATGCCGGGGCGGCTGGTGGGCGTGTCGAAGGATGCGGACGGGAAGATCGCCTACCGGCTGACGCTCCAGACGCGCGAGCAGCACATCCGGCGCGAGAAGGCCACGAGCAACATCTGCACCGCGCAGGTGCTGCTGGCGATCATGGCGAGCATGTATGCCGTCTACCACGGCCCGCACGGTCTGCGGCGGATCGCGCAGCGCGTCCACGCCTTCACGGCGGCGCTGAGCGCGGGGCTTCAGCGCCTCGGCCACACGGTGGAGACGGCGACCTTTTTCGACACGATCCGGGTGCGCGTGAACGGGCTGCCGACCGAGAGCATCCACGCCGCGGCGGAGGCGGCGGGCTTCAACCTGCGGAAGTTCGCCGACGGCGCCGTCGGCATCACGCTCGATGAGCGGACGACGCAGGAGGAGGTTCAGAAGCTGATCGAGTGCTTCGGCGGCGGGAGCACCTTCCGGCTGAACGTCGCGGAGCTGGCCGAGCACGGCCTGCGCGAGCAGCAGGAGCATTTCCCGCAGCGAAAGAGCGAGTACCTGGCGCACCCGGTCTTCAACACGCACCACGCCGAGCACGAGCTGACGCGCTACATCTTCAAGCTCCAGGGGCGCGACCTGTCGCTGGTGCACAGCATGATCCCGCTGGGCTCGTGCACGATGAAGCTCAACGCCACCAGCGAGATGCTGCCGATCACGTGGCCGGAGCTGGGGGAGATCCACCCGTTCGCCCCGGCCCAGCAGGCGCAGGGGTACGCGGAGATGTTCCGCCTGCTGGAGAGCTGGCTGGCGGAGATCACCGGGTTCGCCGCCTTCAGCCTGCAGCCCAACGCGGGGAGCCAGGGGGAGTATGCGGGGCTGCTGGCGATCCGGCGTTACCACGAGAGCCGCGGCGAGGCGCATCGGGACGTCTGCCTGATCCCGCAGAGCGCGCACGGGACGAACCCGGCGAGCGCGGTGATCGCGGGGATGCGGGTGGTGGTCGTCGGCACGCGCGAGAACGGCGACATCGACGTCGATGACCTGAGGAAGAAGGCCGAGCAGCACAAGGAAAACCTCGCGGCGCTGATGGTGACCTACCCGAGCACGCACGGCGTGTTCGAGGGGCACATCCGCGAGGTGTGCGGGGTGATCCATGAGTTCGGCGGACAGGTGTACATGGACGGGGCGAACATGAACGCCCAGGTGGGCCTTTGCCGCCCGGGCGACTTCGGCGCCGACGTCTGCCACCTCAACCTGCACAAGACCTTCTGCATCCCGCACGGCGGGGGCGGCCCGGGGATGGGCCCGATCGGCGTGGCGGAGCACCTGAAGCCGTTCCTCCCGGGCGACCCGCTCGAGGCGGACCAGTGGCCGGTGAGCGCGGCGCCGTGGGGCAGCAGCAGCATCCTGCCGATCTCGTGGATGTACATTGCGATGATGGGCCCGGCCGGGCTGAAGCGGGCGACGGAGGTGGCGATCCTGAACGCCAACTACATGGCGAAGCGGCTGAGCGAGCAGTACGACATCCTCTTCGCGGGGAAGAACGGGCGCTGCGCGCACGAGTTCATCCTCGACTGCCGCGACTTCGACCGCAGCGCCGGCGTGAAGGTGGAGGACATCGCCAAGCGGCTGATGGACTACGGCTTCCACGCGCCGACGATGAGCTGGCCCGTGCCGGGGACGCTGATGGTCGAGCCGACCGAGAGCGAGCCGAAGCCGGAGCTGGATCGCCTCTGCGACGCGCTCATCGCGATCCGCGGGGAGATCGCGCGGATCGAGTCGGGCGAGCTGGACAAGGCCGACAACCCCCTGAAGAACGCGCCGCACACCGCCGAGGCCGTCAGCGCCGACGAGTGGAGCCACGGCTACTCGCGCCGGGAGGCGGCCTTCCCCGCCCCCTGGACGCGCGACAACAAGTTCTGGCCGCCCGTGTCGCGCGTGGACAACGTCTACGGCGACCGCAACCTCCTCTGCGTCTGCCCGCCGATGGAGGAGTACGCCTGAGCCGCGGCACCGCGTGCCGCAGGACGAACAACGCGAAGGTCACGGCGAACGATCCCCCGCATCAGCGGGTGGATTGGTCGCCCCTACCTCCGCGTGGAAGCAGGCGTGGAGCACCGGGTACTCGATGCGGCAGCGGTAAATGTCGAACGGGATGTCGCGCCAATCGTGCTCGCCCAGCACGAACTCGATGACCTCCCGGTAGCGCGCGAACTCCGGGGTGTGCAGGTGTTCGAGCGATCGGCCCAGGTGCACCAGCGAATCGAGCGACGGCAGTTGGTCGCTCTGGCTCGCATACCAGCCGCGCTCCGGCGAGAACAGGTTGCCGCGCACTTCCGTCCTGCACGCCCCGGGATCGGAGTACCCCACGGGCACGAGCAGATCCAGCACCATCACCTGCGTCGGAATCGGGCTGATGATGCTTGTCTCATACGACAGTGCCGGTGTCTCCTGGTGGTAAGTGACGCGCCTGCGCAAAAAGCAGGTCAGGGCCGAGGCGCGCCCCAGGCCGCGGAAATTAAGCGTCGCCTCCTGCCCCCCGCCGGGCTCGTCGCGGAGGGTGAAGGTCGGCAGCGGGCGCGAGCAGAACGCTTCCAGGAGCTGATCCTGGCCCTCGTGCGAAAGGGGTGCGAGCGGCTCGCGCGGATCGTCCGATTTCCAGCTCGCCCGCGAGCTCACTCGGAAGGTCTCCGTCGGCCGCAACTGCTGCACGTCGACGAATCCGCGGATGAACGCATGGACCCCGCTGCGCGGATCCGCCGGCGTGGGACGAAAGATCGAACAATTGATCTGCGCGCCCGCGGAGACGCCCCAGATGCGGCTGAGCGACCGGAACGCGCTGCGCCGGTCGCGAAGCACCGCCTGCGAAGGGTTGCGCACGAAGCCGTCGATGATGGATTCGAAAGTCTCGCGATCCCCAGCCTGCGTCTCGACGAATCGCTCGAACGCGGCGCACGCCTCGGCGACCGCCTCGACCGTTTCGCTGGAGATCCCCCGTCGCTTCCCGGCCCTCAGCACGCGGCCCATCGGCCCCGGCCGGGGCACGTACCGCACCGCCACCAGCGGGTCGGTTTCCGACCATGCGCGGTAGGTCTGCCAGCCGAGGGCCTTATCGAGGCCCAATCGCTTCTGAAGGTCGGCGGGTCGTCGAATGGGCTCCCCCAGCTCACCGATGAATCGCCCCAGCGCCTGCCGGATCCGTCCGACTGCCTCCTTTGCCTCGGTCTTCAGCGTGGCCGAGATGGGGTCCGCCTCTGTTCGCACGAGAAAACCATCCTAGCGGTATTAACCTCGTCTCTGCAACCAATTACGGACGAAAAGACGTGTTTCCGAAAAGTTTGGTCAAACCATTGACATGGCGTCATGAGCCGTTAGATTGCCCGGTGCTCAGAGAGACCCAAACCCCGATCCCGAGGAGGTAGAAGATGCGGCTGTTCTCGATTTCCGCCGGCGCTTTGGTGCTGGTGCCCGCCCTGTTCGCTGCCGATGCCCAGGCGCAGATGCGTTTCGTGCCGATCGGCGACTTCCCGGGCGGGCCCTCCTCGCCCCTGCCCGCCCCCGAGTTCTACAGCAACGCCAACGGCGTCTCCGGCGACGGCCTGACCATCGTGGGCAACGGGCGATCCGTCAACGGCTTCGCCGATGCCTTTCTCTGGCGCGAGGGGAGCGGCCTCCTGTCACTGGGAGACCTGCCGGGTGGGACGTATACAAGCCAGGCCTTCGCCGCTTCTTTCGATGGGTCGGTGATCGTCGGCAACTCGATCACCTCCGCGGACTTTCCAAACCAGAACCAGGGCTTTCGCTGGACGCAAGCGACCGGAATGATCAGCCTCGGCACGCTGCCGGGCGCCCAGGACTTCAGCAACGCCTCGGATGTCTCCGCCGACGGGTCGGTCGTGGTCGGCTGGGCCCAGTCCGCCAACAGCGGCGAGATGAGCGGCGAGGCGTTTCGATGGACTGAAGCCGGCGGAATGGTCGGGCTCGGCTCGCTGCCCAGCGCCAGCTTCGGCTCCTTCGCCCATGCCGTCAGCGGCGACGGCAGCGTCATCGCCGGCGCCGCACGCTCCAACAATGCCTCCAGCGGAAGCCTCGAACCGTTCCGCTGGACCCAGAGCCAAGGCATGCAGGGCCTGGGTTTCCTGCCCGGCGGCTCGGGCGGGGAGGCACGGGGCATCTCCGCCGACGGCACCTACATCGTCGGCAATACCAACAGCACCAACGGGGTCGAAGCGTTCATCTGGTCCGAGGGAACCGGGATGGTCGGGCTCGGCGACCTCGAGGGCGGGGCGTTCTCCAGCCTCGCCGTCGCCGTCTCCGCTGACGGTTCAATCGCCGTGGGTCATGGCTATGACGACTCCGGCCGGGTGGCGATGCTCTGGCTGCGCGACGAGGGGATGTTCGACCTTCGGCAGTTTCTCATGAACGATGGCGTCGGCGGCCTGGATGACTGGTGGCTTCAGGCCGCGACCGGCATCTCCGACGACGGCCGGGTGATCTCGGGGTTCGGCATCAATCCCAGTGGCGACGTCGAGGGATGGATGGCGGTCATTCCGGAGCCGTCGTCCTTTGCCCTCGTCGGCATCGGCGCCCTCGCACTGCTTCCCCGTCGGCGGTCGCAAGTGTCGGTGTGACCGGCCGTCGACAACCGAACGATCCCTGATGGCAGCCGCTCCCCCGCCAGGTTCACCGGCGGGGGAGCGTTCGTTGCTTTCTGCATCCGCGCATGAAGGCAACCACGTTAGCCTTCGGCGCATGACGCAGACCAACCGCGTCACGTCGGGCCTGCGCGCCGTCGCCGCCGGGGTGGAGCGGGCGGTCGATGCCGTCCGCTACCGCGCCAAGCGCCGCCGCGGCTACACGAGGCCGCTGGCGGTGCAGGTCTACCGCGCGCTGGGCAACCGGGGGCGCGTCCGCTTCGCCGCACGCGTCCTCGAGGATCGCGGGCTTCCCGCCCCCACGCCGCACGACTCGGCCTGGGTCAACCTCCGCCGCATGCTGCGCATGCTGGAGACGGACGAGGTGCCGCGCGCCCGGGTCCGTTTTCTCTATGCCGGGCAGGAGCAGACGCTCGTCGCGGATCAGGAGGGGTACATCCACGGGGAGTTCCATGCCGCGGAGGGTGAGGCGTTCCCGCCGGGGCGCTCGGAGATCGCCTGCGACCTGCTGGAACCAATCGCAAGCGAGCAGAAAGAGACGCGCTTCACCGGGGAGGTCTTCATTCCCCACGAGGCGGCGCGGTGGGTCGTCGTCAGCGACATCGACGACACGGTGATGCACACACAGGCGACGAGCCTGGTGCGGATGGCGGTCGGCACCCTCTTCACCAACGCCTACGGGCGCGTCGCCTTTCCCGGCGTGGGAGCGTTCTACCGCTCGCTTCACGCCGCCGACGGCCGCAATCCCGTCTTCTACCTCACCAGCAGTCCGTGGAACCTCTACGAGCTGATCCGCACGTTCCTGGAGATTCACGGCCTGCCGGACGGCCCGCTGCTCATGCGCGACCTCGGGCTCGGCCCGGGCCAGCACATCCGCGGCGGGCACGAGGAGCACAAGGTGACGCGCGTCCGGGCGCTGCTGGATCTCTACCCGGAGCAGAAATTCATCCTCATCGGCGACACCGGGCAGCACGACGCGGAGATCTACCTGAACATCTGCCGCCAGGCCCCTGATCGCGTCATGGCGGTCTACCTGCGCGACGTCAGTGCGGATGTCGTCCGGGATGATGCGGTCGCGGGCATCGTGGATGAGATCCGCCGGCTCGGCGTCGCCTGCGTCGCGGCGGAGGACACCGTCGCACACGCCGAGCATGCCGCCGAACAGGGGTGGATCACGGGCGAGGAGCTCCACGCCGTCCGCGGGGGCCGGCGCAAGGACGAGGCGGAGGGGGCGGGGTGAGCCGAATCCGCACCGCGCGTGGAAGTGGCTCAACCTTTCCGGACGGTGCTGCCGATAAATACAGGCGTGGCCCGCATGGGAGCGGGCCTCAATGCCAAAATCAACGGCCACGGAGGGCCGAATGCTCAACGCTCCATCCAACCCGCACGTCCGCCCCGCGCCCTACCTGCTCCGCACCGCGCCCCGTGGCGCCGTCCGCACCTGGGCGGAGACCGCCTGGTCGCTCTACCCGCCCGCCGCCATCGTCGTGGCGGCCCTTCTCCTGGCGGGCAGCGGGTGCCAGAGCGACGACGCAGGCGATCCCGCCGCCCCCTCGGCGCGCCTCGCACGTCAGGATCTTCCGATTACCGAGCCCGGCGACGCCGAGCGCCGGCAGGCGATGCAGGCCGAAGGCGGCGCGATCTCGACGAACCCCGGCGAAGCCACCTCGGGGCCGGTGTACGCGAGCTATCCGAGCGAGCTCCCGCTGATCGGCACTGCGGCGGCGCGGGCGACGATCCGCTACGGCGCCGATCGCCTGGAGCTGGCCAACCTCTCCCGGCTGCCCTGGACCGAATCACGTCTCTGGGTGAACCGCACCTACAGCGTGCTCCTGCCCCACACGAAGCCGGGCGACATCCGGTCGATTCACTTCAGCTTCCTCCGCGACGCCGAGGGACGCCCCTTCCCGACCGACAACCGCAACGTCCGCATCGAGGAGGTCGAAATCGTCAGCGGCGACGAGCGGACGAAGGTGCGGTTCGGACTGGCTTACTAACGCCCGCGACACGCGACCCACACCGCCCGCGGCGCCTCGCCGCGGGCGTTTTTTGTGCGCGCTTCGGTTCACCAGGGCGTGCGGCGGGTCCGAGAACTGCCGAATTCCACCAATATCCTCGAGGATAAGCGTGCGCGCCTCCCGGATGAGCATGCGCGACCCGAGAATGGGCGTGCGCGACGGGGGGATGAGCGTGCCGACCTCCAGGATGATCGTGCGCGCCCGCGGGATGGGCGTGCGCGACGCGGGGATGAGCGTGCGCGCCCGTCGAATGGATGTGAGCGCCTCCTGTCGCGATTCGGACATCGTTAGCGCGGGAGCCGGTTGCGAAGGGTGTCGATCAGACAACCAAGGGGCACATGCCGTCCATGAAAGACCGAACGTGGATCGCGTCACAGGGCGATCGTGCTGCGAAAGCGGGCGCGCGCATCGCTGACAGAGACAATCCCCCCGCTTTCGGCGCCGGTTATCCCGCTTTAACGCTGCGCGCGCCTCTTAAAGAGCAGTCCTTGCTTGCTAACGAACTTCGGCCGCCCGCTAACGGCGCGCACTCCCCTGCTTTCAAGTGGGAGAGGGATCCTTTCGTGCCGCGTTCCCATTGAAACGAACTGAAGCAGCGGCGTAACCGACCGCGCTCCGGTCCTGATGCGTCTCGACCGCCTCCTGCAACGGCTCGCGGGAACCTGGGCCCTCGCCACGCGCAGATGCGTCCTCCGCACCCTGCCGCTGGCGCTGCGCCCTGCGCTTCGCCGGAGGCTCACTCTCCGTCGCCACCTCAGATGCCCAGCACCAGCGACGCTTTGACGCTTTCGGATCTCATCCCCCCGCCCCTGCGAACCCCGTTCCGTCCGTTGCCGCGGGAGCCGGGAACCGCCTGATTCAACGGGGAAGTGCCCGTACACTGAGCCAGTCATGTCCGCCACGATCGCTCAACCGCGCACCGTCAAGTCGTACGTCGTCCTGGTCGGCCTGGAGATCCACGTCCAGCTTGCCACGCAGAGCAAGATGTTCACCGCCGCCCGCAACGGGTTCGGCGGCGAACCGAACACGCAGGTCGATCCGCAGGTGCTGGGCCTCCCGGGCACGCTGCCGGTGATGAACAAGCGGGCCGTGGAATATGCGATCATGACGGGCCTGGCCCTCAACTGCCGGATCGCCCGCCAGTGCAAGTGGGATCGCAAGAGCTACTACTACCCGGACCTGCCCAAGAACTACCAGATCAGCCAGTACGACCAGCCGCTCTGCTTCGAGGGGACCTACGACGTGACGCTGCCGGATGGCACGGCGCAGACGATCCGCATCCGCCGCGCGCACCTGGAGGAGGATGCCGGCAAGCTGCTCCACGACGCGCCGGGCGGATACGCGATCGACTACAGCATCGTCGACCTGAACCGGGCCGGAACGCCGCTGCTGGAGATCGTGACCGAGCCGGACTTCCGCAGCCCCGAGGCGGTGGCGGCATTCGCGCGGGAGCTCCAGATGCTCGTCCAGTACCTCGGGGTCAGCGAAGGGCAGATGCAGATGGGGCACATGCGCTTCGAGCCGAACATCAACGTCCACATCACCGACGGCGACGGGAACGTGCACAAGACCGCGATCACCGAGATCAAGAACCTCAACAGCTTCAGCGTGCTGGAGAAGGCGACGGCCTACGAGGCTCAGCGGCAGATCAGGACGTGGCGGGAGACGGGCGAACTCGGCAGGAAGGCGACCTACGGCTGGGACGACGCGAAGCAGGTGACCGTGCTCCAGCGCGAGAAGGAGGAGGCGCACGACTACCGCTACTTCCCCGATCCCGACCTGGCGCCCGTCGTCGTCGATGAGGCGTGGCTCGGGGAGCTCAAGGGGCGCATCGGCGAGCTTCCCCCCGCGAGGCGCAGGCGGTATTCCGGCATGGGACTGGCCGACCAGCAGGCGGCGGACCTGGCGCAGCTCAAGGAGATCGGCGACTACTTCGACGCGGTCGTTTCCGCCGGCGCCGAGCCGAAGCGGGCGGCGGTGCTGATCGAGACGCTGCGGGAGATCGGCAACGAGCAGGGCAAGGCGATCGGCGAGCTGGGGATCGCGCCGGCGCGTGTGGCGGAGATCGCGCGGCTGGTGAGCGAGAACAGGATCCAGGCCAGCAAGGAAACGGGCCGGCGCGTGATCGACGCGATCATCGAAAAGGACCGCCCCGCCGAACAGGCCGCGAACGAAGCGGGGCTGATCCAGTCGAGCGACACGAGCGAGATCGATGCCGCCATCGAGAAGATGATCGCGACGAATCCCAAGCCGCTGGAAGACTACCGCGGTGGCAAGCAGGCGGCGTTCGGCGCGCTCGTGGGGATGGTCATGAAGCAGGCGCGCGGGCTGAATCCGAAGCTCGTGCAGGAGCGCCTGCGCGAGAAGCTCGGCTGAGCCGCTCGTCACTCCGCCTCTCACTCCACCACATGCCCGCAGGCGCGGCCGTCAGTCCGCGGCCTGCGTCGTCGGGACCGCATTCCGGATGAAGGCGACGATGTCGTCGTGGAGCTTCTCCTGCTCCGACTCGACGTGGTACATCATGTGCCCGCCCTCGTAGTACTCGGTGTGGATGTTGTCCTGCAGCTCAGGCGGAAGGCGAAGCTGCCGCATCGTGTAGTCGGCGGCGAAGTAAGGCGTCGCCAGGTCGTAGCGCCCGCTCGCCAGCAGCACCTGCATCGACGGAACGGCGACGATCGCCTCGCGCAGGTCGTCGGCGACGTTCAGGTATCCGCCGCTGTAGTTGCGGCTCGTCTCGGGCGTTCCCTGCCAGGGCCCGACGCCGCCCAGCGCTTCGTAGGAGAGGTCGCTGCGGAAATTCAGCCGGTTGCGCACGTAGTCGGCGAACGCGCCGGTGTAGACGCCGCGGTAGCCCGTGAGCGCCGGATCGAAGCTCGGCGTGTCGTTCACCGGATCGGTGTCCACGCCAGCGATGCGGCCGTCCATGCGGCCGATCACCTGGCGCTGCTCGTTCAGCAGCGCCTTCATGAACCGCTGCGGCGGGACGCGCAGGTCGCTCATCAGCACGTACTCCACCGGCAGCCCGGTGAAGCGCGCATACTTCTCCGCGATCGCCTGTCGCTCTTCATCGCCAAGCCCCGTCCCCTTCATCATCGCGGGCATGTACTCGTCGATCGCGAACGTCTCCGCCTGCTTCAGCGTCTCCTCCATGTTCTCCTGGAGGTCGCTGGGAAGCTTGCCGTGGTGGAAAGCCGAAGCGGTGTAGCTCGGCAGGAACAGGACGTAGGGCAGCGGGTTGTTCTCCGCCTCGCGGATCGTCGCGAAGTCGAGGACCGCGCTGATGAGCATGATCCCGTTCATGTCCAGGCCGTACCGCTCGTGAAGGTAGCTGGCAAGCTGCGCCGCGCGCGTCGTGCCGTAGCTTTCGCCCGCCAGAAACTTCGGGTCGTCCCACCGCTCGAAGCGCGTGGCGTGGAGCCGGATGAACTCGGCAACCCACTGGCGATCCTCGTAGACGCCCCAGAACATGCGCGGGTTGGGCTCCTCGCCCGCGGCGCGGGAGAAGCCCGTGCCGATCGGGTCGATGAAGACCAGGTCCGTCACGTCGAGCCAGGTGTGCGGATTCTCCTGCGCCTTGTAAGGGGGCGACGTCGGATTGCCGTCCGGCTCGAGCGGCACGCGGAACGGACCGGCCGTCCCCATGTGCAGCCAGATGCTCGCGGCGCCCGGCCCGCCGTTGAAGACGTAGGTGACGGGGCGGTCCTGCGTCTCGTGCAGCGGCTTGCCGTCGTCGCCGAGCGCGGCGTAGTAGACGAAGAACATGTTCCCCCGGAGCTCTCCGTCGGTGTCATTCAGCGGCTGCATGCCTGCGACCGCGCGAAAGCGGAGCCCGGCGGCGTCGTGTTCGCTGACGCTGAGGTCCTCGTACTCCGGCTGATCGGCGGCGGGCTGGGCGGCTTCCACGTCCTGCTCGCCCCGCTGCTCCTGCCCGGGATCCTGCTGGCGCTCCTGCACGGGGGAGCGGTCGGGGCGGCGCCCCTGGCGCTGCTGCGCCTCGGCGGTTACGGCTGACAGCGCGATCACCAGCAGCATCGCGAGCATTCCGCGGAACGGGAGGATCGGGTCTGGCTTGGGGTGGCTCATCGGGGGAATGGTACACCAAAGGGCGCTGCCCGCCCCGGCCGGTACAATCCGCGCGTGAAGATCTACACACGCACCGGGGACGACGGCTCGACCGGCCTGATCGGCGGGAGCCGTATCGGCAAGGACGACCTGCGCATCAACGCCTACGGCACCGTCGACGAGCTGAATGCGGCCCTGTCTCTCACCTCCGCCCTTGGTGCGCCCTGGAGTGCACGGCTGCGCACCACGCAGGAAGATTTGTTCGTCATCGGCTCGCTTCTGGCAGCCCCGCAAGGGGGGACGCCCAATGTGACCCTCCCCTCCCTGCCGGAAGAGGCGGTGCGCCGTCTTGAGCGCGAAATCGACGACGCCGACGGGCGGCTGGAGCCGCTGAAGCATTTCATCCTTCCCGGCGGGAGCGAGGCGGCGGCCCGGCTGCACCTGGCGCGCTGCGTCTGCCGGCGCGCCGAGCGGCTGTGTGTGGCGCTGTCACGCGCCGAGCCGGTGCCGGAGGAGATCGTGACCTACCTCAACCGATTGAGCGACTGGCTCTTCACGATGGCGCGCCTCGCGAATCACGAGGCGGGCGTGCCGGACGTGCCGTGGCGCGGGAGCTGATCAGGCGCTGCGCATCTCCGTGCCCGAGAGGAGCCGGGCGATATTGGCGCGGTGGCGGATGATGATCAGCGCCGAGACGAGGATGACCATCGCCAGCAGCGGCCACTGGCGACCGAAGGGATCCCACCCGAGCCGGAGCGCAAAGAGCAGGTAGCTGAGCGGAAACAAGGCCGCCCCGGCGAGGCTGCCGGCGCTGATGTAGCGCGTGAACCTGTAGACGACGACGAAGACAACGATCGCGACGAGGCCTGGAAGCGTCATGTAGGGAAAGACCCCCAGTACGAGTCCCAGCGCCGTCGCCACCCCCTTGCCCCCCCTGAAGCGCAGGAAGGGAGAGAAGATGTGCCCCAGCAGCGCCGCCACTCCCGTGCCGAGCCAGAGGGCGTGCAGGAGCGGCGTACGGTCGTCAAAGTCGGTGTTCAGGTGCACCAGGATGCTCGCGATCCCGGCGGGGACGGCCGCCTTGAGCGCGTCCAGCAGCAGCACCAGGAAGAAGTACCGCTTCCCGAGCAGCCGGCCGACGTTGGTGGCGCCGATGTTTCCGCTGCCTGCGGCGCGGACATCCACGCCGCGCGCCCGTCCGATGAGGAGGCCGAACGGCACCCCGCCGAGAAGGTATGCGGCAGGGATGAGGCAGAGGAGCGTCCAGTAGAGTGCCGCGAGGGACATCGGCCGACATCTTTACGTGTTCGGGCGGCGCCGTCGAATGTCCGTCACGTGGGCGGGCTGCATACGCTGTGGATGGCATGTTCCTTGTGATCTTTGTCTCGATCCTCGCGCTGGATGGCCTGTTCTGGTGGTGGGCCGATCGCCGCGCGCGCCGGCTGCCGCGTCCGACGGCCTGGCGCGTGGGGGTGGCGATCTTCGTCGGGCTTCAGCTCGGGGTGCTCGGGGGGATGATTCTCCTGCCCGGCCTGAGGCACGCGGCGCACCACTACGTCCCGTCATGGGTGCTGGGGCTGATGTACCTGTGGCACCTGCTGATGCTTCCCGCCTGGGCGGTCGCCGCCGGTGGATGGGCCGTCGCCCGCCTCACAGCCGCCGGCGCGCGGAGGGTCTTTCGCCCGAAGACGCGCGTCGAGGCCGTCGCGCACGACGCCCCGGCCTGGTCGCGCCGGCAGGTGCTGGCCGCCGCAGCCGTCAGCGCCCCGCCGCTGTTGACGGTCGGGATGACCGGCTTGGGGTTGTCACGCCTGACGGAGTTGCGGATTCGCGAACTCGATGTTGCGATTCCCGGCCTTCCACCGGCGCTGGACGGGCTGAGGATCGCCCACGTAACGGACGTTCACGTCGGCCGTTACACGCGCGGGGCACAGCTTCGCCGCATCGCGGAGGCGACGAACCGTCTGGAGGCGGACCTGGTGCTGATGACGGGCGACCTGCTGGACCAGTCGATCCTGGATCTCCCCGAGGCGCTCGACTTCGTGCGGATGATCGACCCGCGGTCGGGCCTGGCGATGTGCGAGGGGAACCACGACCTGATCGACGACGGCGTTGCTTTCCGCGAGCGGACAAAGGCCGCGGGCGTGCCGCTGCTCGTGCAGGAGGTCCGGACGCTCCAGGTGCGCGGGGAGCCGGTGCAGCTTCTGGGCCTTGGCTGGACGCGCCGCGAAGACCTGATCCGGCAGACGGTGCTCGACATCGCGACGCTGCGCGAGCCGGAGGCCTTTCCCATCCTGCTGGCACACCATCCCCACGCCTTCGACCACGCCGCCGAGGCGGGGCTCCCCCTGACGCTCGCCGGCCACACGCACGGCGGCCAGCTCATGTTGAACGAGCGGCTGGGCGCGGGCCCGGCGATGTTCCGCTACTGGACGGGGCTCTACGAGCAGGCGGCGTCGCGCCTGGTGGTTTCCAACGGCGCGGGCAACTGGTTCCCCCTGCGCACGGCGGCGCCGGCGGAGATCATCCACCTGAGGCTGCGCCGGGCGTGACGGCGCCGGCCTCGAGCGCGGGAGCGGCCGGGGCTTGTGGTCGCCGGGCGGCCCGGCGCGTGCTGCGACGCTTGCGCTTTCGCTGGGCGAGCTCGCGCCGGAGCGTGGTCATCTCCTCGCGAAGCTCCTGGATCTCGATATTGCGCCGATGTATCTGCTCGCGCAGGCCCGTGATGCGGCGACGGGCGGCGCGCTCGCTGATCCCTTCCAGCACGCGCAGGAGCAGGACGGCCTGGAGGAGCTTGACGGCGACGCCGCGCAGGCGGTAGGTGCGGGCGAGCTGGCTGAGGCGGTGGGCCTTGAGGAGCTGTCCGGCCCGCAGGAGGCGCAGCGTGCGGAGGAAGGCCACGAAGGGGAGCAGGATGATGACCAGGTCCACCCAGTGCCGGAAGGCGTACTCCATCTTCCGGCGCGTGACCGCCATCATCACGATGAACTCGAGCGCGAAGGCGAACCAGATGACGCGGGTGGCCGTGTCGAGCCCGAACGCCAGGCCCGGCGAGCGCTGGGCCTGATCCTTCAGCAGGATCTCCACCAGCAGCACGGGGAGAATGAGCAAACCGATTGCCAGCATCGGCACGCCCAGCGTCCGCTGCACCCGCCGCGCCAGTGGCCGGCTCGCGTGACGCCAACCGAAGAACGGCAGCCACATCCGGCCGGCCAGTGTCGCGGGGGGCAGTCCCGTCCGCAGCGGCGGGACCAGGGCGCAGCAGATCATGTACAGCACTCGCGTCCGCGACGGGCGCATGGCGTCGCCGCGCTCGACGTAGGCGAGCCGGACCAGCAGCTCGATCCAGAACGGGATCGCCAGGAGCACGAGCGCGCCCACGGCGATGTTGTTCACCAGGGTCGCCCGCTCGAACGGGGAGAGGGAAAGCCAGCCGGATGCCGCGCCCGGAGACGCCGGCATGGCCGCAACCTCGTCCACGCCTGCGCCGTCCGTCGCCGCAACGGCAGCGTCGTCGTCGGCGGCCAGGTCGGCGGGCATCGTGATGAACGAGTGCGGGATGGCGATGGCCATCACGCCGAGGAAGACCAGCGCCAGCCAGACCATGGGCCGAGTGAGCTCGCGATCGATTCGCGTGCGCAGGCACTCCGTACGCCGCGGGCGCCGCACGGAGGCCGCGCGGGCTGCACCTGTCTCACCCATCCGCGCGCTCATCGGCTGCAATATATCGGTTTCGCGTCTTCAACGTGCAAGCGTTTCGGCAATGTCCGCCCGCCGGAGGCAGGAATCCCACCGGCAAGGCTAGCGCGTGTTGCTTCCCATCGGCGTCAGGACGTTCTGACGGCCGACATTGATGGAGAGCTTCACGGTGCGCGTCGTCTCCGGGATCAGGCGACTGGTGAACTCGTCGTAGTACTTGTTGATGAACGTCCGCGTCACCCAGGCCGTGCCGTCGGCCAGACCGCAGATGGTCGTGCCGGGCATGATTCCCTGCGTCTTCTCGAGCTCCAGCAGCATGTCCAGGTCGCGCTGCCGGCCGCGACCCTCGACGATGCGATCCAGGATCTTCTTCATCCAGGCGCTTCCCTCGCGGCACGGCGTGCATTGGCCGCAGCTCTCGTGCGCGTAGAAACGCACGCAGTTGCGAAGCGCCTTCACCATGTCGGTCTGGTCATTCATCACGATCATGCCCGCGGTCCCGAGACCCAGGCATCCACCGCGGAAGCGGACGTCGTCGAAGTCCAGCCGGATGTCCAGCTCGTCCGGGCCGAGCACGCCCATGCTGATTCCGCCGCAGATCGTCCCCTTGTGCTTGCCCCCCTTCATCCCGCCGGCCAGGTCGATGCTCTGTTCCAGCGTGATTCCCAGCTCCTCCTCGTAAACGCCCGGCCGGTTGAGGTGGCCGCTCATGCCGTAGAGCTTGGGGCCGGGGCTGCTCTTGGTCCCCATGCTCTTGAACCAGTCCGCCCCCCGCTCCAGGATCCACGGCACGCAGCAGAGCGTTTCGACGTTGTTGATGACCGTCGGCTTCCCGAAGGCGCCGGCGATGGCCGGGAACGGCGGCTTGAGGCGCGGCCAGCCGCGCTTGCCCTCCAGGGCCTCCAGCAGCCCCGTCTCCTCGCCGCAGATGTAGGCGCCCGCCCCGGCGTGGACGTAGCACTCCAGCGGCCGGCCGATAATGCTCTTCTTCCCGAAAATTCCCTTCTCGTACGCCTCGGCGACGGCCTTCTCCATCACCTTGATCTGCCGGTGATACTCCCCGCGGATGAAGATGTAGATGACGTCCACCTGCGTCGCCAGGGAGCAGATGGCGCACCCCTCCAGCATCTGGTGCGGGTCGTAGTCGATCAGGTAGCGATCCTTGAACGTCCCCGGCTCGCTCTCGTCACCGTTCACCGCCAGGTAGTGCGGGCCCTTCTTCTCCTTGGGGATGAACGACCATTTCTGCCCCGCGCTGAATCCCGCCCCGCCCCGGCCGCGCAGACCCGAATCCGTGACGAGCTTGATGATCTCGTCCGGCGTCATCTTGATCGCCTTCTTCAGCGACTCATACCCGCCCGTGCGGACGTACTCGTCGTACCAGACGATCTGCCGCTTGTCGGCCTCGAGCGGAATCCGGGTGGTCAGGACGGGTTCAAAAGCCATGGCGGGCAGAGTATAGGGACTCCCCCCGCGCCCGCCACGCCCCAGCCCCCAATCCCGAACCTCCGCGGGGCCGCGTGTACCGCCGCAAGCCGTGGTAATATCCGGGGCGCGCACCGTGTCGGGGGACAGGCACCGCCTGCCCGCGGCGCGCGGATACGGAGGAGCACCCGCACATGTCAGGCATCGCCCCACCCGCGGATCCCGCCGACGGATCGACCGGCGGGTCGGCCGTCGAAGCGTCCGACGTGACGATCGGCGCCCGGCTCGGCCATTACCGCCTCATGGAACTCATCGGCGAGGGCGGCTTCGGCGCTGTCTACCGCGCCGAGCAGCGCGAGCCCGTGCGCCGCGAGGTGGCGCTGAAGCTGATCAAGCCCGGCATGGACAGCCGGCAGGTCATCGCCCGCTTCGAGGCCGAGCGACAGGCGCTGGCGGTCATGGACCACCCGAACATCGCCAAGGTGTTCGACGCCGGCACGACGCCCGCCGGCCGGCCCTACTTCGTGATGGAGCTGGTCAAGGGCGTTCCGATCACGCACTACTGCGACACGCACCAGCTCAGCACGCAGCAGCGCCTCGAGCTGTTCGCCGACGTCTGCGGCGCCGTGCAGCACGCCCACGCCAAGGGCGTCATCCACCGCGATCTCAAGCCGAGCAACGTGCTCGTGACCCTCGGCGATGGAGGCCGGGCAGTGCCCAAGGTGATCGACTTCGGCATCGCCAAGGCCACCAGCGCCCGCCTCACCGACCGCACGCTCTTCACCGAATACCGGCAGTTCATCGGCACGCCCGAGTACATGAGCCCCGAGCAGGCGGAGATGAGCGGGCTGGATATCGACACCCGCACCGATGTCTACAGCCTCGGCGTGCTGCTCTACGAGCTGCTCACGGGCACCACGCCCTTCGACGCGCAGCAGCTGCGCAGCGCCGCGCTGGACGAGGTGCAGCGCATCATCCGCGAGCAGGATCCGCCCCGGCCCAGCACACGCATCAGCGCGCTGGAGAAGGCCCCCGCCTCGCCTCGTGCCTCCCAGCCGGCCGCCACGCGGGCCGAAGAGGTGGCGCGGCGCCGGCGGACGCGCGCCTCCACCCTCGCCAGGGAGCTTCGAGGCGATCTCGACTGGATCGTGATGAAGGCCCTTGAGAAGGACCGCACCCGCCGCTACGTCACCGCCGCCGAGCTGGCGCGCGACGTCCAGCGGCACCTGGACAACGAGCCGGTCGAGGCCGGACCGCCCAGTGCGATCTACCGCGCCAGGAAGTTCGCGCGCCGGCACCGTGCCGTCGCCATCGCCACGACCGCCGTCGCCGCCGCCCTCGTCCTGGGCACGCTCGGCACCACGGGCGGGCTCCTCTGGGCCCTGAGCGAGCGCGACCGGGCCGATGCACAGGCGGGCGAGGCGCAGCGGCAGGCGGAGGTCGCCGCCGCCGTCAACGCCTTCCTGAACGACGACCTGCTCTCGGCCGTCTCTCCCTCCACCGAGGAAGGGCGCGGGCGGGAGGTGACGGTGCGCGAGGTGCTGGACGTAGCCGCCCGGCGCATCGATCTCGCGGCGGCGCCCGGCGGCCGGCTCGCCGACAAGCCGGAGGTGGAGGCGGCGATCCGCGCCACGCTCGGGAACAGTTACGCCAACCTCGGCCTTTTCGACGCGGCCTCGCCTCATTTCGCCCGCGCGCTGGACCTGCGCCGCCGCATCAACGGGGAGGAGCATCCGCTGACGCTCCAGGCCACAGGCGACCTGGCCAACGCGGCGCAGGGCGCCGGGCGTCTCGATGAGGCCGAGCGGCTGATGAACACGACGCTCGAGCTCGCCCGCCGGCGCTTCGGCGACGAGGGGCGAGAGACGCTCAACGCGCTGAACAACCTGGCACTGATCCACCTCGATCAGCAGCGCGCCGCCGACGCCGAGGCGGCGGCCCGGCAGGCGTACGAAGGCCATCGTCGCGTCCATGGGGAGGACGACAAGGACACGCTCACGGCGGCCCACAACCTGTCGCTGGCGCTCAACGGTCTCGGGCGCGCGGAGGAGTCGGAGCAGTTGGCACGCCTCGCCTGGGAGGGGCGCCGGCGCGTGCTCGGGGAGGATCATCGCGACACCGAACGGGCGGCGGCGACGCTGGCGCAGTGGCTGCTGAGCCGCGGGCGCGCCGACGAGGCCGAGCCGATCCTCCGTGCGTCACTGGAGTCGCGCCGCGCGCTGCTGGGGCCGGACCACGTTGAGACGCTGACGGTGCAGAACAACCTCGCCTACCTGCTCGGCCAGGTCGGCCGGCTCGCGGAGTCGGAGGAGATGCTGCGCGACGTGGTCGAGCGCGGCCGACGGACGCTCGGAGCCGAGCATCCGTTCACGCTCGGCGCGCTGCACAACCTCGCGGCCGTGGCAGGCGACCGAGGGCGGCTCGAGGAGGCCCTGGAGCTGAATCGGGAGCATTACGAGGCAAATCGACGTGTCCGGGGGGAGGGTCATCCCGATACGCTCCAGAGCCTGAATGCGATGGCGGGCACGCTTGCGGACATGGACCGCCTCGACGAGGCAGAGCCCTTGTTCGTGCAGGTCTACGAGGGGCATCGCCGGGCGCATGGAGCGACGCACCCGGCCACGCTCGGGGCGATGAACAACCTCGGCTTCTTCTACAAGCGACGCGGCCGGTTCGCCGAGGCAGAGCCCCTCGTGGCCGAGGCGCGCGCCGGCTTCGCCCAGCTCTACGGCGCAGGCCACCCCAACACGCTGGCGAGCACGAGCAACCTGGGCGATCTCTACAACAAGCTCGGTCGTTACGACGACGCCGAGCGCCTCCTGGGCGAGGCGCACCCCCAGGCGATTGCGGCTTTCGCGCCCGACCACTGGCTGCCCGCCGAAATGCTGATGCGGCGTGGCGTGGCGCTGGCGGGCCTCGGCCGGCGAGAAGAGGCGGAGAAGGCACTGGTCGAGGCCCACCGCCTGCTGGAGACGTCGCTTGGCGCCGACCACTTCCGCACGAAAACCGCGGCGGAGGAACTGGCGAGGTTCAGGGACGCGCCCGATGCCCCGGCGACGCGCCCGCGGGGCGGCTGATCAGATGTGACTCACTCCAGGTGCTTCGGTTCCCGGCGCACCTCGTCAGTGACCGTGCGACGGAAGACGAGGCCGGGGTGATTCGGATCCGTCTTCTCCTCCGAGCGCTCGGCCCGATGCACGAGCTCCGGGTCGTGACGAACGGCGCGGCTGACGTAGGCGACCTGCCGGCCGAGCCAGCCGAGGAGGCCCTTGCCGGGCAGCGATTGATCCTGGGCTCCGGGCTTTCGGGCGCTCACGTTCGCTCCTGAGGGCTCACGACGTCCATCCTGCGGCGCGTTCCGCATCGCCTCCACTCTAGCAAGCCACCCGCGCCGGGGAGATTCCGCGGCGCGGGTGGGATCGTGCTACAGGTTCGGCGTCCGGCGCCCTGGCTCACTCGGCGGTGTCGAGCATGACCATCCTGCCTACCTGTCCGCGGGTGAGCACCGGGTCGATCGCCACGATTTCCCCGGAAGTCGTCGCGGCGATGATGCGAGCGCCGTCGCGGTTCCGGGCGAACATGGTGAAGTCGTTCCGCTCGGTGCGGAACTTCTCCTCGCCCGTGCGCTTGTCGTGGGCGACGATGTGCCCGTCGCGGTAGAGCAGGTAGACGTTTCGGTCGTCGTGGCTGAGGACGTCGCGGGCGCCCTCGGCGACCCAGGTCGGCTCACGGCCGATCGTGGCGCCTTCGGTCTTGCTCAGCGCCACCACGCCCCTGCCCTCGACCGGCAGGTAAACGAAATCCTGCGTCGGGAAGGCTGGCCTGAAAAGCGGAACCTCCGCGAAGTGACGCCACAGCACCCGCCCGGTCTCGCGATCCAGGACGTAGAAGACGGAGTCGTTGCTCGGCACATAGAGACCGCCCTCGTCGGCCGTCAGGTGAGCGGTCACGGCGCGGCCCGTTTCGAATCGCTCGATCGGCCAGGCCCGTCGGCCATCCTGCGTGATGGCGGTGACGGCCCCCGTCTCGTCGGCCACGTAGAAGATGTCGTCGAACACGACCGGCCGCCCGATGACGACGCCCCGCACCAGCGTCGGCGTGAGGATCGGGTTGACCTCGCGCGTCGGGTCGATTTGCGCCGCCCGCCCGCCGTAGTTGTCGGCAAGGCCGGCAAAAGCCAGCCCCTCGTACCCGAAGGTGGGGCTCGTGAGTGCCCGGTTGCCACGCTCCAGGGGCGTCTCCTGAAGCCGGTCGCCCCCGTCAGCGGTGAGCAGGATGTAGCTCGTGTTGGAGGGGAAGGCGATGAATCGCTCCACCGCGGTGCCCAGGCGGTTCAGGGCCTCCAGGAGCACCGGCGGCCAGAGCCGATCGAGCGGGCCCACGACGTCGGTGCTGATCCACTGGGTGGTGCCGCCGGTGGCGCTGAGGGCGACGACGGCGTTCCGGTCGGTGTAGATCAGGACGAGATCGTCGCGAAGGAAGACCTGGTCGGGCGCGCCGTAGTCCCCGGTGTCGATCCGCTGCGACCAGGCGGACATGAACGTGTTCGGCTCAAGCAACTGGCTGCCCGGGTCCTGCCGGGGCGCGTCGGTCGAGCGGCACCCGGTGCTGCCCGTTGCCAGCGCCGCGCCGAGCAGCAGGGCCAGCGCGGCTCCCTTAGCGGGGCGGGCCGCCCGCCGGAGAAAGGCGGCGACGGAGGACGATTGTGGGCGGTGCGTCGGGGGCATGTGCGATCGGAGCAAGGGGTGCACTCCTTGAACTCGGGTGGGCTGTGGGCGGGACATGAATCGGGAGACCGGGGGTTCCCGCCTGAGCGCCCGCGGAAGGACAAGCGGCCCGGTCGATTCGGCGTCGCGGAACACACCACGTGGTCGTTCCTGGCCCTTTTCTCGAGCGTGGCGGACGCGCTCGTGCCGGTGGGCCGGCGGGTGGGGCCGCAGAATACCCGCAACGAAGCGGGCGGGTCAATTCCGCCACCCCGCCCAACTGCCGAACCGTACCGGGGTTGAGCCCGCCGATAACGCCCGGCGGCGACAACCGGCTGATGGTAAGCTCGTCGCGCGCCCGCTCCCGGCACCGCAATAGTCGGTGCGGCGAGGCGTTGGAAGGGACGGCACGTCCGGTCGTTTACGTGCCCTCGCTACCGCCGAATCTCCAGATTGGACTTCCGCCATGTGGCCTACCTCCTCATTCGGCCGTTCGGTGCTGCTCGGGATCATTTGCCTGGCGACGGCGGCGCCCGCGGCGGCCGCGGCATTGCAGGATCCCCCCTCCACCCGCCCCAGCACGCGGCCCGACCCGCAACGCCGGGCGCGCGACCAGGAGCGGGCGCAGCCGCAGATCCGCGGCCTGCTCGACCGCCTGCAACGCGCCGCTGAGGCGGTCCAGTTGACCGACGAGCAGCGCCCGCGCGTGAGGCGGATCCTGCGCAACGCCGAGGGAGAGCTCCGGCAGTTGTCGGCGCGCCTGGCGGAGATGACGCCGGACGCCCGGCGCGAGGCGCTCCAGGAGGTGATCGGGCGCACGGTGGAGGAGATCCACGCGGTGCTCACGCCGGAGCAGCAGCCGGTCTTCCGGCAGCAGGTGGAGCAGTTTCGCGAGGATCTTCGCGAGGGTGCCAACCGCGGCCAGGGGATTGCGGGCGCCGTGGGCTACCTCGAGCAGCTCACCACGGCGCTGGATGGGCTGGACCTGACGCCGGAGCAGGATCAGAAGGTGAACGAGTCGCTGGAAGCCCTCCGACAGGACATACGCCGCATGGTGGCGCGGACGCGGAACGCCCAGGGGGGCGACGTGGACACCGAGACGCTCGCCGCGGCGATGCGGCAGCGACTCCAGGCGTTCCGGGAGTCGCTCGAGGAGATCCTCACGCCCGAGCAAATCGCCCAGCTTGAGCAGGCCGTGCAGTCGGACCGCGCGGGCGGTTCAGGGCCCGCCACCCATCCCGGCCGCAACGGCGGGGATCAGTCGCAGATGATGGGCGATACCCGCATGACCCCCGGCGACGGGCAGATGGGGGCGATGACGCCGATGTCCGGCGCCGGCTCTCGCGAGCGACCGGCCGGCCCGGGCGAGAGCGCCTTCCTCGCGCGCCTTTCCGAGCCCGAGGGCCTTGCCGTGGGGCAGGAGGTGCCCGCATCGCTGGCCGTCGTGACGCTGGACGGCAAGGAAGTGCCGCTCCGACGGTTCGTGCCGCGCACCAAGCCGCTCGTGGTGCTGCTGGGCTCGATGAGCAACCCGACGTTTCGCGACCGCGTGAGCGACCTCGTCTGGCTCCGCCGCGAGCTCGGGCAGGATGCCGAGCTCATGCTCGTCTACACGCGCGAGCAGTATCCCGCCGGCGAGTGGACGGTCGAGCGCAACCAGCGCGACGGCGTCAGCCTGGAGCAGCACGAGGACATCGACGCCCGCGTCGCCGCCGCCCGCAACCTGCGCGTGGAGGCGAAGATCGTCTTCGAGATGGCGGTCGACACGATGGACGACTCCGTCGTCGAGACGCTGGTGGGAGAGGGCGCGCACTGCGCCGCGATCGTCATCGGCCGCGACGGGCGGATCATCGGGCGCCAGCAGTGGCTCGATCCGACGGGCCTTCCGGGCATGGTCTCGCGGGAGCGGACCAGCCGGTGACGCGCATCGCCTCAGCCGAAGAGCGTCATCTGTGCCGGCGGGCGCGCCGGGACGGCGCGGATTCCGAGCCGCGCCAGGTGGTCGGGGAACTCATCGAAACCGTGCGTCGTGACGACATGCTTCGGACGGACGCGATTCACCATCTCCACGAGCTCATCGAAGTCGGCATGATCCGAGAGCGGCAGCGCGTGGTCGACCCCGTAGCGGAAGATGGCGTTCTTCGCCAGCGACCAGCCGGTCACGATGATCCGGCACACCTTGTCACCGAACTGCGTGGTGAACGGCTTCCGCGCCGCGCCCGGCGGTGCGACCAGGGCGCCACGCTCGGCCAAGTCGAGCTGCGCGGGGCCGCGGAAGTCCTCCGCCCTGTACCGCCGAAGGCTCTCGGGCGGGCCGAGGGAGACGCCGAAGCGTTGGTAGACCTCGCTGATCGCAGCGACGGCGCCGTGCTGGGTGACCCTGATCCCGGCGTCGGTCAGGATGCGCACGACCTCCTGGGCCTTGCCGAGGGAGTAGCCGTAGACGATCGGCTGCCGCCCCGCCCGCAGCGCCCCGGCGACGATCTCCGCGAGCTGCGCCTCCACCTCGCTCGCCGGCGGAAAGCGGTAGAAGGGACGGCCAAACGTGCTCTCGATGACCAGCACGTCCGCCTCGCACGGCTCGGCCTGCGGCACGGTGCGGCAGGCCCGGAGCTTGAAGTCGCCCGTGTAGAGCAGGCTCGCCTCACCCCGCCGGACGTGCAGCATCGCGCTGCCCAGGACGTGGCCCGCGGGCAGCAGCCGGGCGCTGGTGTCCTCGTCCAGATCGACAGCCTCGCCATACTCGCGCTCCAGGACCTCCGTGGCCAGGCCGCAGCGCCGCCGACCGATGGCGGCGGTTACCGGAGTGCAGAGCGCAAGCCCGTGAACGCGCGCCGGATCGGGGGGCGTGTTCTCCGGATCGCCGATCGGCAGGTGGTCGCTGTGAGCGTGGGAGACGAAGCAGTTCTGGCGCGGAAGGCGGCTGTCGAGATACCACGCGGTGCCGGCGACGCGCAGGCCACTGGACCACTGGAAGAGCCCCAGATTGTCCTGCGTCTGCGTCAAGCTGATCCTTCTGAGCGGCGCCTCCTGATCTTACCGATCCGGTTTGGCCGTTGTTCGGATATTGCGGAATTGAATCGCCCGGCGCTGCGACTTTCGCCGCGGCGGCCTTTGCGTAGCATGGCGATCGTGCCCCGCCGGCGGCCGCGTGCCGTCCGGAAGCCGAGCCGTGCTTCTTCTGACGCTTCCCGTAACCTGATCCTGCCATGAAACGACTCGCTGTCGCGTCCGCGTTGCTGTTCACCGTGTGCCTGCTGCCACTGGCAGAGGCGCAGCAGGCCCGCCCCAATCCGCCCCGTGAGACGAACGTCTCGCTCCCCCGGATGCCCTCCATCTCGCCGGATGGGAACGTCGTCGTCTTCAGTTGGCGCGGCGACCTGTGGCGCGTCCCCGCGAACGGCGGGACGGCGATGCGCATCAGCAGCCACCCCTCCGACGACTCCTGGAGCCGCTTCAGCCCCGACGGCGCGCGACTGGCGTTCAACTCCCAGCGCCGAGGCAGCAGCGGGCTGTTCACGATGAACGTCGACGGCACCGGCATCACCGAGGTGCTCGCCTTCGACCGCTCGACCGCGCTCTCCGACTGGGGCGTCGACGGCGAGGGGAACGAGGTGCTGCTCTTCACCGGCTCCCTCGAGCCCGACGTCTACCGCAGCCCCCGCCCCTACCTCATCCCGGCCGAGGGCGGCGTCCACCGGCGCGTCCATGACGCATTCGGGCGCAGCCCCGCCATGGAGCCGGGCGGCGACCGCGTGCTCTTCGAGCGCGGCGGCGCGAGCTGGAGCCGTCGCCACTACCGCGGGCCCGACACGCGCGACGTCTGGCTCTACGACCCGGACGCCAATGACCCGTTCGTCGAGCTGACGCAGTGGGAAGGCAACGACGGCCGCCCGCGCTGGGCCGGCGAGAACCGCCTGGTCTACACCAGCGACCGCGCGGACAACACGGTGAACCTGTACATGATGGACCTGTCCGCCGGCGAGGCGGCGGAGTCGGACGCGACGCGGCTTACGCACTACACCGACCGTGACGTCGAGGACTTCGACGTGACGCCAGACGGGAGCAAGCTCGTCTTTGCTCGCTGGGATCGGCTCTACACGCTGGACCTGACAACACCCGGCTCGGAGCCGCAGGAACTGACGATGACCGCGCCGGAGGATGAGCGCGACAATATCGAGTACGTCACCGTCGATCAGCGCGTCAACGAGGCGGCGCTCAGCCCCGACGGGAAGACGATGGCCTTCATCGCCTACGGCCAGCTCTACGTGCGCGGCACGGACTCCGGGTCCGCCTCCCGGCGCATCAGCACGAGCCTGGCACGCCACAAGGACATCGCATGGAGCCCCGACGGCGGAACCCTCTACTTCGTCAACGACGAATCGGGCCGCGACGCCATCTACGCAGTCACCGCCACCCGCACGCGCTCCGAGATCGTCAAGCGCGTCGAGGAATACCACGAGAAGGCGGGCGCCGCGGACGATGAAGAGAAGGCCGACGAGCCGACCACGCAGCCGGCGACACGGCCCGGCACCGGCCCAACCACCGACAGCACGCGGCAGCGCGGACAGGCGGAGGCCGCCACCGCGCCCGATCCGGCCAAGTGGCCCGACGCCCTTGCCTTCAACGTCGAACTCGTCAGCGAGAGCGAGCAGGGAGACGCCGGGCCGGTGCCTTCGTACGACGGCCGCCGACTCGCCTTCACGCGCGGCGTCGGCGACCTGTGGGTTTTGGATCTGGAGAGCGGCGCGGCCCAGCGCATCTACAACGGCTGGAGCCGCGGGCTCGGGTACATCTGGACGTACGACGACAAGCACCTGGTCTTCGCGACCAGCGACGCCGACTTCAACAACGACATCTGGGTGACCCGCTCCGACGGCACCGGATGGCGTGGCGAAGGGGCGCCCATCAATGTCACCCGGCATCCGCTGGGCGACTCCAACATGAGCATCAGCTACGACGGCCGCGTGCTCACCTTCGGCAGCCAGCGCAGCAGCGGCATGTCAGACAGCGGCTACGACATCTACCGCGTCTACCTCGATCCGCGGCTGGAAGGCCTTCAGCAGCCGGAACTGGAGGAGTACTACAAGGAGCTGTCGGACAAGGTGAAGAAGATCAAGCTTCCGGAGGTGCCGGAGTTTGCGAAGGAGCGGGGCACCGTCTCTCCGCTGGTGCGCGCCCTGGCCACCCGCCCCACGGGCGAAGCCGCCACCCGCGCCGCCGTCGAGGAGTCCACGCGCCGACCGGCGCGCAACGGCCCCGCCACCCAGCCCGCGACCCGCCCCACCACCGGGCCCGCCACGCAGGAGGCCGATGACGAAGCCGACGACGGGGCCGAGGAAGCCGAGGAGGTCGTGACGCTCGACGACTTCCCGCTGGAGGAGGCGTACCTGCGGATGCAGCGCGTTGCCACCGGCGCCAGCCGGCCGCTCGTCCTCCCCGACGCCAGCGCCATCTACTACTCCAGCGGGGGCGGAACGTTCCGCAACCCGTGGAACGGCAGCGCCCAGCGCGTGGGAGACGGCGTCAGCCTGCGCGGCCTGACGCCGAAGGGTGACAAGATCTTCTACACGACGGGCGGGCGCGGCGGCTTCTTCGACACCAGCGGCTCGCGTGCCCACCAGCAGCGCAACTCCAACCCGGACGATCGGCTGGAGGTGGACCTGGCGGAGATGAACGAGCGCAAGTTCCTGGAACTGGCGCGCACGCTGGGCGACCAGTTCTATCACCCCACGATGAAGGATCTTCCCTGGGGCGAACTGACGCGCGACTACCTGCCCCTGGCCCGTGCCGCACGCTCGCCCGACGAGTTCCAGCACGTTGCCATGCGGCTGCTCGGCGAGCTCAACGGCAGCCACCTCGGCGTCACCCCCGCCCGCAGCGGCGGATGGTCCGACTCCGGCGGAACGCGGCAGAGCTACGGCCACCTCGGCATCCGCTCGGAGCCGGCGGAGAACGGCTTCCGCGTCGAGAGCGTGCTGGAGACCGGCCCAGCCGGCCGCGGGCCGATGCGCCTCATCGAGGGTGACGTCATCACCCACCTCGAGCTGGATCCCGTGGAGACGGACCGCCCGCTGGAGGTGCAGCTCGCCGACCGCGTCGGCCGGGAGATCGTCGTCGGCATCCAGCGTGACGGCGTGCAGCTGGATCTGCTGATCACGCCGGTGAGCTACGGGCAGATCAGCGGCCTGACCTACGACCACTGGCGGAACGAGAACAACCGCAAGGTCGAGGAGATGAGCAACGGCCGCCTCGGCTACATCCACATCCGCGGGATGGACGAGGGGTCGCTGGACACGTTCGTGCGCGACCTGTACGCGGCCGCCCACGGTAAGGACGGGCTGATCGTGGACGTCCGCAACAACGGCGGCGGCTGGACGGCCGACCGGCTGCTGGCCTCGATCATGTACCCGCGGCACGCGTACACGATTCCGCGCGGAATGCAGGATTCGGCCGACGCGGGGCGTGCCAACCCGCAGTCGGGCGGCTACCCGAACGACCGGCTCTTCATTCCGCGGTACGACCTGCCGATGAACATGCTCTGCAACGAGAAGAGCTTCTCGAACGCGGAGATCATCAGCCACGCCTTCAAGACGCTGGGGCGCGGGACGCTGGTCGGCGAGGAGACGGCCGGCGGGGTCATCAGCACCGGGGCGTTCACGCTCGTGGACGGCACCCGCGTGCGGCTCCCCTTCCGCGGGTGGTACCTGCCCGACGGCACCGACATGGAGAACAACGGCGCCATGCCGGACATCCGCATCGAGCAGACGCCCGAGGCGGAGGCCGACAACGAGGACGAGCAGCTCGAGGCCGCAGTGCGTGACCTGCTGGAGCGGCTGCCCGAGCCCGCCGAGCAGGCCAAGGCGGCGGGCTGAGATCCCTGTTCCACCAACCACGAGCCCCGCTCCCTTGGAGCGGGGCATTTTCGTTACGCAAGAGGCGGGGGGGGGGGGGGGGGGGGGCCC
>JAEZED010000039.1 GCA_023417885.1 Planctomycetota bacterium
GTCCAGCCCTGCTCGCCGAACTGCTGCATCATGAATCCCCAGAACTTCCCCAAGGGGGCCGGGGGAGCGGGGGAGGGAGCGGCGGTGCTCACGGCGGCACGCATCGTCAGAGGCGGCGTTCCGTGGCCCAGGGCGGCTGGGTGGAGCGGCGGGGGGCCAATCGACTCGTGTGCGTCGCGCGTCGCGGCTTGCGTTGTTCGGTTCATGTTCGGTAGGCTACCGACCATGGGAGGCTCGGGCAACAAATGTCGCAGCGGCGGCTCTGAGGAATCCCGGCAACCGGGGAGGGCGCAGGATCGTGTAACACCCAGTGTCGAAACGGGAGCCGACGAAGGAATCGTCGCGCCCCCGGGTTGTTCTTGCGAGGCTGCGGACAACGGAATGCCGGAGCTCATGGAAGTGCAGCGACTGCCGTCGGTCCCCGTGGGCCGCTGGCTCTATAAGCAGCGGCTCGTCCGCGGGCCGATCGTGGACCGCGCGGGACACCGGTGCCTGTTCCGCATTGATCACGTGAACCGCACGATCAGCCTCGACCAGGCAATCCCGATCGAGGAGCGCGCGCAGGTGCTGGCGACGGCCGTCGCCGCGGCGTGGCGGCGCATCGTCATCCCGTTCTACCGGCCGCGCCAGGGCAAGTGGGTGACGTGAGGCCGGTGGGCGTCGAATACTACTGGCGGTCGTAGAAGAACTTTCGCGCTCGTTGCGTCTCCAACTGCGCCAGCTTCCAGGACTCCTGGAGGATCTCCTCGTACAGATCGCGCACCTCGGGCGCCGACCGAGACACCGCATCGATCTTGTCCATCCAAGCCCGCGCGGCCTCCACGTGTGCCTCAGTCGCTCCCGAGAGCGACCCATAAGCGGCGCTTCCCTGACCTTCCGCCGAGAGTCGGCGCTCGAGCTTCTGCATGCTCGTCGCCGCCTCCTGCACGGTCATTCGGTAGCTGTCGATGTCCGTGCCCACCGTGATCATGCTCACGAGCTGCTCCAGGTGACCGAGCACTTCTTCGCCCGACTTCACCTGCTCATCCTCCCAACCATCGAAAGGATCCGGGGCCGAAGGCACGGCGGCTGCGGTTCCACCGGCCGCTCCGCCCCCCTTGATGGTCGTGGCCCAGTACGCGGCCCCGCCCCCGAGCGCAAGCGTCACGATCGCCACCAGCGCCAGCCAGCCAAGATGCGGTCCCCGGGATTCCGCCGGATCGGCGGAGGCATAAGGGATCGGCTTCGCCGGCTCGAGCGGGATCGCATCGCGCTGTGCCGAGGCGACCGGTGTCGCCGGATGCGGCTTGATGACCTCCACCTCGATACCCTTCCGTCCGGCGATTCGGCGCGCCTGAGCCTCGTCGGGCGCATCCAACTTCGCGTCGATGCGGCGCCCGCTTCGGAGATCCCTTCCGGTGATCTGGTAGCTCGGCATGGCGACTCACCTTTCTACCCGACTTCGGTGCAGCAGAAGTGCGCCGGCGACCGCAATCGCCAGACCCGCGCCGGCCGGCTCCGGGATGAGTTCGTAGCTCGCGACCACCGGGAGGTGATCGAACGTCGCCAGCGCCGCCAGCACGTCGGCGGGAGCACCGCTGCCGGCCGTGATCGGGCCGTTTAGCGCGTGCGTGCCGTTGTTGCCGATGACGCGGTAGCTGTCGTCGATGTACTCCAGGCCCTCCAGGTCGAACAGCTCGCCGCTGGCCAGCTGCATGTCGAACCGGTCATCCATCGCGGCGCCCGGATCCTGCGTGTGAAGCGACAGGAACAGCGGGTTGTCCCGCCAGTCGCCGACGCTGCCGGCCGGGTCGAAGGCCTGGGCGTTGCCCGCGGCGGCGAAGACGTCCCAGGCGCTGACCGTGGGATCCGGCGCGCGCTCGTCGGCGCCCGACCAGTTGAAGTCGCCCAAGTAGAGCACCACCGCTCCCTCGCCCAGCGCGTCGGCATCGGCGCGCAGATCTTGGGCTTCGGTCATGCGCTCCAGGCGATCATCCGAGGTGTCGCCGGATTTGAGGTGAACCGCGTAGACCCAGAAGTCCGCCTCGCCCGCGGTGCCGACGGGGCGGAACTGGCCACGCAACGCGGGGTGCGTGAGCCCCGTCACGGTCGTCGTGCTGACCAGGGAGAGGGAGTCGGTGTTGTAGATGAACCCGGTGCGATCGCCGCCCCCATCCGCCGCGGTGGTGAAGAGCCCGTAGCTGGCGCCGAAGGCGGTCTCGAAGGCGGCCCGGGTGTCGAGTGACGAGGCGGTATCCGTCTCGGCCAGCGCCATGAGATCCAGCGCGCCGATCGTGGAGCCGACGTGCTCCAGAACGGCGACCAGGTTGGCCTGCTGCACGCTGTTGTTCGGCTGGTTGCCGAGGTTCCAGTTGGCGACGTGGAGAGCGTCGGCCAGGGCCGACGCCGCGAGAAAAAGAGACAACAGGGTGACTGACCCCGCGCGTGCGAACCGTTGCATGAGCTTTCCCCTGTCCGACGGCGCCGCCCTACGCCGGCTTCCTGGATTTCCTCGTCCTCTTCTTCGAGGGCTTCGGACTTGGATCGTCCGGACCCTCCCAACCCCCACCCCCGCGAGCCTCGCCCGGGAGGATCTCGTCCATCACTGCCTCGAACACCACCGGCGGCTCGGGAGGCACAGGCATCTGGCCCGCCATCTGCTGCAACAGGTGGAGAGCGCAGGCGGCCCGGACTTCGGGGTGCGGCGACAGGATCGCCGTGCGCAACCGAGGATCGACCTCAGCGACAAACTGAAGGATCCGCTCCACGGCTGCCGACTGGGTCATCCCGTAGTCGCGCCTCAAGCCACGCACCACGGCCTCGGCCGATTCCGTTAACTGCACCGTGATCGTCCGCTGCCCGCTTCGGGCCATGGAGGCAGTGTCGCGAAAAAAATCCGTGGCTGCAACTCCCACTGTTTCAAGCCTTTATGAGAAAAATGTAGTGGAAAAACACTCTTTGTAGTTGCAATCGACTACTCGGACGTTAATCTGCCTTCGTGACGATCGAGCAGTCGATTTCAGGGGCCGAGCTCACCAAGGCCCAGGCGACGCACGCGCGGGTGCCCCGCGAGGAGTATTCCGAGGCGCTGGCCGAGGCCGAGCGGCGCGGCGCCACCTTCGCGATCTTCTTCGCCGCCATGTGGCGGCTGTGGGTGAGCACCGACGCGAAAGCCCGGCAGGCGGCCCTGCTGCGGGCGGCTGCCGATCACATCCACCCGGCAGGTGGCGCCGCCGGCGCCATCGCCGAAGGAGGCAGTGACTGAACCCTCGTTCCCCGGGGCCGCCCCCAGCCCCGGGGACCTCCGCTCCGCCGTCGCGTCCCCCACCTGCATCCCCCCCTGTGCAGTGCGGCGGCGGAGTTTGAAACAAACGGGCGACGGCGCGAACGGGCCAGCACCCCCGACGCGATCGACGCCTGCCCCCGGGCCCGAGACCCGACCGCGCATCGCCGAGGCCGTCACGCACGACCGGCCACAACACGAGCAGCGCGGGGCGGGAAGGAACGGGGCAGATTGCGGAGTGGCGCAGTAGGCAGCGCTCAAGGCGGTTCGATCCCGCCCACCCCGCTTGAAGAGATCGACGTTTCGATGGCTGACCAGATGTTCCAGATTCTCTCGACGTGCAAAGGTGGTGGCTACCGCTACTGCCGCACGCGGCCACTGCACCCGAGGCGGAACAGCAAGGGCCTGTATCCCCTGCACCGGGTGATCGCGGAGAACAACGCCGGACGCCTCCTCCAGCCGGATGAAGACGTCCATCACATTGACGGGAACAAGGAGAACAACGCCCCAGGAAACCTTGAGGTACTGACCAAGTCGGAGCACGCAAAGCGGCATAACCCAGACGTGTTCATCGCCGTTCCGTGCGGTAACTGCGGTGTCGCGATCCAAGACCGCAGGTGGCGGCTTATGTCGAAGATCAAGCGCAACGCGAGCGGACAAGTGTTCTGCTCTCAGAAGTGCGTTCGCGCGGCCAGGGTGATGCGGCGCGCTGCAGGATAGGACCGATGCCGGTGCGATCTGCCGGCCTCCCCCGTTCGACTCGGGGCGCAGCGATTCAGACGGAGCTCGCGGGAGCTCCACGGGTAAGCGAGACAGTCTGAACGACGGCCCGAAGCCGCAGCGCCGTTCCCAGGGCGCTCCGGACAAGGCGTTCTTTCGCACGCTCCACGCACGACCGTCCAGACGAGGGTGACCATGACGATCAACCCCTACCTCCTGCGGCCTGACCTGTACGCCCGGCTCCTGCTCGCGCGGCGCCATCGCCGGCGCGAGCGGCGCATCCGGCGCGAGGTCACTGCGGCCTTCGTCCGCACGTTCAAGCGCCACGGCCGGCGCGTCGGCGCTCCCGCGGGCCAGGGCCCGGCGGTCTTCGTCGCGGCGTCCGCGGCCGACGCCCTGCACATCGCGGCCGAGAACCGGGCCCTCTGGGCGGCGCTGGGCGTGGTCATCGAGTCGAGCAGCAGCGCCCTTGCCGATGACGACCGCACCACCGCTGCCCGGACTCTCGCGATCGAATTCCGGAAGCGGGAGAC
>JAEZED010000044.1 GCA_023417885.1 Planctomycetota bacterium
ACTTAAGACGCTCGAGCTTTCCCTTGCGCTTCACGAGGTTCTTGTAGTCCCACTGCACCTGGCGCGACTCCGCCAGCCAGCGGGCGAGCTTGGCGGTGTCGATGTCGTCGGCGGCGGTGTAGCGCGCCTCGGCCGCCTTGAAGCTTCCCTCCTTCGCCAGCCCCTCCTCCGCAAACGACTGCCCGCTCCAGAAGAGCAGCCGAACGCAGTCCTTGAGCTTGCTGTAGCCGACGATCGGGTTGCCGCCCAGGAACCAGACGGGATGGCGGTGCCAGATCTTGTTCTCCGCCTCGGGCAGGTGCCGGTCGATCTCCTCGGCGAGGCGGTTGCAGATCTTTCGATCCGCGGGCGCCTGCGCCTGGTTGTACGCCCTGGTGTCGGGGTGCATGCGTGAGGTCTCCTTCGCCCATCCTACGCAAAGCCGGCGTGGGCCACGAATGAACACGAATGCTTTTGCCATCCCGTTCTGCTCGAGGCATTCGTGTTCATTCGTGCCATTCGTGGCGATATCTGCGGCGGCGGGTCAGGCGTCGGGCGGCGCGGTGTCGGCACGCATGGGTCGCGATCGCCCATGAACCCGCAACGCGCTGCCGCGAGCGCCTCGCCGTCGATCGTCCGGCTTGGGCCGGTGCGGGAGCGGCACGGTTCGGCGCGGCGGAGGCTCGGTCCTGTCTCATGCCGGCTCGTGCCTGAGCGCTGCGGAACCGTGCCCGAGCCGCTCGGACACGTGCCCGGACCGCTCGGGCACGGTCCCCCGGCGCTCCGGCACGGTGCGATAACGACGCGGCGGGGACACGACTGCGCGGAAGTGGGCCCGGCAGGGGTGTGCGCGGTCTCTTTCCCGGACGTTCCGCGTGCCGGCCGCATTTGCTGGCGCGTCGAAGCGAAGAAGACGAAGCAGAGTCAGGCCGTCGCAGAACGCCGGCACGCGAGAGAAGGAGCAGTTCCCATGCGCATCATCCCCAAGTCTCAATTGCGTCAGATCGGCCGTTGCCGCGTCCTCGCCACCCGCTGGTCCGAGCGCGCCGACGAGCTGTCGCTCGACCCGGCGCAGATCGCCGAGCTCCAGTTGCGCGTCGGTGCGGCCATCGCGGCGCACAAGAAGCAGGCGATGGCGCGGGATGCGGCGCGGTCCGCCACGGGCGACCTCAAGAGGGCACTGGAGGCGATGACATCGCTCACCGCGACGCTCATCCAGCAGGTGCGCGCCACCGCCGCCCGCGAGGGAAAGCAGGTCTACCTCGCCGCCGCACTTCCCATCCCGAAGAGCAAGGGCTCGAAGATCGGCAAACCCGGCAAGCCGTGCTGCTTCACCGTCGAGCTTCAGCAGGTCGGCTGGCTCGTGCTGCGCTGGAAGTGCCTGAACCCGCGCGGCGCGGTGGGGACGATGTATCACGTCCACCGCCAGCTCCAGTCGGCGGACGGAACCTGGGGCCCGCGCGAGTTCCTCGGCATCGCCGGCAAGAAGGAGTACACCGACTCCACCCTCCCCCCCGGCTGTGCGGGCGTCCAGTACCACGTCCGCGCCATCCGCTCCACCGCCTACGGCGAGGAAGCCAACCACCTCGTGCACTTCAGCGCCAGCTTCCGCCACGGCGCCCCGGGGCAGATGCAGCTGGCGGCGTGAATCCGTGGCTAAACTCCGGATCGCATGAACGCCCGCCAGCTCTCCAAGCTCGGCATTCCCCCCGGCGCGATCGCCGCGGCGCAGAAGCTCGTGGCGCAGTCCGCGCGCGCTGCGGGGCTGGATCGGCGGCAGCTCAAGGAGCGGCTGGAGGTCGTCCTCGCCGACCCGAAGGCGGCGGAGGAGGATGCGATCTTCGGCGAGCTCGCCCGCGCCATCCTCGCCGAGCAGGAGAAGCGCACGTACATCCCGCGCGAATCGCCCGCCCCCGTCCGCATCTACGGCGCCGGCCTCGAAGAGCAGGCCGTCCAGCAGATGCACAACGCCGCCAACCTTCCCGTCGCCGTGGCGGGGGCGCTGATGCCCGATGCCCATCTCGGCTACGGCCTGCCGATCGGCGGGGTGCTGGCGACGGACAACGCCGTCATCCCCTACGCCGTCGGCGTGGACATCGCCTGCCGCATGCGCCTGAGCGTCTTCGACGTGTCCGCCGACCAGCTCGACCGCCTGCGCGACACCCTGCGCAATGCCCTTGAGCGCGAGACGCGCTTCGGCATCGGCGCGCAGCACCAGCGCCCGCTGTCGCACGATGTGCTGGATGAGGATTGGTCCGTCACGCCCGTCACGAAGCGCGGTTTCGACAAGGCCCGCCAGCAGCTCGGCACCAGCGGCAGCGGGAATCACTTCGTCGAGTGGGGCATCGTCACGCTGGAGAAGCCGGACCTGGGCCTGCCCGCCGGCAGCTTCCTCGCCCTGCTGTCCCACTCCGGCTCGCGCGGCACGGGCGCGAGCGTCGCGGACTTCTACTCCAAGCTGGCGATGGCAGAGCATCCAGACCTTCCGCCGCAGCTTCGGCACCTCGCGTGGCTCGACCTCGACACCGCGCCGGGGCAGGAGTACTGGGCGGCGATGGAGCTGATGGGCCTCTACGCCGCCGCCAACCACGAGCTGATCCACAAGCACGTATCGAAAGCCGCGGGCTTGAAGCCCGCGGTTCATGTCGAGAACCATCACAACTTCGCCTGGCTCGAGGAGCACGCGGGCCGGCGGCTCGTCTTGCATCGCAAGGGCGCCACGCCGGCCGGCGAGGGCGTGCTCGGCGTCATCCCCGGAAGCATGGCGACCCCCGGCTACGTCGAGCGCGGTCGCGGCGTCGGCGATTCGCTGCGCAGCGCCAGCCACGGCGCCGGCCGCGCCATGAGCCGGACGGCGGCGCGCAACGCCTACCGCTGGCAGCACGTGAAGCCGGTGCTGGAGCAGGCGGGGGTGGAGCTTCTGTCTGCGGGTCTGGACGAGGTGCCGATGGCGTACAAGGACATCAACGAGGTGATGCAGGCGCAGACGGATCTCGTGGACATCATCGCGCGCTTCAACCCGAAGATCGTGAAGATGGCGCCGCCAGGTGAGAAGGCAGAGGACTGAATGAACCGGATCAGACAACTTGCGCGGAATGCGCGGGTCGTTGATAACGCCCACGGCTTAAGCCGTGGGCTTTGGTAGGATCCGGACATTGACACGGACAACCCGTGCGTTCATCGTCCCCCCATGTCCCGTCCGTGGAACGACTGGTACCACATTACAGGCAACACCTACGGAACCTGGCTCTACGGGAGCGATCTCGGCTTCCGCACGAGACACCACCGGGAGCACATCGAAGGGGATTATCTCAATCCTCCCCCTCCCGGCATGTATCGGCGCGAGCGCGAGCGCTCCCTGCGCCTGATGCAGCGCTCGCCCGTTTACCTGAGTCCTGAAGCCCAACGCCTCGCCTGCAACGCGATCTTCGAGTCGCTCAGCAGGGACGGACTCGACGTCGTCATCGTGTCGGTGGACGATCATCACTATCACATCCTCGCGCGGGTTCGCGATCATCGCCCGCGCTACTGGGTCGGCCGCGCCAAGGGACGCGCAGCGCGCACCCTCTCACGCGCCGACCTGCTCCCCACCGGTGGCGCCTGGGGCAAGCGCTGCGCATGCAAACCGATCCACGACCGCGCCCACCAGGTCCAATGCGCGAACTACATCCGAAACCACCAGAAGAAAGGCGCTTCGATACGACATCTAAAGCCCACGGCTTAGAGCCGTGGGCTTGGAGCCGCGGGCTTTCGGCGCGGGTCGCGCAATCGGAAACAGACTCGAATGGCAACCCCTTTGCATGCCTGCCCCGGATGTACACCCCCGTCTACAGCGCCGACGCTCCCACGCCTGAGGATGTCGCCTCCTCCACCGGGCCCCTCGTCCTCGAGTTCGGGACGAACTGGTGTCCCATCTGCACCGGCGCGCAGGGCGCCATCCGGCAGGCCCTGGAAGATCTGCCCGATGTCCCGCATATCAAGGTCGAGGACGGCCCGGGGCGCAAGCTCGGACGGTCGTTCCGCGTGAAGCTCTGGCCTACGCTCATCTTCCTCCGCGACGGTCAGGAGGTCGCCCGCGCCGTTCGGCCGGGCGGCGTGGAGGAGATCAGAAACGCCCTCCAGGCTGCAACCGGCGGCGCGCCCGGACGTGTCTCCGGGTGAGCACGGATCTCCCGGGGAGACGATGACAAGAGACCACGCCACCGAAGCCGACGACGCAGCCCCCGCCCCCGAAGCGCCGCAGCGCCGGCGCCGCTCCGGGTTCAACACGGTGCTCGGCGGCTTCACCTGGCTGTGCCTCGGCCCGGCATTCCTGCTCCTCTCCGCCGCCCATCTCTATCCGCAGGAGCTCCAGGAGAACCGCTCCATCCGGTTCGCCTTCAACTGCCTGGCCTTCGCGGGGGAGGTGCTGCAACTGCACATCGCCATCGCCTGCCTCGCCGCCGCGCTCATGGCGCTGATCCTGCGCCGGCGCTGGCTCCTGGTCGCCTCCCTCCTGCTCGCGGGGATCGGCGCACTGCCGACGGCGACGACGTTCCTGCCGAAGTCACCGCCGCCCGCCGCGGGCGAGACGCTGCGCGTGCACAGCATGAACGTCTACATGAAGAACCACGACGCCGAGGCGATCCTGGCGGAGATCGCGCGCGTGGATGCCGACGTCCTGCTCATCCAGGAATGGCATCTGTGGCACGAGGCGAACCTCACGCCCTCGCTGCTCGAGCGATATCCCAACCAGACGCGATATGCCGACGACTTCGTCGACGGCATGGCGATCCTGAGCAAGCGGCCGTTCCGCTCCGCCACACCGCACGGCGCGGAGCCGGTCGCGGGGCGATGGGGCGGGAGGGTGCAGCGCGTCGTGATCGACCACGACGGCCGGCCGCTGGCGATCTACAACATCCACACCGCCAGCCCCGGCAGCCGGATCGGGTTCTCGCGAAACCAGTACCAGACGCACGACCTCCTGGGCATCTTCTCCGCCGAACCGCACGACTTCATCGCCGGCGGCGACTTCAACGCGCCGACCTTCAGCGACCAGATCCGCGCCATCGAGCGGCTCGGCCTGGTGGACGCGCACGACCTCGCCGGCCACGGCCCGGGCTGGACATGGCCCAACGCGCGCAAGCCCACCTGGAAGCAGCGCGCCTTCGGCAGCATTCCCGGCGTGCGGATCGATCACATCTTCCTCTCCCCCGCGCTCACCGCCACCGTCTCGGAAGTCGGTCTGCCCCACAAGGCGGACCACCGCGGCACGTTCGCCGACGTCGCGTTCCGGGCGCCGGCGAGGTGAGCGGCGCTTCGGGCGCTTCGAATACGCATCCGTGCCCCGTACGCTGGCGTCATGGCCAACCGCCTCGCCAGCGAGACGTCTCCCTACCTGTTTCAGCACAAGGACAACCCGGTGGACTGGTGGCCCTGGGGCGAAGCCGCCTTCGCCGAGGCGCGGCGGCGGGATGTCCCGGTCTTCCTCTCCGTCGGCTACTCCACCTGCTACTGGTGCCACGTGATGGAGCGACAGGTCTTCGAGAATGAGACGATCGCGGGGCAGATGAACGAGGGGTTCGTCAACGTCAAGGTCGATCGCGAGGAGCGGCCGGACGTCGATGAGCATTACATGACCGCCACGCAGGTGCTCGCCGGACAGGGGGGCTGGCCGATGAGCGTCTTCCTCACGCCCGAGGGCAGGCCCTTCTTCGCCGGCACCTACTTCCCCCCGGAGGACACGCACGGCCGGCCCGGCTTCCCGCGCGTGCTGGAGGCCCTCTCCGAAGCCTGGAGCCGGCGGCGCAACGAGATCACGACGACCGTCGAAAGCCTCGACGAGATCCTCCAGCGCCTCGGCCAGCCGAGCCCGCCGCGGGAGGATGTCACCTTCGACGAGCCGACGCTCCGGGGTCTGGTCGACCGCAGCATGGCGGACTTCGACCCACGCTTCGGCGGGTTCGGCGGCGCGCCGAAGTTCCCCCGGCAGACGCTGCTGGAGATGCTCCTCGCGGCGCGCCGGCTGTACGGCGAGCGCCCCGCCCGGCTGGACGAGCCCCTGAAGCGCACGCTCGACGCGATGGCCAACGGCGGCATCCGCGATCATCTGGGCGGTGGATTCCACCGGTACAGCACGGATGCGAAGTGGCTGGTGCCGCACTTCGAGATCATGCTCTACGACCAGGCGATGCTCGCCTGCTGCTACGTCGAGGCCTCGCGCCTCTACGGCTCGGAGCGCTACGCCCGGGTGGCGCGCGGCGTGCTCGACTTCGTCCTGCGCGAGATGACCGACGACGGCGGCGCGTTTCACACGGCCTTCGACGCCGAGGTGGATGCGAAGGAGGGGGGCAGCTACCTCTGGACGCCGCAGGAGGTGGAGGAGGTGCTCGGGCCGGAGGACGCCGCCGAGTTCAACGCGGTCTACGGGCTCGATCGTGGCTTCAACTTCGCCGACCCGCACGGCCCCAATCCGCACACGCCCGACAGCAACGTCCTCTTCCTCGCCGAGCCGGAGCGCGAGGCGGAACCCGGGATCGCAGAAATGCGTCGCAAGCTCCTTGCCGCCCGGGGGAGGCGAAAGCAGCCGGCGCTGGACACCAAGATCCTGACGAGCTGGAACGCGATGGTCATCGGCGCGCTGGCCAGCGCGGGTGCGGCGCTGCCGGAGCCGCGATACATCGAGGCCGCCACCCGTGCCGCCGACTGGCTCCTGCGGAACCATCGGGACGCTCACGGCGGGCTGATCCACGCCAGCCGCGACGGCAAGATTCAGGCGACGGGCGGATTCCTCGACGACTATGCGTTGCTCGCCCAGGCGCTGATATCGCTCTGGCGCGCCACGGGCAACGACGTCTGGCTCGACCACGCTTCGGAGACAGCCGACGCGATGCAGAAGCGCTTCGGCGACGGCGCGGGTGGGTTCTGGTTCAGCGAGCCCGGCAGCGGCGAGGTGCCCGGGCTGGCAGACGTCCGGCGAAAGGTGGGCGCCGACAGCCCGCTTCCCAGTGGCAACGCCGTCGCCGCGATGGTCATGCTCGAGCTCGATCGGCCCGACATCTGTCGCGGCACGCTGGAAGTCTTCGCGGGCCAGATCACCGACCTCGTGGGCAATACCAGCGCGCTGCTCCACGCCGCCATGCTGTTCGTCGAGCGGCACGGCCCCTTCAGCGTGACCGGACAGCCCGCGGCAGCGGAGGGGCCGGCGGACGAGTCGGAGCGGGCCGTCCAGCTTCTCTCCGCCGAGTGGCGGGCGCCGGAGCGCCTGGCCGTGACGGTGCGGATCGAGGACGGCTTCCACCTTCACTCCGCCGATGCGGAGCGGGCGATGGGCGTGGAGATCGGTTCACCGCACGCGGCGTTCCTCGAGGCGCGTCTCCCGGCGTCGGAAGGGGGGCGGATCGTCGGCGAAGCGCGCTTCGAGCTGCTCTTTTCCGAGCCGCTGAGCGATCAGCCCGTCGAAGTTTACCTGCGCTACCAGGCGTGTGACGAGACGCGGTGCCTCATGCCCGTCACGCGGCGGTTCGAGGTGCGGCGCGAGGGGGCCTGAGCGGTTGCGGGGGTGTCGATCGGACGCCGCACCGTTTGCCCGCGGGCGCGCCCCGTCGTAGCGTGTCGGCCATGATCCCCACCAGCACCGATGTGAAGATGTCCGCCTCCGATCGCCTCAGCCGCGCGGGGGCCGTGGTCGTGCTCGCCGACGACAAGGGCGCGCTGCTGGCGGGCGAGGCGCTGCCGGAGGAGCTGCGAAGCGCCGCCGCGGCGATGGTGGGTGACGGCACGCTGACCGGCAAGGCTGGCGAGATCGGCAGCACCACCGTCGCGGGGCGCCGCGTGGTGGTGCTGGGCGTGGGGAAGGCCGACGCCGACCGCCTGCGCGACGCCGGGGCGATCGCGGCGAAGCAGGCGAAGCGATACAAGCAGAAGGAGATCTCCCTCATCTGTCCGCCCGAGGATGCGCGGTGCGCCGAGGCGCTGGCGACGGGGTTCATGCTGGGGGCGTTCGAGTTTCGGGAGTACCGCGGGACGGCGGCCCGGCAGAAGGAGGCCGAGGCGCTGGGCACGGTTCGCGTCACGCTCGTGGGGGCCGACAAGCAGGCCGTGGCGAGAGGGCAGGCGGTGGGGCTCGGCCAGAACTATGCGCGCACCATCGCAAGCCGGCCGGGCAACGACATCAATCCTCCCTCGCTCGCGAAGGAAGCTCAGCGCCTGGCGCGCGAGACGGGCCTCACCTGCCGCATCATCGACCACGAGCAGGCGCGAAAGCTCGGCATGGGAGGGCTGGTCGGCGTCGGGCAGGGAAGCGGCACGCCCCCGCGCCTCATCGTTCTCGAGCACAACATGCCCGCAGCGCGTGGGAAGAAGGCCGGCGCTTCCTCGAAGCGCGGCGGAAGGTCGGGGAAGGCGGGCCCGGCGCCCCTGCTCGTCGTGGGAAAGGCGATCACCTTCGACACCGGCGGCATTTCCATCAAGCCCGCGCAGGGCATGGGGAGCATGATCTTCGACAAGTGCGGCGGGATGGCGGTGCTGGGCCTGATGGCGGCGGTGGCGCAACTGAAGGTCGCGAGCCCGGTCGTCGGCATCCTCGCGGCGGCGGAGAACATGCCCGGGCCCGACGCTTATCGGCCGGGCGATATCCTCCGGATGTACAACGGCGTGACGGTGGAGGTGACGAACACCGACGCCGAAGGGCGGCTGGTGCTGGCGGACGCGCTGGCCTGGGGCATCGAGACGTACAAGCCGGCGGCATGCGTCGACCTGGCCACGCTGACGGGCGCGTGCGTCGTCGCCCTGGGGACGACGCGCGCCGGCGCCTGGTGCAACGACGATGCGTTTTTCGGCACGCTCTCGTCGGCGGCGGGGAGCGCCGGGGAGAAGCTCTGGCGCATGCCGCTGGGGGACGACTACCGCGAGATGCTCAAGGCGACCAGCGCCGACATCGTCAACAGCCCGGGCCGGCAGGGCGGATCGAACACCGCCGCCGAGTTCCTCCATCACTTCATTCCGGGCAACCTCGACGGCAAATCGGAGACCCCCTGGTGCCACCTCGACATCGCGGGCGTGGCCGACACGGAGAAGGACCTGCCCCTCTACGCCAAGGGCCCGACCGGCTTCGGCGTGCGCACGCTTGTTGAGTGGGTCAGCAGCGCCTGACCTCGATGCATCGCTCGACGCGGCTTTGGGCGGCGCGACCGGAAACGTGCCGTGCGGCTTGTTTCTGCCAGGTCCGCGAAAACGCACCGCGACACACTGGAAGTGCGGTCGATGAGGCGGCCCCGTCCGCATGATGGGCGGGAAGTGGCGACGGAAGCGGACCAACCGCAGTCCGATTCAGGCGCCTGAGCTGACAATCCGAAGGCACGGATCGTCGATCCGAAGGCTCGGATCGACAATCCAAAGGCCCGGATCGTCAATCCGGTGGCACGGATTGTCGATCCGGTGGCCCCATTTCGCCAGGACAGCCGCCGCGGGGGCGGCGGGCAACGAATATAGAGGCGCAACGAAGAGGGGCGGGCCGGCGACGAGCGCCCTTCATGATCCGGGCGCGAAGCCGAAGGTCTCCTCGTGCGCCCCGCCAAGCTCCCTGAGGCGCTCCGCGAGCTGTTGCGAGCCCATGCCGGAGAGCCTGAGCGTCTTGTCGGCCTTGGTGTGCCCGGCGTGAATGGCGACCTGGTGCGGCTTGAGGCGCAGGACGGTGCAGGCCTTCTGGATGACGATGCGGTTGGCGCGCCCGTCGTCCGGAGCGACATCGACCGCGACCACCAGGGTCCCTTCCTCGATCCGCAGGACGCCGGCGGAGCGCTCCGTGACCACGCGGACCGGCAGGAGCGACTGAAACTCGTCCCCCTCTTCCGATGGCGCGGGAGAATCACCCGACGCGGCGGCCCGGGGCGCGGCATCGGGGTCGGCAAGGGCGTCGGAGGTCATCAGCGCCTCGATCTCCTCGTCCGTGAGCCCGGCCCCGTCGAGCGACTCCTCGAGCCTGGGCTTGTCGCGCTTCGGCGGAACCGGCTGATAGTTCACCGGGATCGGATAACGCTTCGGCGTACGGAAGGCGCGCCAGAACGTGCGGTAGAAGATGACGAACGGATCGGTCGGTGCGTTGCGCCCGAGCAGGTAGGCGACATACCGGTACGCCGCCAGGACCAGCAGGATCACCAGCTCGAGGACGATGAGCCACTCGAGAAGTCCAGGCCGCCAGTTGAACGCGAACTCGCTCGGCACCGTTGCGTCATCCTCGCGTGGGCGTTGCCCGTCCTACACCGACTCGGCACGCGCCTCACGGTAGCCTGCGATCATGGCCTGGATGATCCGACGACCCAGGAGAAAGACCGCCAGGAAGACCAGAATGTAATAGAGCATTCGCGTGATGCCCTCGAACACGAGCCAGGTGGTCACGACGGATTTGTCCTCCTCGGGGAGCGACTGCACGAAGGCGACGGCTTCGCGCACCGTGGCCGTGTCGATCTGCGACAGGGAGGATGCAAGTTCCGGCAACATGCCGCCCGTTGTAGCCAGAAGCCGCGCCTACCGCAATTCAACGTCCTGACCGGCAGGAGCCGGCTCCAGGGCGCCAAGCTCGCGCCGGGCGATCTCGGCTTCGGAGGCGTCCGCCAGCCGGGCCGACGCGGCCGAGAGATGGCGCCGCGCCGCCTCCGGCCGGTCGAGGTAGCGGCTGTAGATGAGGCCGAGCATGAGCTGCGTCTGCGCGTGGTCCGGGTGCCGCTCGTAGCGATCGAGGAAGAGCTCGTAAGCGGCGGCCGCCTCGGCGTGCCGCCCGTCGGCGGCGAGCTGGTTGGCGATGTCCAGCTGCCTCTGCATCGACAGCACCTGCCCGGCATCGACGCGCAGCAGGGCGGTGTACTGGCGCGCCGCCTCGCGGACGTAGTCGTCGTCGAGGGCGGCGTTGATGCGGTCGCGCAGGTCCTGTATCCGTGCGACCTTCGGGTCCTCGCGGCCGGCGGGGACGATGTCCATCGCCGTCTGGTGGAGCTGGCCGGTGCGCTTCAGCCCCGCGGCGTGCTCCCGGCGGAGGCGCCACCGGCGCAGGAGCGCCAGGCCGTCCATCTGGTCGCGCGGAACGAGGTTGGCCCCCATGAGCAGGAAACCGACGGCAACGCCGTAGAGCGTGCCGCCAAGGTGGGCAAAGCTGGCGATGCCCGATTCCATCCCCAGGACGGTTCCGCTGAAGGCGCGCAGGAGGTCCAGCAGGAAGAAGAGCCCCACGAACCAGAGCGAGGGCACGTAGGCGACGGTGATCACGAAGAACAGCACCAGCACCGCGATGCGCGAGCGCGGGAAGAGCACGAGGTACGCCCCCGTCACGGCCGCCACAGCGCCGCTGGCGCCCAGCACCGGGGCGCTCTCGAGGAGCACGTGGAGCAGCCCGGCCATGACGGCGCCGCCGAGATAGAAGCCGAGGTAGGCGAGGTTGCCCAGCTTGTCGTTGATGTTGTTCCCGAAGATGTACAGGAACAGCATGTTCGTCAGGATGTGCCAAACGCTCTCGCGCGAGTGCATGAAGGCGCTGCCGAAAAAGCCCAGGAGGGTCGGCTCGGTCGGGCGCAGCAGCAGCGCGGCTTCCAGCGCGGGGAACTGGAACTGAAGGAAGAAGACGACGACGTTGGCGCCGATGAGCCCGAGATTCACGCTCGGCGTCTGTCGAAGCGGCCGGTCGGTGTGAATCGGCAGGAACATTCGGAATGCGGGTGGCCGGACGCGGCAGGGAGCGGACAGAAGAGCCTAGCACTCATCGTACGGCACCCGTGGCGGCTCGGCGGTGTTGTGCTTGAGCATTCGGATGGTGCGCCCGTCCTCGCTCCAGGAGACCTTGCTCATGTACGCCTCGATAAGCAGGAGGCCGCGCCCGCTGCACTTGTCGAGGTTCTCCTCGGCGGTCGGGTCGGGCACGTTGCTGCGCTCGAAGCCGGGGCCCTCGTCGCTGACCTCGATCTCGGCGCGCTGCGGCGTGACGACGGCGACCACGATGACCTGCTTGGAAGGGTCGAGCTTGTTGCCGTGCTTGATGGCGTTGGTGACCGCCTCGTCGAGGGCGAGCTTGACGGCGAAGAAGGCGTCCTCGTCGAACCCGGCGAAGCGGCAGGCGCGCAGGATTGTCTCCTGCACCTCCCGCCCCCGCTCGAGATCGGAGGGAATGACGAATCGCATCGGCTCGGCGCTGCTCTTGTCGCGCCCCTTTCCGGCGGCGCCTCCGCGTCCGGTGACGTCGCCGTCGCCGTCGTTGCGCGGGGAGGGGTCGGTGCGGGCCGTGCTCATGCGTCCGTCGGATCGCACAGGCGGTGCCGGGCCTCGAAGCCGGGCTGCACACCTGGCGCGGTATTCTAGACAGCCACCCGGCACGCCCGGCGCCGGGACGCTTCGCCATCGGAAAGCCTCGGGCGGCTCATTGCTCGCATGCGCCGCCCCTGACAGGGAAGTACCGGCGTCCCGTCGTCCCGAACGCGGGACGGCTCACGTGACATCGGTCTTTTGAGGCCCAAAGCTCTCCAACGCCGCCTGGCGGTTCGGGTATATCCGGAAGAGCTTGTCCAGCTTGGTGATCGTGAAGACCTCCATGATCTGCCGCTTGATGTCGCAAAGCCGCAGCTCGCCGTTCTTTTCCCGGATCCGGTTGTTGGCGTTGATCAGCATCCCCAGCGCCGCCGAGGAGAGGTGGTCGACGTTGCGGAAGTCGAGCAGGAGCCGCGGGCGAGACTCGGCATCGATCTGCTCGTTCACGCGCGTGCCGATCTCGGCGATGTTCGCCTCGTCGAGAATCTTGCTCTGGACGAACTCGACGATGCGGATCGGGCCGTGGGTGACGACCGCGACGGGGGGAGAGGCATCGGACATGGCAAGGGCTCGGTCGCTTGGGGTCAGGTCTGCGTAATCGGCCGGGCAACGCGGGTAGCCGTCTCGTCGCGCCGGCGGGACGCCGCATTGTATCGGGCAGGAGGTGGGTAAGGTAGCTCGTGCCGCCCTTCGTGCGTCCCAGTCGGGGCGCGACGGTAAAACCGCCCCGACGCCCTGTCAAGAAAGACCGCCCCTCAGCCGGACCCTGACCTCGGCCACCACCACGCCGACGCCACCGCCGCGAGCAGCGCCGCAACCAGCAGCCACGGCCCCGCCTTCACTCCCTGGCGCTGCCCCCGCAGCCAGTCCGACAGCGCCGCCTCGGCCAAATCCTGCGACGCAGGGAAACGAGCGCGCGGGACATTCCACGCCACCGGTCCGGCAGCGGTTTCCTCCACACCCACGCGCTCCAGCGCCGCCTCGAGGGAGACGCTCGCCAGCGCCTCCGACGGGATCTCCCGGTGCGACCAGTGCTCCGGCCCGCCGTTGGCCCATGTCAGGACGTCCGCCCAGAACCGGACGAATCCGGGCGACTGGCGCAGCGATTCGGAGCCGAACCCCACCCACACTCGCCGGCCCGGGCCGGAAGTGTCGATCGCCAGCAACGGCCAATCCCCGCGGCGCACCAGCACCTGCCAGGACGCCTCATCCCCGAAAGGCCAGGCGGCGGCGCGGAGTTCCGTCAGCGATTCCCACGCCACGCCCGCGGTCAGCTCATGGGCCGCGACGTGCCAGGCGCCATCGGGCCTCACCGACGCTTCCCCGACGATGACGTTCGCCGAATCGTCCGAACCGACCCGCACTCGCCGCGCATGCGCGCCGGCCGGACGCAGCTCCCCATAGACCGCCGCCATCCGGCTCACTTCCGCGGGCACTCCCGGCATCACCTCAACCACCGGCCAGGTGCGCTGGCGCGCGATGATCAGCGTGTTGTCGGCAGGCCAATCGTCTTCGGCTTCGAATCGCGCCTGCACCACGTCGCCCGGCGGTGAGGGCAGTCGCAGCAGCACATCCGCCTGCTCCTCCACGTCGAGGGTGACCTCCTGTTGCACAACCGCCTCGCCGCTGGCGACCACGAGCCGTCCGGCGATCACCGAGCCGGCGTTGCTGAGGCGGACGAGCACCTGGACGCCATCCACCGAAACCGACTCCACCGCGGCGTTTCCAGCAGGGCTTCGAGGGCTGAGCTGGAACAGGCGCGCGTGTTCAATCTCGAGGCTGCGGTCGCTGATGAGCAGGACAGACTCGCCGGATTGCAGAAGGTCGCGCACGACATGGCGAAGCAGATGGCCCGTGTCGGCAGCGGTTGGCTGGATGCCGGCGGGGTCGCGCGTGACCTGCGCTAAATCGAGGTTTGCGGGCCGCTCTTCCGGCACGAGCTGTACGCGTGTGACCCGCGCCGGCGTGCCGGCGGCGTCGAGCAGATCTGGCAACCGGTGCAGCACATCCGCGAGCCGCGTCGAGCCTCCCGCGGCGCCGGCGCTCATCGTTGCGCCGCGGTCGATGACGAGCGTGAGTTGCGTCCGGGCGAGCCCCGGCAGTCGCAGCTCCGGCCCGGCGGCGGCAAGGATCGCAAGGAGCAGGCAGAGCAGCGCGCAGGCGACGAATCGCGGCGGCAGGCGGCGGCGATGCACGCGCGTGGTTCGCGGCTGCCTCGGCCAGAGGTGCAGGAAAGGGACGGCCTGCGCGTGCGCGCGGCCGCGCAGGAGCCACCAGGCAAGCGCCGCCCAGGGCGCAAGTGCCAGCAGTGCCAGTGGGCTCGCCAGCAGCATCGGTTCGAGCTTACAGGCGGGATTGAACCAACGCGCGGGAGGAGCGGCTCTGAAAACGCGCCAGCCGCGACCGGGCGGCCGCGGCTGGGCGTCAGCAAATGAACCAACCGAACACGGAAGGAATCGAATGACGAACCCAGCAAGTTTCGGATCGCAAGGACTCGCTCGGCTCTGGGGTGCTTATCGGACAACTCCCCCGCGAACCCTTCACTTTTTATCAGCCGTGCGCCTCAGGAGCGCAGCACGACCACCTTTTCCAGCATCAGGTGATTGCGGCCCCGGTACTCCGTGACGCGGCCCGTCACCCGGAAGCGGCGGTCCGGGTCGTCCCGCAGTGCGGACTCGACCGCCATGAGGCTCAGGTTCGGCACGAGGACCATCGGCGGATCACCCGCGGCCGCGGGCTCGACGCCGTCGCTGGCGAAGACGAACTCCAGCCCGTCGTTCGTGTGACGGACGCGCCCGACCCGGTCGATCACGTATGTCCCCTCGCGCACGAGGCGCTGAGGCGGCGTGTTCGGCGCGACGGCGGCCGGCCCGCGCCCCGAGGCCAGATCCTGCCGGCCCGCATAGTCCTCACCCGATAATGTCCGCGCCGCTTCGCCGCCCGTGGCGGGGCGCTCGCGCTCCAGGAGGCGATCCAGGACGGTGTCGGCGGGGTCCTGCGTCTGGGTGGTGGCCGGACGCGTGGTGGGGGGCGCTCCGCTGCGCGTCTGCTCGGAAGCGAGCACGCCGATGCCGGCGGTTCCGCAGGCAAGGACGACTGCGAGCGGGATCGCAAGGCGAAGCGGGTATCGGGGGGTGGAGCGAAGGGCCATCCGTGTTCTCCTGGCGTGCGTGTGCCTGGCGCACCGGCGGCGCGGCGCCGATGTGCCTTCAAACTACGATCCAGCCCCCGCACGCGCCAAGGCGCAGGCCTTCTGGCCACTCGCGCCAGGCTTCCGGGCTGCCGCGACGTCCGGTAGCATCCGGCCCCATGAACCGATCGCCGCGCTGGTTTCATCTGCTGGTGCTGATGCTCGTCCTGGCAACGGCCCAAGAAGGCTGGTCGCAGGTACGGCCTTTGAAGGGGTGGTTCAGCCCGACCCAGCCGTTGGCGTTCATCAACGACGGGGCCGACGACGTCGCGCTGCTCCTGACCGATTTCGCCGGCGATCCCGTGCCCCCGGCGGCGGGGCGGGCGCCCGTGGTGCGGGCGGGGGAGCAGGTGGTGCTCCCGGAGGCGTTTCCGACGATGCGCGTGGGGACGTACCTGCTTTATGCCGTGGAGCCGGGGCAGGATTCGCCCGAGCGCTTCCTCGGCACGCCGTGGGTGATCCGCGTAATCGGGCACACGGTCCCCGCGCAGCGCCGCACGCCGATGGCGATCCGGGTCGAGCCGCTGAAGTACGCGGTGCTCCACACCGACCATGGCGACATGGTTGCGGGCTTCTTCTACGACGTGGCGCCCAACACCGTGAACAGCTTCTTTTCCCTTGCGGAAGAGGGCTTCTTCGACGGGCTTTCGTTCCACCGCATCGTGCCCGGCTTCGTGATCCAGGGGGGCGATCCGCTGAACAACACCGAGGGGGGACCCGGCTACGAAATCGACGCCGAGTTCAACGATCGTCCCCACCTGCCCGGAATGCTCTCCATGGCACGCGAGGGAGATCCGCTCGAACGCCAGGGCGCCATGCCGCGCGAGCAGTGGGCCGACACCGCCGGAAGCCAGTTCTTCATCCCGCTGGACTATGCCACCACGAAGCGCCTCGACGGCCGATACACCGTCTTCGGGCGCGTGGTCGATGGAATGGACGCGGTCAACCGGATCGGCTCGGCCGAGATCGCCGACCCCTCGACGGGCCGGCCGGTCGAGCCGCAGGTGATCCGGCGCGTCCGGGTGGAGCTCGTGACTGCCGAGAACAATCCGTACACGCGCCTGTTCGACTTCGCCGACGAAAGGCCCGCGACGCGCCCGGCGACGCAGGAGGCCGGATCGCCGACGACGCAGCCGTCGGGCCGGTGAGGTTGACCTGCGTTGCCGGAAGATGCCCGTGCGGCTAGGATGACGTTCCTGCCAGCCCTGCCGACGAGCGAGAAACACGCATCCGTTCAATGCAACTCGCCGCGGGAGACGGCCGGGCCGAAGCAAGGGTCGGCTGTGAACCGGGTCAGGTCCGAGAGGAAGCAGCCCTAAGCAGAACCGGTCCTGTGCTCTCGTAACCCGGCCGTCACCCGCGGCAGTTGTCTTCCGGCGCCACACGACAGCGCGCTGAGCGAACCGTCCCGCCCAGCCGCCTCCCGGTCTCCTCTCACAGGTTCCCGCGCCTTCCATGCGCCTGCTCATCGTCGCCAACCTCCGCAAGATGCGCGTCCACCCGGCGGTGGGGGAACTGGTCGACTGGATCCGCAATACCTACGGCGGGCGCGTCGAGATCGTCGGCGTCGACAGCAACGACGACGGAATCCACGCCGCCGCCGCGGTCGCCCGGGCGAGCGAGGCGCCGGGCCACGACTTCGATCTCAGCACGATCGACGTGGACCTTATCCTCGTCCTCGGCGGAGACGGCACGCTCCTGTCAGTGGCGCGCCGGCTCCAGGGACGGCAGGTGCCGGTGATGGGGGTGAACTACGGCCGGCTTGGGTTCCTGGCCAGCTTTCAGCCTGCCGAGGTGCAGAACTGCTTCGACCACTGGCTGGAAGGCCTGCTGCCGGTGAGCAGCCGGCAGATGCTCGATGTCTCGGTCGTCGGCACGGGCATCGACTGCGACCTGATGAACGAGGAGGAACTGGCCGCGAAGCGCCGCTTCCACGTGCTGGGCCTGAACGACGCCGTCGTCACGGCCGGCCCGCCTTTCCACATGATCGAGCTGGGTCTCGGCGTGGACGGGGAGTTCGGCGTGAACGTTCACGGGGACGGGCTGATCGTCTGCACGCCCAGCGGCAGCACCGCCTACAACGTCTCGGCGGGCGGGCCCATCCTCAACCCGCCGGTGAAGGCCTTCTGCATCACGCCGATCGCTCCGCACAGCCTCTCGTTCCGGCCGGTGATCGTTCCGAGCGACGCGCGCGTCATGCTGATCGCGCAGCACGTGAACCGGGGGACGACTCTCGTTTGCGACGGACAGGACTGCACGCGCCTGAAGAAGGGCGATCGCGTCATCATCCGCCGCGCCGACCAGGACCTGCTCCTCGTGGAGAATCCCCACGCCCGCCGCTGGCGCGCGCTGGCGGAGAAGCTCCACTGGGCCAGCACGCCGCGCTACGCCACGGAGAAGTGAGACCCGCGGCTTATCCGCGGACGACCCACCGCATCATGTCGCGAATGGCGGCGGCCTTGTCGGTGTGCAGCATGCCGAATCGGAAGATCCGGCCCGCCAGCCACACGAGCACGAGCGTCGTGACGATCGACAGCGCCGCCGCTCCCATCTTTTCCCCCAGCGGCATGCCGGGCGGGATGCTCTGGCGCAGGACGACCGCCACCGGGCTCGTGAGAGGGAACCATGTGATCGCCCGCGCGATCGGGCCGTCCGGGCTCTGGATGACGGGAACCATCACCATCATCGGCGCCACCACCAGTAGGATGATCGGCGTCAGGAAGTTCTGCGCCTCCTTCAGGTTCGTCACGGCCGCCCCCGCCGCGATGAAGAGCGCGCCGTACATCAGCGTCGCCAGCGAGGCGAAGAGCATGAACCAGGCGACCATGGAGGGCGAGACCGCCGAGAGCGCGTTGAACTGCGACGCCGCGTAGAGCCCGCCTGCGAAATAGATCGCCGCCAGCGTCAGCGAGACGCCGACCCCGCCGATGAGCTTGCCGAGCATCAGCTCGAACGGACGCACGCTCCCCAGCAGCACCTCCGCGATGCGGAGCTGCTTCTCCTCGACGATGTTCGTCGTCAGCGGGCTGGCGGCCGTCATCACGACCGAGAAAATCAGGAAGATGCTGAAGATCGGAATGACGAAGCTCGTGATCGGGTTGGGATCTTCTTCGTAGTCGATCTCGCCGGCCTCGTTCTTCACCGCCATCGCCCGCGGAATCACCTCCGGCGGAACGATCAGCGACAGCACCTGCTGTGGTGCAACGCCCGCCAGCTCCGGCGTGGCGGCGATGCGGCGCTGGTAGATCACCGGCTGGAGCGTCTCGCGCAGCCACCGCTGGAGGTCGAGGTAGGTCGTGCTTTGCGACGTGTAGCGGATGCCGTGCTGCTCCAGGAACTGGATCGCCGCCTTCTGATCCTGCGCATCCTCGCCCCCTTCGCGCGGGCCCATCCCATCGTCAAGGTCGTCGCCCACGAGCTCACGCGCCGCCGCGAATGCAGTCTCGTCCGGCGGGGTGATGATGTTCGGGCCAAGCTCGATGAAGGCGAAGAGCTCCCCGCTTCGGAGGCGCTCGCTGAGCTCGTAACGAAGCTGGTCGAGGGCCGCGGGCGAGCCGTCGTCGGGAAACTCCGCCTCGATCTCGTAGGGCGCCCCGGTCAGCTCTCCCTTCTCGTTGCGCAGACCCTCATTCCGCTCCTGCGCCCGGCTGATCAGCACCTGGTAGAGCGGCTGGCTTTGCAGAGGCTGCCCCTCGCGCGTGGTCGGCCGGCCGTCGTCACCGATCGGGACGGTGTGGTCGATCACCACGATCTTCTTCGGCTTGGTGTCCTTGATGTCGTTGGCGATGTGACCGAAGAGAACGCCCCCGCCGATCAGGACCGGCATCAGCACCAGGCCGACGATGAAGCTCTTTGTCTTGACCGCGGCCAGGTAGTCGCGAATCGCGATGACGAGGGTCTTGCGCATGTTCGTTGGTTCCGCTTCGTCTGAACTCCGACGCCCGCACTCGGCGAGCTTCGCTCGTTGCCCGCCTCGCCGACTCAATCGACCTCGGCAGGCTCCTCTTCCATTTCTTCCGGCTGGGGCCGCGCGATCCGGATGAAGATGTCCTGCAGGCTCGGCTGCGTCACCTCGAAGTGCCGGACCCGGCCGAGGTTCATCAGGCCCGCCAGCACCGCCTGCTCGTCGGCGCCCTCGGCGAGGCGAAGCTCCTGGACCTGGCCCATGTCGCGCACGCCCGCCACGCCGGGCAGGCGCCCGATCTCGCTGGAGTCGGCCCCCTCCAGCCGGACGCGAAGCGTGTCGCTCCCGTAGTCGTGGCGGATGTCGTCCAGCGTGCCGTCGAGCACCTTGTGGCCCTTGTAGATCATGAGGATCCGGTCGCACATCTGCTCGGCGGTGCTCATGTCGTGCGTGCTGAAGATGACCGTCACGCCGTTGCGCCGCAGCTCGAGGATCTGCTCGGTCATCGTCTCGCGGTTGACCGGATCGAGCCCGCTGAAGACCTCGTCCAGCAGCACCAGCCGCGGGTGACTGATGACCGTCGCGATGAACTGCACCTTCTGGCTCATCCCCTTGGAGAGCTGCTCGACCTTCTTGTCTCCCCATCCCCCCAGCTCGAGCTTGTCGAGCCAGCCGTCGATGCTCTGGCGCGACGCGTCGGCCCCCTTGATGGCGGCGTAGAAGCGAAGCACGTCGCGCACCTTCATCTGCTTGTAGAGGCCGCGCTCCTCGGGGAGGTAGCCGACACGGTCGTCCGGCCGGCGTGTGTTCGTGCTGCCCAGGACGGAGACATCGCCCCCGTCCTGCTCCAGGATGCGCATGATCATTCGGAGCGTGGTCGTCTTTCCGCTGCCGTTGGGGCCGATGAAGCCGTAGCAGCTGCCGGTGGGCACCACCAGCGAGAGATCCTCAACCGCGGTGTGGGTGCCGAACGTCTTGGTGACGCCCGACAACCTGACGGCGGCGTCGGCGGTGTCGGGGGGAGGGGAGGAGAATGCGGTCATGTCGGGCGTTCGTCGTAGGCGTTCGTTCAAACGGGTCCCCGGCGGTGCGCGCCTGGCGCCGCCGATGCGCACCGCCGGCGTGTTTCCACGCCTCCGGGCCGGGCATTATTCGTCGCGGAGACCCGTCCGGCTTGAAGCGTATCCCACGGCCGGAATGATGCCAGCATGCCTCGAGGCGATTTACCGCTCCCCGCAGAAGAAATTGTCGATCGCCTGAAGAAAATGCAGTCGGCGATCCAATCCGCGGTGCGCGCGCGGCGCTCCGGGCCCGATTCAGCCATCATGCGCCGGAGCGACGCCGACACCATCTACGGCATCGACGTGGTCGCGGAGCCCATCGTCGAGGCGTTCTGCCGCGACTGGTCCCGATCCATGCCACTCGTCCTCGTCGCGGAGGGGCTGATCGACGACGAAGGACGCGAGGGGCCCAAAGTGTTCCCTGAAGGGGCCACCGAGGCCGACGCCGCCATCCGGCTCATCGTGGATCCGATCGACGGCACGCGGGAGCTGATGTACGACAAGCGGTCCGCCTGGTCGCTGGCGGGCGTCGCGCCCAACCGTGGGCCGCAGACCGGCCTGCGCGACATCGAGGTCGCGGTGATGACCGAGCTGCCCACGACCAAGCTCGGCTGGGCCGATGTGCTCTGGGCAGTGCGCGGGCAGGGCGTGCAGGCGCAGCGGGTCGACCTCGCGACAGGCGAATCGACCCCCTTCATCCCGCGCCCAAGCAGCGCCACGGGGCTGGATCACGGGTTTGCGACCGTGAGCAGCTTCTTCCCCGGCACGAAGCGTCCCGCGGCGGAGCTGGTGGAGCGGATTGCCAGCGAGCTGCTGCCACGCGACGACGTGACGTGCGGGACCATGTTCGACGACCAGTACATCAGCACCGGCGGGCAGTGGTACGAGCTCATCGTCGGCCATGACCGGTTCAATGCCGACCTGCGTCCGGCGTTCTATCGCCTGCAGGGCATCGCCGAAGGGATGTGCTGCCACCCGTACGACTGCTGCTGCCTGCTGATCGCCGAGGAGGCGGGGGTGATCCTGACCGATGAGCGGGGCCGCCCACTCGATGCGCCGCTCGACACGACCACAGGCATCGACTGGCTGGGCTACGCCAACGCGGACCTGCGGGCGAGAATCGAGCCAGTCGTGAAGCGCTTCCTGGCGATGCCGGAGGCTTAGTACGGGGGCGGGCCGACCCCTTACCGGCTCCGGCCGCTATCGTGATTGCGGATGAACGTGCTTGAACTCGATCCGGCGCCCACCCTGCTGAAGCGATTGCGCAGCGAGCTGGCTGCGCTCTTCGACGCGCAGCGGCCGATCCGCGTCAGCAGGGCGCCGGGGCGACTGGATGTCATGGGGGGGATCGCCGACTACACCGGGAGCCTCGTCTGCGAGATGCCGCTTGGCGTGGGGACGGCCGTCGCCATCCAGGAGCGCCACGACCGGCAGATCCACGTCGTCAGCCTCAACCTGCTTGACGACCACGTCCCCTTCCAGCTCGGCATGAGCCTCGACGCCCTCGCCGCCGCCTCGGCGGAGGGGTTGCGGCGCGAACTGGCCCAGCCGGGGCGCAAGTGGGCGGGCTACGTGCTCGGCTGCCTCTTCCTGCTCCATGAGAAGGGGCACGTCGATCTCGCCGATCCGCGCATCCGCGGGCTCAACATCGCCCTTTACAGCACCGTGCCCAGCGGCGGAGGGGTGAGCAGCTCGGCGGCGCTGGAAGTGGCGACGATGGTCGGGCTCGTCGAGCATTTCAAAATCGCGTCGCTCGCGCCGCGCGGCGCGAAGCTCAAGCAGATCGCCGTCTCCCGCTGGGAATGGGAGGGGGGCGCCGTCCTGCCCGCAACTAGCCAGGCGGGCGGGGCCATGCCCGCGCCCCTCGTCGAGTCCGGCATGCGCCTGGCGAGGCTCTGCCAGGAGGCGGAGAACCGCATCGTCGGCGCGCCGTGCGGGATCATGGATCAGGTCACCTGCCACCTCGGCCAGCCAGGCATGCTCCTGCGCCTTCTTTGCCAGCCGCACGAACTCCTGCCCCCGCTGCCGCTGCCGGAGGGCGTGAAGGTCGCGGGCATCTTCACCGGCGTGCGCCACGACGTCTCGGGCGACGCGTACGGCCGAACGCGGGCGGCGGCCTTCATGGGGCACCGGATGATCCTCGACCAGATGCGCCGCCTGGGCCGCGAGGCGGGGTTGACGATGACGGGCGATCCGACGAACGGCTATCTCGCGAACCTGCCCATCGACGACTACAAGGCCCTCTTTCGCCCGGTGCTGCCGGAAACGATCACGGGCGAGGCCTTCCTCGAGCAGTTCGGCCAGCATGGCGACACGGCCACCACCGTCCAGCCGGGGGAGGTGTATCCCGTCCGCGACGCCTGCGATCACCATGTGCTCGATGCCCAGCGCGTCCGGCGATTCGCCGGTTTTCTCGAGAATGAGGTGGCGACCGACCGGGGCCGGGCGCTGCGGTCCGCCGGCCGGCTCATGCATGCCAGCCATCACAGCTACGGGGAACACGCCCGGCTGGGACATCCTGCCGCGGATGTGATCGTCGGACTCGTGAGGAAGCAGGAGGCGGAGGGGCTGTACGGCGCGCGCATCACGGGCGGCGGTGGCGGGGGGACGGTCGCGGTGCTGATGGAGGCGACCGAGCGGGCGGACGGCGCGATCGCTTCGATCCTGGCGGCGTATGAGAGGGAGACGGGCCACGTCCCGACCCTGCTTGACTCGACTTCCCCCGGGTCCGCCCATGTCGGGACGGCGCTTGCCTGAGGGGCGGCGGGCCGGTTGCGGGGCCGGTGCTGGAAAATAGCCCCCCGTGCGCCCACAATGCCGCCGGCCAGGACGGCCGGTTCCTCGGACGCGAACGGATGCGCGAGTTCGACCTCTCCAAGACGCTCAAGGAGTTCTGGCGGCGCCTCGCGCTCGCCCGGAACTGGCCGTTGCTTGCGGCCGTGGGCGCCCTTTCGGGCATCGGCCTTTTCACGATTGCCTCGACGGAGCCGGCCAAGGCGGCCAACCAGCTCTTCTTCCTCGTGATCGCCTTCGGCTGCATGGCGGTCTTCCAGACCGTCAACTACGCGCGCCTGGGGCGGTGGGCGCTGCCGTTTTATGTCATCAGCATTCTCCTGATCGCCCTGACGCTCGTCGGGAGCAAGTTGGGCCTCCCGATCGTCCCGCGGATCAACGGGGCGAGCAACTGGATCCGGCTCGGCCCGGTGAGCCTCCAGCCGGCGGAGTTGATGAAGGTGAGCTGCATCATGCTCCTGGCGCGCTACCTGCGCTACCGGGAGAACTACCGCAAGCTCAACGGCCTGGTGCCGCCGCTGCTGCTGGCGGCGGTGCCGATGCTCATGATCCTGAAGCAGCCGGACCTCGGGACGGCGCTGGTCTTCATCCCCACGATGATCGCGATGCTCTTCGTCGCGGGCGCGAAGCTGCGCCACTTTGCCGCCTTCGCGGGCATGGGGCTGGTCCTGGCGCCGCTGCTCTGGCTGAGCGGGCAGGAGAGCGTGCCGGTGCTGAAGTACGGGCCGAACCTCGTGAAGCAGTACCAGCGCGAGCGGGTCTACGCGATGTTCAAGGACGACGCCCAGACCCTCAAGGCCACCGGCTACCAGCAGCATTACGGCCTGGCCGCCTTCGGCTCGGGCGGATTCAGCGGCAAGGGGGCGGGCAACGTGCCCATCGGCCACCGCGTGCCGGAGAGCCATAACGATATGATTTTCACGCTCATCGGCGAGCAGTTCGGCTTCGTCGGCAGCTTCGTGGTGATCGTGGCCTACATCGTCCTGTTCGTCGCGGCGCTGGAGATCGCCGCCGACACGCGCGAGCCGTTCGGAAGGCTGGTCGCCGTCGGCGTGACCGCCGCCCTGGCGGGGCAGACCTTCCTCAACCTCGCCGTCGCCATGAAGGTCATGCCGGTGACGGGGGTGACGCTGCCCTTCATCTCCGCCGGCGGGAGCAGCCTGATCGCCAGCTTCATGGCGGTGGGCCTGCTGCTGAACATCGGGCAGCACCGCCCCTACCTGCTGAGCCGCGAGGCGTTCGAGTTCGACGACGAGTAGGCGGGCAACAGGGCCAGCAGATGAACACAGACGCACACGGATGACAGAGTGGGCAAGTGGGCAGGGGCGTTGACGGCAGCACGAGCATTCCGGCTATGCTGTCGCGCTGAACCGTCGGGCCCCGCTGACCTTCGCGATGAACAAGCTCCTCTCTCATCTGTGTGCATCCGTGTTCATCTGTGGCCTTCTCTCCGGCTGCATCGGTGGCGGGGCGATCGCCAATCGGCCGGCGATGTTCGAGCCGACGCAGATGCGCATCAACCCAACCTTCACGCGGTTCCGCAGCGTCGACGGCGAGGGATCGGCCCAGGGAATCGAGGCGGACGTGGAGCTGCGCGACCCGTTCGACGACGCCACCAAGGGGGCCGGCGCGATCTACTTCGAGCTCTTCGAGTACGTTCCCCAGGGCGCCGACGCCCGCGGGCCGCGCCTCGGGGAGCCGGCCCGCTATGACCTCTCCACCATCGGCGCGCAACAGCGGCACTGGCAGAACATCGTCCGCACATACCGCTTCGATCTTCCGTGGCAGGGCCTGGATCCGACGCAGCGATACGTCCTCTCGGCGACCTACCTCCCGCCCGAGGGCTCGTCGGGCGAGCGGCTCTTCGACCGGTTGGTGATCCTGCCGGACGCGGGCGCCGACGAGTAGCCGTGCGGGCTTGCCCGGCAGCGGCGCGGCTGTGTCGGCGGGGGGCTTTCTGCTACCATCGCCCCGAAGGAGACCCAGCACATGTTCGGAGCCATCGCACGTTTCTTCCGGGCCATCGGTTACCTGTTCACGGGGAAGGTCGACTCCGCGACGCGCGGGGTGCGCACCAACCCGCACGTGATCCAGGCGACCTACGACCGGATCGTCGAGGAGAAGAAGAACCGCATCCACCAGTACAAGGACGCGGTGGCCCGCATGATTGCCCAGGAGGAGAGCAAGAAGGCCCGCATCAAGCAGCTCTCCGACGAGATCGTCCGGCTCAACCAGCTCAAGGAAGGCGCCGCCGCCAAGGCGCGCATGCTCGTCGACCAGCTCAAGGCCCAGGGCAAGTCGATGCAGGAGATCAAGACGCACGAGGACTACGTCAAGAGCCTGGCCGCCTTCAACGACTTCACCAGCTCACTCAAGGAGAAGGAGGAGCACGTGGTCGAGCTGGAGACCGACGTCAAGGAGATCAGCGGCACGGTGGCGAACCACAAGGTGCAGCTCCAGTCGCTCCTGCGCGAGGTGGACAAGATCAAGGCCGAGGCGAACCAGACCGTCGCCGACGTGATCACCGCCCGCGAGGAGGAGGAGATCAACAACATGCTCGTCGGCATCGGCGAAGACCGCACCAGCCGCGAGCTGGAGGACATGCGCACCCTTCGCCAGGAGAGCAAGGCCAAGGCCCGCATCGCCCGCGAGATGGCCGGCACCGACACCAAGGCGCTGGAGAACGAGTTCCTCGAGTACGCCCGCACCGGCGCGGCGACCGACGAGTTCGACCGCCTGATCGGCCTTGCGGGCGAGGCAGAGCAGGAAACCGCCCCGCAGGAACGCGCGGCGGATGTCAAGCTGCCGGAGTGATCGCGCCCAGGGCGTGCGAGGTAGCGGTGGGCTTTAAGCCCACGGACAGCGTCCGATTCGTGCAAGCTCCCGGCAGGGCGCACATGGACCCGCCTCTGTCCCCCTCCCGTTCTCCCCTTTCCGGTTCTCTTGCAAGCGCAGAGCCGGGCACAAAGGGCGGCGGTCCGCGAATAACGTCACTGTCGCGACGCCAGGGCCGATCCCTCCCGATTCTCGGGCCAGGACGGGCGTGCGAACAAGGACTTCACATGTGTGAAGTCCGACTTCACACGTGTGAACACGGACTTCACACGTGTGAACACGGACTTCACATGTGTGAAATCGGACTTCACACGTGTGACAAGAGGTTTCACACGTGTGAAATCGGACTTCACACGTGCGACATCATTGGTCACACGTGTGAAGCCTCACATCACACGTGTAGAAGGGCACTTCACACGTGCGAGAGACGGGGAAGTGTGGGGCAGCCTGCAAGGGGCGGGGGGTTTGCGGTCGAGCCCGCCCCCGACGCCCCGCCCGCCATCGACCCTCCTGGGGGAAATCCGAATGACGAAGCCAGAAATCCGAATCAATGACGAATGACCCAATGACCAGGGCTCCGGCTTCGTCATTCTGGCCTGGTCATTCGGATTTCCGCGTGCGAGCACGCGGCGTTACACTCCCCTGACGCTCCGGCTCTGCCGGCAACAACGGCGCGTGAACCCTTTTGGGTTGCCGGGCGAAGTCCCGACTAATGGTACCCCAACCCCCGATCTGCGAGAAGTGCGGCATTCGCCCGGCGGTGAAGCGACGGGTCTTTGTGCAGCACCGCGGGTATCATCCCGAGGACTACCGGCTTCATTGGGTGTGCCACCGCTGCATCTGGCGTGGGCACATTCTCGGCCTGATCGCGTTGGCGTTGCTGCTTGCGACCGGCGTGTTCCTGTGGCTGATACTCCGCTGAACTATCCCCTGGCCGGTGACGTCGCTGCTGCTGCTGGCGCGGCGGAGGCGGAAGGGGCGGTGAGAACGCGCCGTCGAGCCATCCCCCTGTCCCCGGCGCCGGCGGTACACTCTGGGCATGTCAGACGCCGCGCCGGGTTACGGCTTCTTCACCCAGCTCGCCCGCACGCTCAACAGCGGGCAGTCGCGCTCCGTCCTGCTTTACGGTGACGTGCACGACCTCTTTTTCGACGGCGAGGATTACGTCCCCCTCGTCCCGTTCCTGACGAAGAAGTGCGCCGTCGACGGGATCATCCAGCTCGTCTACGAGCTGAACGGGCCGATCCGCACCGTGCCCGCCGACGCGGCCGACGCGCTGCGCGCCGCGTGGGTCGCCTGGAAGAGCGGGGCCGACCCGAACCAACTCGTGCTGGAGGCGCTGGTCGATCGCCGCAAGGCGCGCCAGCGCGAGGCGGTCGAGGCGCAGTTCGACGCGCTGGTCCACGAGGCGACAGGCTCTCCCTCGGTGGCGCTGGAGTTCCTGCGACAGCTCACGATCTGCTCGCGCGCCAGGGACGCCGCCGGCCGCCCGCTCGTCGGCAGGCGCTTGCTCATCTTCATCGAGGAGGCCGACCTGCTCCTGCCCGGCGGGGACGAGCCGATCTCCCGCCTCAACGCCGCCGACCGGCACCGGCTGACGATCCTGCGCGACTGGTTCAGCGACCCGGCCTTCCAGGATGCCGACGACAGCGTCGTGCTCATCAGCGAGAGCCGCGGGGGGATCCATCGGCTCGTCACCTCGCTGCCGCAGATGCTCGGCGTGGAAGTGCCCGCCCCTGGCGCCACCGAGCGCGAGCACTTCATCCGCGACTTCAGCGCCGCCCGGGAGAACGCGCCGGCGCTGGCTGCGCGCCGCCCGGCGCCAACCTTCTGGACGGAGATTCCCGAGGTCGCGCGTTTCACGGCGGGGCTCAGCCTCCACGCGCTTCGCCAGCTGCTCCTCGGCGCCGCCCACGCCGACGAGCCCCTCTCGCCGCGGCATGTCATCGGCAAGGTCGAGAGCTACATCAGCAGCCAGCTCGGCGAGGACGTCGTCGAGTTCAAGATGCCCGGCCACACGCTGGCGGACGTCGTGGGGTTCACGAAGCTCAAGGAGTTCTTGAAGAGCGAGCTGATGCCGCGGATGCGCTCCACCGGCGCCGACGCCCTCCCCGGTGCCGCCGTCGCCGGGCCCATCGGCGGGGGGAAGACGTTCATCTTCGAGGCAGTGGCGGCGGAGCTGAACGTGCCCGTGCTCACGCTGAAGAACATCCGCAGCCAGTGGTACGGACAGACGGACGTGCTCTTCGAGCGCCTCCGCCGCGTGCTGCATTCGCTGGGTCGCGTCGTCATTTTCGTCGACGAGGCCGACACGCAGTTCGGCGGGGTCGGCGCCGAGACACATGAGACCGAGCGCCGCCTCACGGGAAAGATCCAGCAGATGATGAGCGACCCGGCGCTGCGCGGAAAGGTGACCTGGCTGCTCATGACCGCGCGGATTCACCTGCTCAGCCCCGACATTCGCCGCCCGGGGCGCGTGGGAGACCTGATCATCCCCGTGCTCGATCCCGAGGGGGACGACCGGCGCGACTTCCTGCGCTGGATGATCGCCGACGTCCTCGACCCCGCCGCCGGCGAGGTGGACGCGGTGGCGCGTGACCTGGAGACGAAGGTGGACATCGAAAGCGCCGCCGCCTTCGCGTCGCTGCGATCGGGCCTGAAGGCCAGGGCCGCCGCATGGGGCCGCAAGCTGAGCGGGGAGGATGTCCTGACGATCGCGGCCGACTTCATCCCGCCCGCGATCGAGAAGACGCGCCGCTACCAGACGCTCCAGGCGCTGATCAACTGCACGCGGCGATCGCTGCTGCCCGATCCGAGCGTGACGCCGGAGCAGCGCGAGGCCTGGCAGGCCGAGGCGCGCAAGCTCGAGGCTCAGGGCATCCGTTAGCCGCAGGCGCTTCCGGCGCCGTTGCCTCTCTAAGCTTCGTCAATGCCCGAGATCGCCTATGCCCGGGAGACCGCCGGCCGGCTGGAGCCGTTCGACCAGCACGAGTGGCTGCTGACCAACGGCCTGGGCGGCTTCGCCATGGGAACGGTCGCGGACGTCCCCACGCGCCGCTACCACGGCCTGCTCGTCGCGGCGACGGTGCCGCCCGTCGGGCGCATCGTGGCGCTGTCGCGCTACCTGCAACTGCTCATGATCGACGGCCGGCGCGTGGACTTCTCCGCCGCCCGGTTTGACTCCGGTGAAGGCCCGCGGCTGCTGGGGGAGGGCGTCTCGTCGCTACGCCGCTTCGCGCTAGAAGGGGAGGTGGCGACGTGGACGTACGACGTGGAGGGGACGACGATCGTGCGGGAGGTGCTCGTCTGCTGGGAGCGCAACGCCTGCGCCGTCCGCTACACGGTGCGGCGCGGGGCGGCGCACGCGGGCGGCCGGTTGTCGCTCCAGGTCGCGCCCTTCGTGGCGCTGCGCGATTTCCACGGCCTGCTTCGCGAAGGGCAGGGGTCGTTCACCGTCGATGCACGGGAGCGCGGCGTCACGACGACGAGCGGAGAGACATCGCTGCACATCGAGGCGGGCGCCGGTCGCTTCGAGCCGGCCCTCGACTGGTGGCGCGGCTTCCACTATGCGGTCGAGGCCGATCGCGGGCTCGACCATACGGAGGATCTCTTCACGCCCGGCCGCTTCATCCTGGATGTCGCGCCCTCCGACGCCGACGCCGGCATCACGCTCTGGGCGGGCCTGGGCGAGCTGCCGACGCCCGACTGGGAGTCGCATCGCCACGAGCGCATTGCCCGGATGGCGGTGCCGGCCATGCCCACGGCAACGCAGGCGCGGCTCGCTCGCGCCGCGGCGGATTTCGTGGTCAGCCGCCCGCAGCCGGACGGCGCCGCCGGCTCGAGCGTGATCGCCGGCTATCCCTGGTTTGCCGACTGGGGGCGCGACACGTTCATCTCGATGACGGGCCTCTTCCTGGTGACGGGGCGGCGCGAGCAGGCGCGGCAGGTGCTCTCGACGTTCGCGGAGTACGTGAGCGAGGGGATGATCCCCAACCGCTTCAACGACTACACGAACCACCCTGAGTACAACACCGTCGATGCCAGCCTCTGGTTCATCCACGCCGCCCACGAGTACGCGAGCCGGACGCGCGACAATGCGACGTATGAGCGCGTCCTCCGTCCCGCCTGCCGGGAGATCATCGACGGCTACACCCGCGGGACGCGCTACGGCATCCGCGTCGATCCCGCGGATGGCCTCGTGACGGCGGGGGACGAGACGACGCAGCTCACGTGGATGGACGCGCGGCGCGACGGCATCGTCTTCACGCCGCGTCACGGCAAGGCAGTCGAGATCAACGCGCTCTGGTACAACGCGCTGATGCTGCTCGGAGAGACGGGGCGCGCCGAGCAGGTGCGGCGCAGCTTCTGCGAGGCGTTCGTCGATCCGGCGGGCAACGGGCTGTTTGACGTCGTCGGCCCGGCCGGGCCCGACCGCGCCATCCGCCCCAACCAGGTCTTCGCCGTCTCGCTGCCGCATTCACCGCTGTCGCGCGAGCAGCAGCTGGGGGTGGTGGAGGCGGTGCGCCGGGAGCTGCTGACACCGGTGGGCCTCAGGACGCTGTCGCCGCGCGACCCGAAGTATCACCCTCGCTTCGAGGGACCGATCTTCGAGCGCGACCGCGCCTACCACAACGGCACCGTCTGGCCCTGGCTCATCGGCGGGTTCCTCGATGCCTGGCTCCGAGTGCACGATCGCTCGCCCGCCGCCGTCGAGCAGGCGCGGCGGTGGCTCCAGCCGCTCATCGACCACCTCGGCGACGACGGCTGCCTCGGCAGCATCGCCGAAGTCTTCGACGCCGCCCCGCCACATCGGCCGGCCGGTTGCTGCGCGCAGGCCTGGAGCGTGGCGGAGGCGCTGCGCCTCGCGGTCGAACTGGGAATGTGACCATCGATGAGGACGGCGCCGCCATACTCCCTCGCTCTTCGTCCGGCGGCGCTGCTCCTGCTGGTCGCGCTCCCGTTCATCTGCCTGCCGACGAGTTCCTCCGCGGCGGAGGTCAGGCTGTTGACGACCCCGTACGTGCGCGCAGGGGCCTACCACCCGGTGCGCGTCACCGGCGCCGGGCCCGGCACACACAAGCTAAGCGGCGAAGGCGTGCTGAGCGTGGGCTGGTCAGGCGCCGGCGACGTCACGCTCCCCGTGCTCCTGGCGTCCTCGCCCGGCGGTCGATTGCGAATCGAGGTGGATGGCGAGACTGTCTCACTGCCGGTCGTTGCGCTGGGAGCGGACGAGCGACTGGTGGTGGATCTGACAGGCAGGATCGGGGATCCGGCACTCATCGACATCGGCTCCCGGCTGTTCGGCGGGAAGACCGTTCGCACGCTTAGCGCCGCTCCATCCGGCGCCGCGGCAGCGTGGGGCATCGCGGACGCGGTGATCCTGGATGTCGCGCCGAGCCGGGAGGAACGCCGGGCCTGGATGTCGGCGGGCGTTGCAGTCGTCGTCGTCGCCGCGCCTGAAGGGGAGGGATGGCGTGCCCTGGGCCCGGATGGCCTCTGGGTGGCGCAGCCGGTGGACGTTCCCGCGCCCGGTGTTATTGAACCGGGCGTCTATGCGGCCGTCTCCTCGTGGCAGCCCGGCCGCACGCCGCAGGAGCGCCGCGCGATCATCCTCGGTTGCGCGCTCTACGGCGTGATGATCGTGGTGATCTGCTGGGCGGTGCGGCGCCCGGCGCGGCGCGCCGGTCTCGTGGTCGCGGTGTCGATGGCGGCGATGGGTGTGACGGCGGCATGGGCGTGGCTCCGTCCCAACGTCGCGGTGCGGCAGGCGGACGTCCTCATCGCGGGCGCTAATCGCCAACTCCTTTCGGAGCGCTGGCTATTCGTTCGCTCGCCGGCTGCCGGGGAGGGGGCGGTGGCGCGGATCGGCTTCGTCGGAGAAACGCGTCCCGCCGGCTACGACCGGCAACATTGGGAGGAGCTCGAGCCGCTGGTTCTCTGTGACGAAGCGGGCAATCCGCTCGAACTGCGCCTGCGCCTCCCGGCCGGTTACACGGCGGCCGTCGTGCAGCGGACATCCGGAGGCGCCCGAGACGGCTCGCGCTTCGACTCATGGGCATCCCCGGTCATTACGCAGCACTACCGCCGGCGACTCGGCGCGTTTGACGCTTCAGAATCGCCCGACGGCGCTGTGCTGAGCCTGGAACCGTGAGCCCTCAAGGGCAGGCTGGTGCGCGCCGGGCGCCTGGAGACACCCGTCCGTGGTGCCGTCGGAGATGCTCATCCACGCTGCCGTTGCGCTGTGGGGGGTCTGGGAATTGTTCCACGTGGAACAATTGCACATCGTTGGTGCGCGCCTGTGCACTCCGGCGCGCACCAGCACCGGGCGCATCACTCCCCGGTCGCGTCCTCGAGCTTCGTGATGGTGATCTTCGCAGGCTTCGTCGTCCGGAGCGGCGGGCGACGCGGGCCCTCGGCCGGGAGCGCGCTCAGCCAGAACGCGCCCGACAGCACCCCGCCCGGCTGGGGGACGCCGCTGATCTGGTCGTCATCGGCGACCACGTCCACCGTCATCCCGACCGTCTTCACGAGCGCATGGTTGAAGGCGCGGCCGGTGGCCGGGTTCGTCAGGCGCTCGGCCTCGAGGATGATCCCCGACAGGCGCGCCGTCGCTGGGGGGATCTTACCGCCCGGGTCGAAATAGCCGATCGGCAGAAAGGATTCGACCGCGAAGGCAAGCTCGGGGTTGTCGCGCTCGATCTCCGCCTGCGCCGCCTGATAGCTCGGCACGTCGGGAAAAGCCTCGGCGCCGTGGGTGAACGCGGCCACCTGCACCAGGGCGTTCCCGTCGTAGTCGCAGGCCATGTCGTAGAAGCGCGCAAAGGCGGGCAGGTCGAAGCCGGCCTTCGTCTCCTCCAGCGAGCCGAGGCCGATCCACGCAAAAACGCCGCCCGTCGGCGGGGCGGTGTCGTAGTCGTAGCTGCGCTCGAGGGTGATGTGGGCGCGACCGCGGCCTTCGAAGTGGGGGTCGAACCCCTGGATCTGCCCGCGTTCGTTCACGTTCACCCAGAGCTGGACACCATGCCCCGGGCTCCAGCAGATGTACCGCCCGCCCCACCCCGGATCCGCGCCGATCACCTCGATCTGGTCGCCCTCGCGCACCGCGCGGCGAACCCAGGGAAGCAGATCCTCGTCCTGCTCCGCGACGAATCCGATGCTGTCGAAGTGGCCGGGCATAAACGGCAGCATGCGTCGCTGCCGTCCCCATTATGCCCGCAGACCGCTCCATGCACGAGAGGCCAGGGCCAGAGACCACAGACCTGCACGAGGCGTGGCCGCTTCAGCGGCGGGCTCTACCCCATACTCGCCAGCAACAGGCTCCCGTAGTGAATCGTGAGCAGCGACATCCCGAAGAGCACGGGAAATGACCCGATCGCCAGGGCGTAGTTCGCCAGGCGCCGGGCCGCCCCCGGGTCGCGCGGAAGGATCCATTCGATCAGGCAGATCACCAGGCCGATCAGCGCGAACTTGTAGGCCGCCGTCGCCGCAAGGCCCAGGTTCTTCATGATCCACAGGGCGATCGCGTTGGCCTCGTCCCCGCCGATCGAGAGGATCAGGCAGGTCTGGACGAAGTCGCACAGCCCGAGCGTGGCGAAGACCAGGTAGCGCTGCGGAAAGGCGGGACGCCACGCGACGGGCCGATCGCGGAACGGACTAACGGCATGACTCGGCAGCCAGTGGGCGGACATGACTTACCGAACATCGAATTGCTCGCGGCGCGAAGTGAGGAGAACCGGGCAAGCCGGGCATCCCGCACGCCGGCCCATAATCACCAGGGTCCGGTAGCCGCATCACCCCAGCGCGTTTCGGATCAGCAGCAGGAACGCCAGCACCACCGGCACGCAGGTCAGCACGAGCCCGGCGCGGATCAGCAGCCGGCCGGCCCCGGCGTCACGCCGGCCAATCACCTCGCACAGCACGATCACGAAAGTCACCAGAACGAACTTGAAGATCGTCAGCCCGGCGAAGCCCCACCTCTCCAGCACCCAGTTGGCGAGCGAGTTCGCTTCGCTCCCGCCGAACCAGAGAACGACGAACGTCATCAGCACGTCCATCGTGCTCAGGAACACGAACCACGCGTAGAGGTTCGGGTAGAGCGCCTTCATGGACATCACGCCCCCGGCTGGCTGTTGGGAGATGGTCATCGCCCGTGCAAAAGCAAACCGGGTGCCGTGGCGCGCGACGCCCCATCCCCTTATCGGGCAACGGCAGCCGCAATGGCCGCGGCGTCGAGGCCCAGGTAGTCCAGCACGTCCTCCGGCGTCCGGCCGCTCTTGGGGATCTGCGCCACGTGCAGGTTGCGGAGGCGCACACCCGAGCCGCTCGTCGCGATCGCCGTCGCGATCTCTGCGTCCAGCCCGCCCGTGTAGTTGTCCTCAACGGTGACGATCCGGCCGTTCGTCCTCTCGGCGATCTCGAGGAGCTTGGTGGCCTCCATCGGCAGGGAGTAGCAGTCGACGACGGTCGCGTCGATCCCGTGCTCGTCGCAGGCGCACAGGCACTCGTGCACCATGTAGCCGGCCGCGGCGAAGGTCAGCGCCTTGCCTTCACGCACGACACGGTATCCGCCGACGGTGAAGTCGGTGTCATCCGGCTTGTAGAGCGGCTTGACGGCGGCGCGCAGCGTGCGCTGGTAGCAGCACCCGTCGACGTTCGCCATCAGGACGGTGCAGTTGTAGGCGCTGACGGCGTCGGCGGGGAAGAAGTAGCGCACCGCCGGCTCGCCGTTGAAGTTCTTCACGTGGCAGAAGCTGCGGAAGAAGGCGACGTCCGGCAGGCTCATCTGGCTCGGGCCGTCGGCGGCCAGCGTCACGCCGGCATGGCTGCCGGTGATCTTGAAGTTTGCCCCGCCGATGATCGCCATCTCCACCTGGTCGTAAGCCCGCGCAACGAACTTGGCGAAGGTGGAGCAGAAGGGGATGTAGCCACCCGCCGCGGCGCCGACGGCGGCCGAGATCATGTTCTGCTCCGCGATCCGGTTCTCCATGAACCGCGCGGGGAACTTCTTGTAGAAGTCCTCCGACATCGTGGAGTTCTTGACGTCGGCGTCGGCGGCAATGATGCGATCGGAGGCCTCGCCCAGGGCCACGAGCGCCACGCCGTACGCGGCGCGCGGGGCGAACTCGCCGTCGATCTTCTTTGCCTTACCCTGCTTCTCCATCGCCTCGCGGTAGGAGGCGGGGCGGATGTTGCCGATGAGCTGCTTGACGCCCGGCCTCTCCGGGCACGGCGGCGCGTCGGCGACCTTCAGCTCGAAAGACGACGACTCGCCGCCCGTGAGGTCGTCGAGCGTCTCGCCGAGCTCCGAGAGCACCTTCTCGGCATCGTCGGCGGGCTTCCCGTGATAGCCCATTCCCTGCTCACTGGCGGCCCCCCATCCTTTTACCGTCTCGGCCACGATCGCCAGCGGGCGGTTGCCGTTCTGCACCACCGGCAGTTCGTCGAGCACGGCCTTGAGCGCCCGCGGATCGTGCCCGTCCACGACGCGCACGATGAAGCCGTAGGCCAGGAGCTTCTCGGCGAGGATTTCGCTGCTCTGCTGCGGGCTGACAAAGTCGCTCTGGGCCAGCGCGTTGCAGTTGAAGATCGGGATGACGTTCGTCAGGGCGTTGTCGACGAGGAAGTCGCACGCCTCCCAGATGTTCCCCTCGCGCGACTCGCCGTCGCCGATGATGCAGTAGATGTTGCGCGGGCTGCGGTCGAGCTTCGCGGCGAAACCCATCCCCGCCGCGACGGAGAGCCCCTGTCCAAGCGAACCGGTCGCGGCGTCGAAGAACGGGAAGCCCACCTGCGGGTGGGGGTGTCCGTCGATCGGCGAGTCGATCGCGCGGAGCGTCATGGCGTCCTCGCGCGTCATCGGCCGGCGCTTGCCGTCGAACTCCGCCACCACGCCCAGGTCGGCGCAGGCGGCGTAGATGATGGGGACGGCGTGCCCCTCGGAAAGAACGAGGCGATCGGAGGCCAGGTTGTCCGGATCGGCGGGGTCGAACCGCATCTGCCCGTACATGAGCACGGTGACGATGTGCCCCAGCGACATCGCGGTGGAGGGATGCCCGCTGCCGGCGGCGCTCGTCATCTCGACGGCGAGCTTGCTCAACTCGACGGCCTTCTGGTGGGCGGCCTCTGCATAGCTCATGACGGCTCTCCTTCTCTGGCGTGCGATATCAGACCGGGGAAGCGCGGCAGAAACGCCGCCGCACGGGGCACGTTAGCCGTTCGCGCTGCCGATTTCTCAAGCCGCCAGGCCTTCGCGCCAGCACGGTCCGGGCGGCGGCTTTGCCTCTGTCGTTGGCGATACTCGACCTGTTAGGATGCCCCGGTCGGCGGCTTTAGCGAGCGGTCGGCGAGGGAGGGGCGGTGCTCGGTGGCCGGTTTGCTCATGCCCCGTCCGCATCACCATCTCGTGCCGCGTCCGGATCCGGCGCTGCTCTCGTTCGTGATTCCGTTCTACGACGAGCAGGAGGGAATCCCCCACCTGCGCCGGCGCATGGAGACGTTTCTCGAGACGCTCCCGTGCCGCGCGGAGATCGTCTGTGTCAACGACGGCAGCGCCGACCGCACGCTCGAGGCGCTGCTCGACTGGGCGCGCGAGGATGCGCGGGTGCGCGTGCTGGGCCTGGCGCGCAACTTCGGCCATCAGGCCGCCGTCACCGCCGGGCTGGACGTGGCGGATGGGGATGCCGTCGTCATCATGGACGCCGACCTCCAGGATCCGCCGGAGGTCGTGCACGACATGCTCGCGCGCTATCGCGAGGGGTACGACGTCGTCTTCGGGCGCCGGACCTCGCGTGAAGGGGAGTCGGCCCTCAAGCGGGTCACCGCGTGGGGCTTCTACCGCTTCATGAAGGTCTTCATCCACCATGACCTTCCGCCCGACGCGGGAGACTTCCGGCTCATGTCGCGCCGCTGCCTGGAGGCGCTGAAGTCGATGCGCGAAACCCACCGCTTCCTGCGCGGCATGGTCGCATGGGTCGGCTTCCCGCAAATCGACGTCCCCTACGCCCGCCACGCCCGCTCCGTTGGCACGACCAAGTATCCGCTGGCGAAGATGCTCCGGTTCGCGTGCACCGCCGCCCTCTCCTTCTCCGCGGTGCCCTTGCGCATCAGCATGGCCTTCGGCGTCCTCGTGGGCCTCTTCGGGCTCGCGCTGGGCGGGTGGGCGCTGGTGACGGCCATCATCGGCGACAACGCCGTCCGCGGATGGACATCGCTCATCGTTACGATCTGCCTCGTCGGCGGGGGGATCCTTATCAGCATCGGCATCCTCGGCGAGTACATCGGGCGCATGTTCGAGGAGTTGAAGGATCGCCCGCTCTACATCGTCAGCACGCGTGCCAACTTCGCCGAACCCGCCGCCGAGACGCACACCGCGGACGGCGAGGCTCCGGTCGCGCTGCTGGCGCCGACGCACCACCGCCTGCCGCAGAGGCCGGCGGTGCGGCGGGAAGTGGCCGGCCACTCCTAAAGCCCGGAGCCGGTCGCGGCCGATACTGCCCGAATGGCGCGCCTCCGAATCCTCGACGAGGCCTACCCCGGGCTCGCGGGGAGCGCCGTCCCCCGGGGAGAGTGTGAGTTGGTCGTCGGCGCCGAGCACCTCCAGCGCGTCGTCCGGGAGGGGATGGCCGGCGCAAAGGTCAGCCTCGACGTCATGACCGCCGACCTGAAGGCGATGCTCGTTCCGGGCGGCCCCGGCGGGGGGGAGGCGCCCAGCGTCATCTCCCTCTTCCGCAACCTGGCACGCCGCGGAATCGAGGTGCGCGTGATGCACTCGGGGGTCCCCTCCTCGGCGGCGCTCGATGAACTTCGCGGGGGCCTGCCACCGGGCCTGACGATCCGTCGCTGCCCGCGCCTCCACGCCAAGGCGGTTGTGATCGACGCCAGCCGCATGTACCTCGGCAGCGCCAACCTCACGGGCGCCGGCCTCGGCGCGAAGGCGGCCCATCGTCGTAACTTCGAGATGGGCATCTGGACCACCTCGACCGCCCTGATCGACGCGACGCTCGAGCAGTTCAACGCGCTGTGGGAGGGGCACCAGTGTGCCGGCTGCGGCCGACGCGACGTCTGCCCGGTGCCGCTTGAAGAGCCCGAGCTCTAAGATGCTCCCGTGAAGAGTTGTCTCATCCTGCTTGAACCGGGAAGGCTGCTGCAACATCAGGTCGAACCGCTGATGGCATCCTCCCGCACGCTGGCGCGGCACGGATGGAGCCTCCAATGCAAGCTCTCCCCCAATGCCGATGCCAAGCTCGCCGTCCTGGATCAGTGGCTCCGAACAAGCCGCAACCCCGCGGCGGTGATGGTGCAGATCGACTGGCGGTACAAGAGCGATGAGGCCGCCGGGTTGCTCGGGCAGGTGCGCCAGCGGCTGGAGGCCGCCTCGAAGACGCCGCGCCTGGTGTTCTGGGATCACTACGACGGCGTGGGCTCTCCGCACCTGTCCGTGCTGCCGCACGTGGACACCTACCTCAAGAAGCAGCTTCCGCGCGACCTTTCGCTGCTGGCGATCGGGCCCGACACGGGCGGAGCCCTGGCGGAGAGGGTTCGCGCGCTCTACGAGCCGGAGCACGCGCCGGCAAATCCGGATGAGACGGTGCTCGATCTGCTGAAGACGCAATCCCAGAAGCTCCTGGCAGGGTGGAACCTGGGCGCGGCCAATTACATCCAGGCGCGCCTGTTCCGCCGCCGCTGGCTTCCCGGGGCGGTGCTCACGCCGCGTTTCGTCACGCCCCAGGCGGATCGCACCAATGACCTGCATTGCCGCGTGGGACTGGGCGACCATGGCATCGAGGACTGGTACCGGCGCCACCGCCGGGCCGTGCTCGCATCGCTGGAAGCCTTGCCCGGCCGGTACAGCCGCATCCTGGGCGCCTTCGGCGGGGAGCTGGGGCCGAGCATCCCGACCCGGCGCTACCGCCAGGAGCTGGCGAACACCCGGATCTGCGTCAGCCCGTTCGGCTACGGGGAAGTCTGCTACCGCGACTATGAGGCCGTGGCCGCCGGATGCGTGCTCGCGAAGCCGGATATGTCCCACGTCCGGACGGAGCCGGACATCTACATCCCGCACGAGACGTACATCCCGTTTCGCCTGGACCTGTCGGATCTCCACGAAGCGCTGCAGCCCTATCTCGCCGACCCGGCCCGGTGCGCCGCGCTTGCCGAGGCGGCGCGGGCAAGACTTGCGGACTACTTCCGGTCCCAACCGTGGACCCGGCCCTTCCTGGAGGCGTGCGAAGGCCCACAAAGCGCCTGGATTGGGGCGTAAGAGCGAGGTTTTCGCTGGCACTTCCGGGGCCGGATCGGTAGCATCCGCAGGATCATGCTGCGTCGATACAGGGAGACGGATCAGCAGCGAACGGACGCCGAAAGGGCCTACCACGCCCTTCCAGAACATCTGCGCCGCGTCATGACGTGTTTCCTGGACGGCTACTCCGAGAAGGAGGCCGCCCAAAAGCTGGGTCTCAGCAAGCACACCGTTCACACGTATGCCAGGAAGCTGCACCGGGCGCTGGGCGTCGCCACCCGGGCGGAGCTGCTGGCGCGCTTCGTGAGCAGGCCCGACCGGCCCGAGCTTCCGCAGCAGGCGCCGGTCGCGGCGCCCCCGGTGCCGGTGAACGAGTCCGAGCAGGTCTATTTCTGCGTCAACCTGCTGGAGCGGCGCGGCTACATGGTGAAGTGGGCGGTTGCCGCGGAGGAGTTTCTCGGCAAGCGCCGCCGCGGTCTGGTCGCGGCGGCTGCGGTCGTGCTCCTGTCGCTGATGGGGGTGACGATTTCGATGATGGACATGCCGCGCGGCGCCGCGTCGAGGGATCTCGCCGCCCAAGCGATGGAGGAGACGCGCATGCTCTCGCCCGCCCCGATCACGAAGCAGGAGTACCCCCGCCGGCTCACGTACCTTCCCCCGCTGAACGGGCGGTGGGAGGGCGTCACCCAGGTGAACATGTGGGAGACGATCACCTGGCGGGCGGAGGGCGATGCGGAGGTGCGCGTCGATCGGCGCGAGCTTCCCGAGCAGGATCAGGCCCACGTGCTGGACGTTCCCGGCACGCTCTACGTCCGCACGCCCGGCGGCAAGGGTGCGCGGGTGGACGTGATCATCGACCGCGTCCGCACCGCGGCACGCTGAGCCAACGCCCCGGAGCAAGCGGTGCTCAGAGGCGCCGCTCGCAACGCCGCGCACGAGTGATCCGCATCACTCGCACTCGCCGTTGTTGTGCACCGTGATCTTCAGCTCCTCGCGCACCCAGCGACCGTTGGGGTAGTACCACGTCGTGATCAGGTGCAGCCCGCCGCAGTCGTCCTGGATCTCCTCGATCGCCGTCGAGTCCGGAACCTCCGTCCCGCACCCCGGGCCCGACCCGCCGCTGGGCGGTGCTCCACCCCCGCCCGGACCGGTCACCGTGATCGAGTAGACCCAGTCGCCGGCGAGGCACTTCGACTTGACGGTGATCGTCCTGCCGCTTGCGGTCTTCTTCCACTTGCCCGGGCCGTCGTAGACGAGGCCGGATTCGGTTGTCTCGCCGTCCGGCTCGCAACCTGGGTCCATTCCCTCGGAAGTTACCTTCCGAAAGATCGTGACGGTGCTGCTGTCGCTGTAGCGGCAATCGCCGCAGTCGTGGCAGGCCATGAGCGCCCCCTGCAATCGGCCGCTGCCCCGACCCGTCGCAGCAGCCGCGTGATCTTGGCCGGACTGGCAAACGCTGCCGCCGGCGCCCCCCTCCGAGCCGGGCCGGCGTGAGACTGCCGGCGAACCTCGCCTGTTATCGCACCAGCGGGCCCTGACCGCAAGTTCATGAGGCAGACCGCCCGGAGGATCTGGCGTCATCTCCCGCACGAGCCTAAAATGGACATCTTTGTCCTGTTGCTGCTTACTATGCTCTCTCAAACCGCCGAATATGCCCTGCGCGCCATTGTCTGGCTCGCCGACCACCCAGACCGGCCCTGCACGACCAGCGAGATCGCCAGGGGCACCCGCGTGCCGGCGGGGTATCTGGCCAAGGTGCTCCAGTCGCTCGGAAGGGCGGGCCTCGTGAACGCCCAGCGCGGCCTGCGCGGCGGATTCACCCTCGCCCGGCCGGCGAACCGGCTCACCATGCTCGATGTCGTCAACGCTGTCGATCCGATCCGGCGCATCCGCACCTGCCCGCTTGGCATCAAGAGCCACGGAAAGAATCTCTGCCCCCTGCACCGCCGGCTCGACGACGCCCTGGCCATGGTGGAGCAGGCGCTCGGCGGGGTGCCACTGAGCGACATGCTCTCCCCGCCCGGCAAGAGCCCCACCCTCTGCTCCACCCCGCCAGCCGCCCTGCGTGTGAACGGACGGCCAGTGCGCGTGAAGTGAACACATCGAGTGCAGGCCCCGCCACTCGCCACACGGGCGCGGCGGGGGTGGCGGGACAGCGGAGAGGGGGGGATTCGAACCCCCGGTACGGTTGCCCGTACACGGCATTTCCAGTGCCGCTCCTTCAGCCACTCGGACACCTCTCCAGGCGCCGCCGCAGCGGGGCGGCGGGCGGTGAAAAGCGTAGGCTCAACGCCGGGCCCTTACCAGCCCGTACCGCCCGGCAGGAGGCGCCAACGCCGCCGCTGACCCGCGCTCACGCTCACGACCCCATGAACCGCGCCCCACCGCGCCCCACCGCGCTCACGCCGCCACGGCGCGGGAGAGCCTCCGCCACAGGGACAGCGCGATCCCGGGGCGCCATCGCGACGTACGTGCTTTGCGGCGAACGCGGCAGTTTGCTCCCGCCCGGAGGCCGCCTACGATGACTTCCCATCCGCTCCGCTCTCCCGGCGGCGGATCAGCGGGGTGTAGCTCAGCTTGGCAGAGCGCTTCGTTCGGGACGAAGAGGCCGCAGGTTCAAATCCTGTCACCCCGACCCAGCATGAACCACCAGAGGGCCGACGCTCAGCGTC
>JAEZED010000086.1 GCA_023417885.1 Planctomycetota bacterium
GGCCGGATACCCAAGCGGACTAAGGGGACGGATTGCAAATCCGTTATTCGCGGGTTCGAATCCCGCTCCGGACCCGGCCGTATCCGTAGACAACAGCAGCAGTTGCCGCCAACTTAACGGGTCTGCCGACCGTCGTCAATTGGTGACCCACACGGAGACTTTTGGCAGCAGATTTGGCACTCCCTTGAATGGCGTGCATTGCAGCAGCAGCGACGGTCGTTGCGCGCATCGTGGTAGAACTCTGGCCATGTCACGAAAGCGCCCCACACTACCCGAGCGACGGGAGCTTCCCATCGCATCCCGGCTAGTAGTCGCAGCATATGAATCTGGCTACCGACACACCGACTACTTCGATGTTCTCGGCGTAGGGCGTGCTGCCGGACTCGCACCGGGAATCACATCGCGCGCATCGCAACGTGCCGTTGCCGATGGCTTGATGGCCATCGCCCTCGGAACCCAAGCGTTCCTCACGGAAGCCGGTGAATCTCACGCGCAACGCTGTCTGGAGAGAAGTCGGGGCGCATCTTCAGCGCAGCCGCAGAATCTAAGCGACATCACATCGCAGCTATCACGCATCGGGACGGAGTCGGGGCGGCGCATTTCTTTGCGGTCACTTCTCCGTAGTTACTTCCTGCGACCCGGCCGCCCAGCGCTCACCATCGCCGCCGAGATCGCGGCGATAGTCGCAGCGCTAATCGCCGTCGTGGGGCTCATCGTCATGATGCTTCGCTAAATGTTCTCAAGCGCATGCCCGCCATCCCGACGATGTACCCGAGCAGCATCCTCGCCAACTCCGCCGCTGACGCATCGCCACGCTGTGATGTGTATCCAGCAAGTACGAACGCGCCACCAAGGGCATCCGCAAGCTCGACATTCGTCCACTCCGGCAACTCCGGCAACTCCACGTCCATCGGTGCGGTGGCATCGTGGGACGTATCTTCGAATCCGGTGGAGATACGGCGCTGCAGTTCATGTTCTAGAACATGGCCGAGCCACAGATTGAAAGCATTCGTAGCGTCGAACAACTTACACACGTCCAGCACCATCATGAGCCCGTCAGTTGATAGACGTGGTGGGTAGTATGATACGGTAACCATCTGCTTCTCCCTTAGTGACAACAACGCCCTAGCCGCGCGGACTAGAGCGTTGTCGTAGAGTATCCCAGTGCGTTAGGATATTGAAGCATGCGCGGGGCATGCGCACTGCGGCCGTTTCATCAGCTTCCGCCAGCACCCATCTTCAGATACTTGACTGCATTGGCATCGACCAGCTTAGAGTCAGCATATGTAACCGTTTGGAATCCGATCTCATTCGTAGAGACGTACGTTTCCACCAGTCGCTTCGCTTCCACGCGCTTTGCGATCCTGACGAAGAATCGGTTAGCGAAATCTCCGAACGCGATGCACTTCGATTCCGCGCCGGTCGGCATGCTATTGGAGATGATCACCGGGTGTCCCATGAGAGACGCCGGGCGATCCTCGGACGGCCCGACGAAGATCGGTCGGTCCATGTCATCCACGAGCCCGTAAATAATCTTCAGCGTGGCGTCGGCCATAATCCACGCCGCTACCTTGTTCCCGTTCTCGTCTTCGCGATACGCCGGGTCTACCGAATGGTACAAACCGAGCAGATCGTTATATGATACGAACCCTTCGCCAGCCGTCTCGATTGTTGAGTCGGTGGCATCTTGTAGAAATCCACGCGCCTTGTTGGTCCCGTCGCCATTCACAAGATCGGCTTCCAATGCGCGGCCAGTGGACTCGCCGCAGAAACCGAGCATGGCAGCTTGTACGTCGAAGTCAGCCGATGCCACGAGTTCGCCGGACACCTTATAAATGTGTGAGCGATAACCGATGCCACGAAGCTCGGCATTCGCAACGGTGACGGTGGCTTCGGTCGAAAGCGTTCCGCCCTCGGCGGTCGCAGCCGCATTCGTCGCAGTGTTGTTGAATACGGGAATCGGCAGCGGTGCGGCGCGATCCGTTTGGATCAGCTTCGATCCACGGAGAACGCCACCATATCGCTTCAAGACGGAGAGATAGCCGCCATAAGACACGTCCGGCACCACGACACCAGAAGCTCCGGTGACAAGCCCGAACTGCATTCGGCCGGTCCGAAGATAGTCGGCGAACTGTTCACCAGCGCCCCCGCCATTCTTCATCTTCCGATCCTCAACGGCCGAGTTGATCTTCGCTGCGATGTCGTCGCCGAGATATGTGACATCTCCGGATGCGAACTTCTGCTTCGCCGCCTCGGCGCGCTGTTCAATCACATTGTTGATTCCGTCCATAATGGACTTCAACTCGGAGAACCGCTTTGCTTCGGTATCCGACAACGCACGATTTCCGGCGCCTTCATTAATTGCATTCGCTTCCTCATACGCCGCCGCATACATTGCTCGCAGCGTTTCAATATCGAACTGATACATACATCCCCCGTGCGACTCGGCGTCTTAGCCGTGTGTTTGTGTCGCCGCTGGAGTCCCCACCGCACCGCCGATGCTCTGCCGACGTGTATTGGCTTCGCTGTTACGTGGTCATCACGAAACTCTGCCGTGACCCACTATAGTTCTTATCGACATCTGCGGTCGAAGTTCCTGCACCACTTTGTGACAACCCTAAACTCCCATAGCAGTCAAGTTCCGGAAAGTTGCGGAAGAGGGGCCGTTCGGCGTAGGGGGAAACCAATTCTGAGTTTCCGCGACGGGAGGGGCTGGGTTCCCCCACCAGCACGCCATAGCGTGCGTTATAAGCGGCTTTGACTTGCAAGCCATACCCAAACATGGGCAGAAGCGTTCCGAGAGCGTGGACGCATGCAGAACGGGGGATGATGGCATGCTGAACGGTGCGTGGCGCGGGAACGGGAGAATAAGGACAAGCGGATAACAGAGCCCTCGCAGCGATGTGAATCTTCTCACGCTGCTAACGTAATCCCTTCGCAAGCAAACCGAGACGCTGGAACAGCGGAAGTGATGGAACAACCGAAACATCACGAAAGCATGCCCACGTGTCATTTTGCATTGTATGGTTGCATTCTATGGCGCCATTGCTCAGAATCGACGTTTTCCCATAGAATGCAACTTGCATTCTATGAGAGCGTCACATTGTCGTGGTCTACATAGAATGCAACCCATAGAATGCAATTGCATTGTATGGATAAATCTCTAATAATCCATAGAATGCAACATAGAATGCAAAATGACGTGTGAACGTGGCTGTTGTTCCCTTCCTGCTTGTCATTCGAGTCGGCGATGGCCCGGCGACGAGCCGGGCAGAGCAGACGATGGAGCCGGACTTTCGCAGGGTTCCGCGCGTTGCGGCAGATGGAACGCGCATACACTGTGAATCTTGTCACAATGTTAAGTTGGCGTCCGGTAATGTCGATAAGAATAGTGGAAACGGCGGAAACCGTTCACTTGTCCGGTGAGAAGGGACATCCGCCCGACCGGGGCGAAGATATAATTCACTACATCACCTTCTCACGGGTGGGCACTGAGCCCTAGCGGTTTCCGACGCTAGGGCTTCTCTTTTATGATGCCACGTGAGAATGGCGGGAGGGTGATGTGGGCAGAAAGTATTTAACAGACGGGCGGATCATCGCTTATGAGGATCAGGATGAGAAGATCGCACGCTTCATTCATTTGCTGCTAACGGATTCTGGGTCGGTGGAGCGGTGGGTGCGCGGTGAAGGACCCAGTATCGATGACTTTACCCACACTTGGGACAAGAGAATACTTGAATATGTGCGGATGCATTGGGAGCGAGAGGGAGTCAGAGAGAGGGAGAACGGTGTCTTATCACTACACGCGCTTAAGAGATATGCCGAGTCGGATGCACTCAAGAAAATGGACGTGATCAGCATCGAAGGGAGGTGCGCGACGTATCGTAACGTGTATGCGGGAGTGAAGGCGTGCGAATACTCCGCTCTATCCGATGCGATCACTCATGCTGCCAACGAGCGGCGTCTTACGGAAGCATTGAAGCGATATCAGAAGTCGCCGACTCCGGAGAGCATGTCGCGCTTCATTACCGATTTGACGCGACTCGGAGACGTTCGGGCGCGTGATACGGGCAAGCCGGTACTCCGCCGATTGAACACGGTACGGATGCAACGTGTGGAGTGGCTATGGCCGAAGCGTATCGCAATTGGGAAGCTGTCGTGCGTCGCGGGTGAGGGAGGGTATGGAAAATCGCAGATCACGTGTGATATTGCAGCGCGTGTGACGACCGGCGCGGAATGGCCATGCGGTGAGGGTGTCGCGCCGTTAGGTGACGTGCTGATTATCACGGGCGAGGACGGTGAAGCTGATACCGTCGTGCCACGACTGGCAGCCGCAGGAGCGGATGTATCCCGATGCGTGTCACTCGACATCGGAGGTGTCGATGCCAGCGGCAACCGGATTGAACGTCCATTCAGTCTCGACGATCTGGGAACACTGGAACGCGCACTTGCGGAGATGCCGGAGTGCAAACTGATTGTCATTGATCCCATTGGATCGTTCTACGGTGGTGCTGACGCACATAAAGAATCCGAGGTGCGCGCGATCTTGACGCCATTGGCGAAGCTGGCGGAGAAAGCGGGCGTCGCCGTCCTGCTGGTAGCGCACTTCAACAAGTCCAAGGGTGGCCGGGCGTCAACACGTGTCGCAGGATCGGCAGCGTTACGTAACCAATGCCGGGCACTGTACGTGGTGACGGGCCGCAAGTCCGAACCAACGCGCTACTTCCTCCCGGACAAGAACAACCTAGGTCCCGACTCGACAGGATTCACCTATTCGATTGACCCGGTGACACTTCGTGACCACGACGATACCGGCGAGCGTATCGACGTGGATACGTCACGCATCATCTGGGCGACGACGACGACAGCACAGACGGCAGACGAACTGCTAGCGGAACTTGATGGAGCGGCTGATACTACCAAGACCGAGCACGTGAAGCGCGCAACGTTGCAACGCGAGGGCTGTAGACGTGGAGGAAGGTGTTATGCGTGACTGCGGATGCTCAAAACGAACGTTTGATAGCGCAACGCGTGAACTTGTGCAAGCCGGGAAGATCACGAAAAAACGTGTCGGGTTCGGCGGCGCGTGGACATGGGAACTTGTGGGCAGCCGCCAGCAGCCGGAAGAAACAGACTGGGGGAGCATCGACACGTGGAAAGCCGGTGCAAGCTTCTAGGAGCCCCCACAAGCCCCGAGAAGCTGTGAGCCGGGTCACGAGTCGTCCAGCATGAGAAACGCCCCGCAGGAGCGATCCTACGGGGCGTTGTGCATTCTCGACCAGCTAATGTTGGACGACGGATGCCGTGACGGTTGCTGTCACCACACCGATTCGTCTGCCGACGAGCCCGAGCGCGTCGTGTAACCGGGCGAACCGCCGAGTATCAGCGGCGAGATAGTGCCGACCGGCAACCGATCTCGCGGCGTGGGCGAGATACATACTGGCGACATCGTCACCGGCTTCGGCAGCGACCATCGTTGCACCCGTCTTGCGCAGCGCTTTGAACGACAACCGCAGTTCAAGTTGCCGCTGCAACCGGCCGAATGCGCGACACACCAAGTCTTGTTTCTTACGCGTCGTGTAGTCGATTAGCTTCCGGCCGTCGGCGGTGCGCAGACCGTCAGAAGTCATGTGTTGTTCCAGAAGCGCCGCCGTCAGCGGCCACAGCCGCCAGCAGCCGAGAACGCCCGTCTTCCCACGTACCCGGCGAACCAGTACGTGGCCATCTTCACGCACCACGTCGCCGGGTCTCAACTCGCAGAGATCGGCAGCGGTGAATCCGCAGTTGAGCGCCAGCAGCACCCACAAGCGGAGTCGATCATCCGTGCCGTGCTGGATGATCTTCGCCACGTCCACCGCCGTGAAGACATCCACACGCACGGCGCGGGTTGGCGGTGGTGTCAGCGCACGTTGCCAACCGTTCGGCAGCTTCACCCGATCTTGGTCCGCTGCCCACGTCAGCAGAAGACGGAGATACCGAAGGTGACGCGCCCGAGTCACTCCGGCCCACGTCGTTACGGAGTCCACCCGTGAGCGCAGCCGACGAACATCGACAGCGCCGGAATCGTCAAGCGTCAGACGTTGGCTAGCGAACCACCGTGACGTTTCTCCAGCCGAACGGATGTGCGCCAGCGAGCCCGAGACCGACGCCAGCCAATCGGTAGCCAACGTCTCCGCATCGGGAGCTTGAATGTGAAGACGATGACGAGCGTGAAGCGTTCCGACATCGGATGAAGGTCCGCTGCCGACATCGCCGAGTAGAAGCGCCATGAGTCGCATTTGCGCTCGCACCGGATCAGCGCCAGTGAAGTAGTACCGACGACCGGCGATCATCTTCCGGTAGCCGACGACGCGCCGCCCTCGCATGGCGGGAGTCATGGAAATTTGGCAGCGGACATCGCCCGCCAGCGGGACTTGCCCGGACGCCACGTTGAGCGAATGATTTGGCAGCACTTTTGGCAGCACCTACGGGGGAAGTTGCGGCAGTGACACACGCCACATCGCCGTAACTGCTGCCGAATGAGCTACTTGGCCGGATACCCAAGCGGACTAAGGGGACGGATTGCAAATCCGTTATTCGCGGGTTCGAATCCCGCTCCGGCCTCTCGCATCGAACCTCTTCTCGCCCCGGAATGCGCAGCTATCGCGCCGCCGGGGTGTTTTCGTGGGCGGCGCGTGCTTCGACGGAGCCTCTCACGGCGGGACCTGGCGCTCGGCTGTCGCGGGGGATGGGAGGTCGGACGGCAAGCGCGGCGCGGAGGTAACCTGACGCATTGCGGCGGCCGTGGCGCGTCGGCGAGACGCCGACTTCAGGGTCGAACGCGCTTCAAGACAGGAGCAGCACCATGGGCAACCTCTGGCAGGAGTTCAAGACCTTTGCCTTCAAGGGCAACATGATCGACCTGGCGATCGGCGTCATCATCGGCGCCGCCTTCGGCAAGGTCGTCTCCACGCTCGTGGACAACGTCTTCATGCCCCTCCTGGCCGCCATCGGCGCGGGTGGGGAGGGATACGAGGGGCTCTCCTTCACGATCAACGGCTCGCAGATACAGTACGGCCTGTTCCTGGGCGCGATGATCAACTTCCTCATCGTCGCCGCCGTCATCTTCTTCATCGTCATCAAGATCGTGAAGGGGACGCTGGCGCGCGTGAAGACCGCCCCGCCGCCGGGCGAGCCGACGGTGAAGGAGTGTCCCTTCTGCCTCTCCGACATCCCGATCCTCGCGAAGCGCTGCAAGTTCTGCACCGCCGATCTCGACGACGCCACCGGCGCCGCGCAGGGAGCGTGAGGACGCCCTTCGCCGCAGTGCCCGGCTCCGCGGTTCGCGATCGCCGCGCGGCTAGCCGGAAATGCGCACGCCGCTGTTTCGTCCGCCGTGACCGTCGGCCGTCTCCAGGGAGATGTCGGCGACGGGGTCGGTCAACCAGCGCTGGCCGTCGATGATGAACTTGTAGGCGTGCACGCCGGGCGGGAGCTCGACCTGGAGCGTCCAGACGTGATCACCTTCGGGGTCGTGCATCGGGTGGGTGATCGTCGACCACTCGTTGAACTCGCCTGCCACGTACACCGTGTGCGGCTGATCGTTCCACTGCCGCGTGTCGAGCTGGAACGTATGCCGCTTCAGGACGGGCAACGCCGATGCGCTCGGCATCGCGTCGAACGAATCCTGCCGCGGCTGGGGCTGGTTCGGCGCGGTTCCCGTCCCCGCGGAGACGACTGACGCCCCGCCGTCCGGGCCGCGCAGGAAGAGCGTGACCGCAACGATCAGCGCCACCGCGGCGAGGCCGCCGGCGATGGCGAGCCAGCCGCGCATGCGTGGAGCGGACAACTGCGGCCGGCGTGGGGCGGGTCGTGCCTGCCGCTGCGGCTGGGGCGCCGGCACATGAGCACCCGACGGAATGGTGAAGAGCCGCAGCGCCTTGCCGAACTGGTCGATCGCGGCGAAGCGCTTGGAGGGGTCCTTGTCCATCGCGCGTTCGACGACCTCGGCCAGCTTCGGGTCGAGGTCGGGACGCAGCTCGCGCAGGTCGGGTGGATCCTGGTCCACATGGGCGCGCAGCACCTCGCTGCGGCTGCCCCCTTCGAAGGGGCGCCGGCCCGCGAGCATGTGGTAGAGCGTGGCGCCGAGGCTGTAGATGTCGGAGCGCCCGCTCGCGGAGTTGCCCCGGATAACCTCCGGCGCCACATAGTAGCTCGTGCCCGCAACCCGCATCGACTGGTGCGGATCAGAGGGATCCTCCATCGTCGCCAGGCCGAAGTCGCTCACCTTGCAGCGACCGTTCCGACCCAGCAGCAGGTTCGCCGGCTTCACGTCACGGTGCACGATGCCGCAGCTGTGCGCCATCGCCAGCGCCTCGGCCGCCTCCGCGATGAGGTGGCAGGCGCGCACCGCGTCGATGGGGCCGGTGGCGCGGATCATGTCTTCGAGCGATCCGCCCTCGGCCAGCTCCATCGCGATGAAGAACAGGTCCTTGTACTGCCCCACCTCGTAGACCTGCACGACGTTCGGATGCTCCAGGGCCGCCGCGGCCCGGGCCTCGCGGATCACGCGGTCGAAATCGACCGGGCGCTGCCCTTCCTTCGGCGTCACCGGAATGAGCTTGAGCGCCACACGCCGGCGCAGGACGGTGTCCTCGGCCTCGAAGACGCGCCCCCACGATCCGCGGCCCAGCAGCGCCACGAGGCGGAAGCGACCGACGCGCTTCCCGAGCCACTTGGGCACGCGCGCGCCGCTGGGTCGCGTGGTGCCGTAGGCGCTGGAGGAGGCGGCGACGGTGCCCGATCCGCCGGGCGATCCGGTGAGATCCAGCGCCGAGGGGGAGAGGGAGGCTGCCGTCGTGGAGCGCGCGCCATCACGGCTCTGGGCCGGCGCCGCCTCGGCGGCGGGGCTGGCGCCCGGGGAGTCGGCCGGGCCACCGGAGTCGCCTGCCGTGGCTGTCTGCCCGCCAACTTCCTGGAATGCGCGCTGGGAGTGATTGGGGTCGGACATCCGTGCCTGTGGGTTGGGAGCCGGAATGACGGCCGGGGGCGCCCGCACGCCCCACGCGACCTGCACATCCACATACGCGGTCGACCACTGCGAGGATCGACGGCCCGGCTTCCGATAATAAACCCCACCGTTGCCGCCGATCGCCTTGTCAACCCCGAACTTCGGCAGGATAGCACGCCGCGAGCCCCATGCAACCGTATCGACTCCGGCGCGACGCCGACCCCCTTTCCCGGCCTCTCACGGCCGATAACTCCGGCTCCGATAAGCGGTTTCAAGTTCACGGCCCGGGTGTCCGATGTCGATTGCGGCGGGCCAGGCCTGCCGAAACCACCTCATGGGCACCATCTCAACCGGCATCGGCCTCGTCAGCGGGATCAACTCCGCCGAGATCATCGACCAGCTCATGGAGCTGGAGCGCCGGCCGATCCTGAACCTCCAGGGCCGGATCCAGGCCACAGCCAAGATCCAGCTCGTCTTTACCGAGCTTTCGACGCGACTCGGCTCGCTCAAGTCGATCGGAACGACCCTCCGCAAGCCCAGCACCTTTGACCAGGTGACGGCCGCCAGCAGCGACGAGACGGTCCTCCGCGCCACCGCCCTGCCCAGCACGCCCGAGGGGAGCTACAGCTTCCGGGTCGCGCGGCTCGTGCAGAGCCAGCAGGTGGTCTCCGGCGGCTTCGCGACCGCCGACGCCTCGCCGGTCGGGACGGGAACGATCTCGCTGGAGCTCGGGGACGCGCGGCTGAGCCGGGAAGCGTCGCTGGATGAGCTCAACGCCGGCGCCGGGGTGCGCCGGGGAACGATCCAGGTCGTGGATCGCCAGGGGCGGATGGCACACGTGGACCTGACCGACGCCGTCACCCTCCAGGACGTGGCGGACCGGATCAATGCCACCGCCACGGTCGACGTCACCGCCTCGGTCGAGGAAAGCCGGCTGGTGATCACGAATCGCGGGGGCGGAACGGGGAACCTGCGCATCCAGGATGTGACCGGTCACACGGCCGAGGACCTGGGAATCCTCGCGGACGCTGCGTCAGACGTCGTGACGGGCGGGGATCTGGTCTATCTCGGTCGCACGAGCGCGCTGGCAGACCTGAACGACGGTCGCGGCGTGGCCAACGGAACGGGAGACGGCATGCGCGTGACGCTGGCCGACGGGAGCACGTTCGACGTGCTGCTGTCGGGCGCCTCGTCGCTGGGGGACGTGATCGACGGCTTCAACACGGCCGCGGCGGGGAAGGCGGCGCTGGAGGTTGATCCCGCAGACGGCCATCGCCTTCGGGTGCGCGACACCAGCGGTGGAGGCGGACAGACGAGCATCGCCGGGCTGAACGGCTCCTCCGCCGCGGCGGACTTGGGGCTCGAGGCAAGCGCCGCGGGCGGCGTGGTCACGGGCGGGCGTCTGATCGCCAACTACGGCAGCGTGCTCACGGCCAGCCTGCTGGGCGGGAGCGGGCTTCCCGGTGGGCAGATCCAGATCACCGACGCCGCGGGCGGTTCGGCGACCGTGGACCTCACGGGCGTCCAGGATGTCTCGGAGATCCTGGAGGCGATCAACGACGCCGCCGGCGCGAATGTCCGGGCGCAGTTGAACAACGCCGGCAACGGGATCGATCTCATCGACACCAGCGGCGGAACCGGCGCCCTCTCGGTGACCGACCTGGCGGCTGGAACCCTCGCGCAGACGCTCGGCTGGGCGGGCGACCACGTGGACGGCACGGCCGGCGGCGCCAACCTCCAGCGCGCCTGGCTCACCTCCGGAACGTCGCTGACCGCGCTGAACGGCGGCAAGGGCGTGGACCTGGGCCGCATCCGGATCACGACCAGCGCGGGCCAGCAGGCGGCGGTGGACTTCCGGACGAGCAACGCCCGGACGGTCGGCGACCTGCTGAAGACGATCAACACGGCGGTCGGGACGTTCGGCGTGACGGCGCGGATCAACGACAACGGGGACGGGATCCTGCTGGAGGACACGGCCGGGGGCGGTTCGGCCCTGAAGGTGGAGGACATGGAGGGTGGGACCGCGCAGGATCTTCGTCTGGCGGGCGAGTCGGCGGACGGCGTGATCGACGGCTCGTTCGAGGTTCGGATCGACGTGTCGGAGACGGACTCGCTGGAGGACGTGCGCGAGAAGATCAACGACCTGGGCTTCGCGGCGCGGGCGGAGATCCTGAACGCCGGCGGGAGCAACCCGTTCCGCCTCTCGCTGACGGCGCGCGAAGGCGGCGAGCGCGGCGCATTCGTCTTCGACGCCGGCGAAACGTCGCTGTCGATGAGCACGATGAGCCAGGCCCGCGACGCGGCGGTCTTCGTGGGGGCCGAGGGGGCCGAGTCGCCGCTGCTGGTGACGAGCGGCTCGAACGACGTGAAGGACATCATTCCGGGCCTGACGCTTCACCTGGAGCGCGTGAGCGACACGCCGACGACGGTGAGCGTGCGCCGCGACGTGAGCAACGTCGTGGCGGAGCTGGGGAAGTTCGTCGAGTCGTTCAACGCCCTGCGCAAGACGATCGACGACAACAGCAAGTTCAACGAAGCCACGGGCCAGCGTGGCGTGCTGCTGGGGGAGCCGGTGGTCGGCCGGATCGAGCGGCAGGTCTACGGGCTGCTGACGCGCGTCTTCGAGTCGGGGAACCCGAAGTACCGCATCCTGGCCGACATCGGCCTGAGCATCGGCAGCGGCGCGACGCTGGAGCTGGACGAGGAGAAGTTCCAGGCCGCGTGGGCCGATGACCCGGAGGCGGTGCGAGGGTTCTTCACCGCGACCGCCACCGGCTTCGGGCACCTGCTCCAGGAGGGGATCACGACGCTCACGGATCCGGTGGACGGCGTTCTGACCCGCGCCAACGAGACGCTCAACAAGCGCACCGAGGGATTCGAGGAACAGATCGAGCGCCTGGAGGTCGTGCTCGCGGGCAAGCGCCTGCGGCTGGAGCGGCAATTCGCCGACCTGGAGACGGCGCTCTCGCGCATGCAGTTCCAGCAGCAGCAGATCGGGGCGATCCAGCCCATCGACTTCTCGCCCAACAAGAAGGATTAGCCCCACCGTCGGCACCGGCGCCGGCGGGAAGTTTGTGACCAGCGGCAGGAGGCCGCTCTCTGCAAGGCCACGGCGGGCAAACCCGTGACAACCTCTGCCGTCAACAACAGATGTCCCTACCTGCCGAATCCGAGAGTGTCGCTCCGCAATCCGCCGTCGCCGCCCCGCCGCGCGCGGGCCCGTCGGCGGCGAACCCGGCTACGAGCTACCTGCGCACCAAGATCCTGACGGCCACGCCGGAGCAGCTCCAGCTCATGCTCTACGACGGAGCGATCCGGTTCATCGACCAGGGGCGCGCCGCGCTGGAGCAGAAGCAGTTCGACCGCAGCTACGAAGCGCTCACCCGCGCGCAGAACATCCTGCTTGAGCTCAACTGCTCGCTGCGCCCGGACGTGGCGCCGGAGATGTGCCGCAACCTGTCGGCGCTCTACACCTTTCTCTACCTGCGCCTGGTGGAGGCGAACATCTCCCACGACGCCGCCTCCCTCGAGGATGCCGCACGCCTCCTGCGATACCAGCGCGAGACGTGGGTGCTGCTGATGCAGCAGACAGCCCGCCACAAGGCCTCCGACGTCGCGCGCAACCTCGCCATCCCGACCGGCGCGACCGAGCAGGTCGAGCGACTCAGCATCGCCGGCTGAGTCCGGCCCATGCCTCACTCGAAGAAGAGCACCATGTGGATCTCGTCGATGGCCTCGCCGTCGAGGACGAGCGCTCCCGGCTCGCACCCCCACGCGCGGAAGCCGAGCGCCTCGTAGAGCCGGCAGGCGTCGGTCGAGCGAGCGCTGGCGGAGAGGCCGGCGCTGGTGATCCCGGGCCATGAGCGGGCGATCTCCAGGGCGAGGCTCACGACCTGCCGGCCGAGGTTGCGCCTTCGCGCCGCCGGCGTCACGTAGACGCCCCAGACATGCGCCCGGTGGGCCATCTTCGGGTGACGCTGTCGAAAGATGCCTGCGACGGCACGAAGCGCGCCATCCTCGTCGAACGCGCCGATGATCGCCTGCCCCGGCTCCTGCACCTGCATCGCGACGAAGGCGGGATCCAGCGCCCTGTCCTCCTCCGGGCTGGCCGCGAAGGCCCAGGGGGAATCGGCAAGCATCTCGCGCCGCAGGGCGACGTAAGCGGGCGCATCCTCCGGTGTCAGGCTGCGGATGACCATGGCGCGGCTCGCTGAAGCGCGGATGCTAAAGCAGGAACATCGCGATGCCCAGCATGAGGCCCAGGCCTCCGCAGACGAGCCCGCCGATCGCCAGGCCACGCCCGCCGCTGTCGGCGCTCTCCCCCATCGTCTGGTTCAGCCCGATGATGCCGAAGATGACCGCCAGCAGCGGGATGATGATCGTGCAGAAGGCAGGCAGGCCGATGATGCCGAGCACGAGTGAGGCCATCGCAAAGCCGTTGCTCGCCCCGGCCGCCTCGAGCGTCGTGCCCTCCATCGTGAAGGGCATGCCGCAGTTCTTGCAGTTGTTGGCACTGATGGCATTCACCGTGCCGCAGCGCGGGCAGCCGATGAACTGGCGTCCCTGCTCGTCGCGCAGGATCTTGGGCGCCCGCTCCCCCGCCGCCGCGTAGGCGTGCACCGGGTGCGGATCCTGCTTGATGACCTTGCCGGTCATCGGGTCGATGAGCCGGCCGTAGCGGTCGAGGATCGGGATGATGATCGTGTTGCCGCAGGTCGGGCAGTGTCCCTCCTGCCCCGCCATGGCGGTCGTCGCCTCCAGTCGGCTCGAGCAGTACTGGCAGTTGAAGCCGTATCGCCTAGCCCCGACGGCGCCGGCGGAGAAGACGGGCGGCGGTACCGGCGGGGCCGCGACGGCAGGCCCGGCCCCGGGGGCGGGTACCCGCATGGTCGTCTTGCAGCGCGGGCAACGGACGAACTTTCCGACCTGGCTGTCGGCCGCCTTGAGCTTCGTGCCGCACGTAATGCAATCGAACTCAGGCATGACTGCTTCTGCAAAAGCCCCGCAACGAGATGCGCCCAAGACTGTACAGCCGCTCAACGCCTCTTTGTAGCAGATCGGCACGAAACGACCCGCCGCTGTGCCCGACATCCGGCATCCGCACCCGAAGATGTGCGCCTGGGGACGAGTGACCCTACAATCTCGGCCCTTATGTTCGACGCACTTACAGACCGCTTCAACACCGTCTTCCGCAACCTCGCCGGCCGGGGGAAGATCTCCGAGGAGAACATCCGCGAGGCCATGCGCGAGGTGCGCACCGCCCTGCTCGAGGCGGATGTCAATCTCGAGGTCGTCCGGGAGTTCACGCAGAACGTGACCGAGAAGGCCATCGGCGCGGAGGTCGTCAAGACCCTCCAGCCCGCTCAGCAGATGGTGAAGATCGTCTACGACGAGCTCGTCGCCCTGCTCGGCCCCGTCGATCCGAAGATCTACACCGTCACCCCCGGCCCCACCATCGTCATGATGGCCGGCCTCCAGGGCTCCGGCAAAACCACCACCTGCGGCAAGCTCGCCAAGCTCCTCGTCCGGCGCGGGCACCAGCCGATGCTGGCGGCCGTCGACCTCCAGCGCCCCGCCGCCATCGACCAGCTCGTCGTCGTCGGACAGCAGGCCGGCGTGCCCGTCTACGCCGACAAGAGCAAGGCGGCGGAGCATGGGAAGGTCGGCAAGGGCGCCGCCGTCGCCGTGGCGCGGGCGGCGGTCGCGGAGGCGAAGAAGCAGGGTCGCGACATCCTGATCCTCGACACGGCCGGCCGGCTCGCGATCGACGAAGAGCTGATGGCGGAGCTGGGCGAGGTGAACAAGGCGGTCAACCCGCACCAGATCTACCTCGTGCTGGACGCGATGACGGGCCAGGACGCGGTGAACACGGCCAAGCGTTTCAACGAGCAGCTGGAGCTGGACGGTCTGATCCTGACGAAGTTCGACTCCGACACGCGCGGCGGCGCGCTGCTCTCTGCGAAGTACGTGACGGGCAAGCCGGTGAAGTTCCTGGGCGTCGGTGAGAAGCTGGATGGGCTGGAGGAGTTCCGGCCGGAGGGGATGGCGCAGCGCATCCTCGGGATGGGCGACGTGGTGGCGCTGGCGACGGAGGCGATCGAGAAGTTCGACCAGGAGGAGACGGAGCGCATCCAGAAGAAGATGATGAAGGGGGAGCTGACGCTGGATGACTTCATGAGCCAGATGCACCAGATCAAGCGGCTCGGGCCGATGAGCAAGGTGCTGGGGATGATCCCGGGCATGGGGGATCTGGCCCGCGCCGGCAGCATGGCGGGACCGGAGATGGAGCGGATGATGACGCAGATGCGCGCCATCTACGACTCGATGAGCCGGGAGGAGCGGAAGAAGCCGGAGCTTTTGGACGGCGCGCGCCGCCGGCGCGTCGCGGGGGGCAGCGGGACGGCGCCGACCGACGTGGGCCAGTTCGTGAAGCAGTTCGAGACGATGCGCGGCCTGACGAAGTCGATGGCGGGCGGCGGGCTCGGCGGGATGAAGCGGCTCATGGGCGGCCTGATGGGCGGCGGCTTATCCGGCATGGCCGCGGCAGGCGGAACGCCCGGGTCGCTGCGCACGAAGGGGACGACGAAGATGGAGAAGAAGGACCGCAACAAGAAGAGGAAGAGAAGGTAGGATGGTGTCGTCATGAGCGCTCAGGCGCCAGTTCCTCTCGACTACCTTGCCCGCGGTGCGGAGGTGGCGAACACTGCTGGCCCGGTCAGGCGCGTGCTGGCGACGATCGCTGGAATCCTGGTGGCTGCGGGCTCTGGCCGATGCATCTGGGAGACTGTACGGATGGGGGCTCTGTGGGTGGACGAGGCGGGCAGTGGCTGCGGCACGGTGCGCCTTGCCATCCAGTTGAACCTGATCCATGAGATGCCCCTTTGGCTGCTGGCGGGAGGCGCTCTGCTGGCGCTGACGCGATGGCACAGGGGCTGGTTTCGCGTGATGCGCCCGGTCTACTTCACTTCCCTCGCTGCATGGGGCACCGTCACGTTGTGGGTCTGGTTCATCCGCTGACCGCTGTCGCGCATGGCAACGATCACGAAGATCGAAGAACAGAAGCGCCGCAAGAATCGGCGGAGCGTCTACATCGACGGGGAGTTCGCCTTCGGGTGCAACGTGAACGTCGTCGCCCGCTTCCGCCTGCGCGAGGGAATGAGCATCGACGACGCGCTGCGCCGGCAGATCGAGGAGGGAGAGGTTCAGCAGGAGGCGTTCGACCATGCCACGCGCCTGCTGGGGATGCGGATGCAGAGCGAGCGCGAGCTGCGCAAAAAGCTCGGCCGGCGCGACTACGGGCCCGCCGCCGTCGATGCCGTTATCGACAACCTCAAGCGGCTCGGGTACGTGAACGACGAGCAGTTCGCCCGCGGCAAGGCGGCGGACCAGGCAAAGGTGAAAAAGGTCGGGCGCCAGCGCGCTATCCAGGAGTTGTGCCGCTCCGGCATCGACCGCTCCACCGCCGAGCGCGCCGCCGCGGAGGCTTACGCCGACATCGACCCGCGCGCTGCCGCCCTCGAGGTCGCGCGCAAGCGCGCCGCGTCCCTGGCCCGCTACGACGCCGTCACCGCCCGGCGCCGCCTCGTCGGCTTCCTACAGCGGCGCGGCTTCGACTACGAGACGATTCAGTACGCCGTGGAGCAGGCCCTGCGCTTGTAGTGGCGGCGACCCGCCGCTGCCCTTTACCGACGACCCGTCGGGTGGAGCAGTAGCAGAGGCTTTCGGCCTCTGCCCGCGACAATTCCTTCAGACGCTGGAGGCCTCTGCTACTGTGGGGCGTGATCGACTCCCACTGCCATCTCACCTACGACCCGCTGGTGAGGCAGATCGACGACGTGCTCCGCCGCGCGCATGAGGCGGGCGTCGCCGGCGTCATCACCATCGGCACCACCCTCGACGACAGCCGCCGCGCGCTGGACTTGGCGATGTCGCGCGACGACGTCGCCTGCACCGTCGGTGTGCATCCCTCCCACGCCCACGACGCCCCCGCCGACGTCGCCGGCCCGCTTACGGACCTGGTGGGCGAGACGAAGGTCCTCGCCGTCGGGGAGACGGGGATCGATCTCTACCACGACACGACGCACGCCGACCGGCAGCGGGCGGTGTTCATCGAGCAGATGCGGCTCGCGCAGCGCATCGGCAAGCCGGTCGTCATTCACAGCCGAAGCGCCGTGGACGAATGCCTGGCGGTGATGGCGGACTTTCCGGAGGTGCCGGCGGTGTTCCACTGCTTCACGGGCACCGCCGCCGAGGCCGGCCGCATCCTCGATCGCGGCTACTACCTCGGCTTCACCGGGCCGGTGACATACAAGAAAAGCGACGCCCTGCGGGAGGTCGTGAAGATGACGCCGGCGGACCGGCTGCTCGTGGAAACCGACGCCCCGTACCTTTCGCCGGAGCCGATGCGCGGCAAGTTTCCGAACGAGCCGGCATGGGTGATGTACACGGCGGCCTGGGTGGCGGAGGTGCGCGGGGTGAGCGTCGAGGAAATCGACGCCCTCACAACGATCAACTGCCTGCGACTGTTCGGCTGGCCGGCGTGACGACTTGAGCAGCAGTCTTCATGGAATACGACAGGAACTGCTCTGGCAGTCGCGAGGGACAACACGCCGCGTGACGCTGCGCGCATGCTCGTCGTGCGCGGCGCTGGGAGGGGCAGTGTCCGGCGCTTGTAGCAGCGGCGACCCGCCGCAGCGCGCACGACCCAGGCATGATCACAGCACCAGCCTCAGCTGTTCCTGGCTGTGGTGGTCGAGCGTGTGCATCGGCGGAAGCTCGTAGACGACGCCGGAGGCGTCGCGGATGAGGGTTCGCCCGTCGGCCAGGGGGCGCATGTCCTCCCGCTCCATCACCTTGATCCGCCGCTCGCCGCGGTCGGTCTCGAGGTGGAACAGCAGCGCGTTGTTCCCCGACTTCACGACGAGCACGCGCGTGATCTTCGGGATGAAGGTGTGGCGCGCCAGCCACGCCTCGATCACCGCACGCGCCTCGGCGGGCAGGTCGGCAAGATCGGCGATCGTCGCCAGTTCCTCCGGGTCCTCCTCGACATCCTCGCGCAGGACGATGAACTTCTCCGGCGCCGTCCACGGGAAGCTCCGGAAGGCGCGGACGCGCCTCGGTCCCCGGGCCGTCTCGAGCATCAGCTCCCCGGCCTCGTTCAGGCGAACCTCGGGATATGTGGCGGTCATCGATTCTCCGTTACAGGTTCAGCGGCCACGAATGACACGAATGAACACGAACGAGGGAAGTGAATGTTGGCCGAGGGCCTTGGCCCGCAACGCAGGATCAAGTCACTCGCCCCGACAGCCTCGGGCGGACGCGGCCAATCCCATCCGGCTCCATTCGTGCCATTCGTGACATTCGTGGCCTGCTCCTTCGTTCCATTGGTGCTCGCCTCCGGTGATCACGCCTCCACCAGCATGTCGGCGGCGATGTCGGCCTGGGCCTTGTACAGCTTCGCGTAGTGGCCCTCGCCATCCTCGTCGGAGAGGGCAAGGAGCTGGTCGTGCGTGCCGGTCTCCACGATCCGGCCCTGGTCGAGCACGACGATTAGGTCGGCGTTCCGCAGCGTGCTGAGCCGGTGGGCGATTGCAAAGGTGGTGCGGCCCTGCATCAGCCTGTCCAGCGCTTCCTGGATCTGCCGCTCCGTCTTCGTGTCGACGCTGCTCGTCGCCTCGTCGAGCACCAGCACCTTCGGGTTGTGCAGGATCGCCCGGGCAATGCTCACCCGCTGGCGCTCTCCGCCCGAAAGGCTCTGCCCGCGCTCGCCGACGAGCGTGTCGTATCCGTCCGGCAGCGCGACGATGAAGTCGTGCGCGTTGGCGGCCCGGGCAGCCTCGATCACCTCCGCCAGCGACGCCTCCGGCTTCCCGTAGCGGATGTTGTCGGCGATCGTGCCGTAGAACAGGTACGGATCCTGGAGCACCACGCCGACGTTGCCGCGCAGCCAGGCCAGGTCGTAGTCGCGCACGTCCACGCCGTCGATCAGCAGTGCCCCGTCGCTCACGTCGAAGAAGCGGCTGATCAGGTTGACGAACGTGCTCTTCCCCGCGCCGCTGTGCCCGCACAGGCCCACCATCTGCCCGGGCGCCACCTTCAGGCTCACGTGGCGCAGCACCGGCTTGGTGCCGTCGTAGCTGAAGCTCACGTCGCGGAACTCCACGCTCCCGTCGATCCGGCCCGGCAGCACGGCGTCCGGCTTGCTCGTGATCTCCGGGCGCGTGTCCAGCACCTCGAACACGCGCTGCGCGCTCGTCGCGGCACGCGTCACCATCCGCTGCTTCTGCGCCATGTCCTGGATCGCCATGTGGAAGAAGCCGACGATCGAAAGGAACATCACCAGCGTTCCGAGCGTCGTCCCCGTCGCCGCCTCGCCTCCGGCGGAGCCGCGGATGATGAACCATCCACCCGCCACGAGGATGATCACGCGGCTGAGCATCATCGTCCCCTCCACGATCGGCTGGAGGTTCACCCACACCTTGATCGCGCGGTACTCGTCGTCCGTGAACTCCCGGTTGCGGCGGGCGAAGCGATCCACCTCGCGCCCCTCCCCCGCGAAGGCCTTCACGACCTTCACGCCGGGGATCGCATCGCCCACCACCGCCGTCAGGCGCGACCAATACGTCCACAGCCGGCCGAAGAGCCGCGTCATCACGTTGCTCTTCCACCAGGTCAGCACCGCCACGAACGGCACCGGTGACAGGGCGATCAGCGCCAGCCGCCAGTCGGCCCAGGCCATCAGGCTCGCCGCCGCGACCATCATCAGCACGTTCTTGATGAAGTCGACGCTGCCGAACACGATGAAGTCCCACAGCCGGTCGGTGTCGCTGGTCACGCGCGTGATCAGCGAACCGACCCGGTGCTTACCGAAGTAACGCATCGACAGGCTGTGCAGGTGGCGATACACCTTGTCGCGTAGGTCCCCCGCCACGTGGCTGCCCACGTACGACAGGAGCCTCAGCCGGCCCCAGTACGACACGAACATCGCCAGCGCCGCCAGCGCGTAGATGCCCGTCCAGAAGAGCAGCGCTCCCACGCGCTCGTCCGCGGTCATCCCGGCCGTCGTCTGCGGATTGACGGCCGAGTCGATCACGAACATCGTCAGGAAGGCCGGCAGCACGTTCAGGATGGCGCTGGCCACGTTCAGCGCCAGCGCGCCCAGCAGGCGCGCGCGGTACGGCCGGGCCACCTCCAGCAGGCGCAGCAGCACCCGGCGGCGCGGGGTGTCGAACTCCGACTCGTCCTCCGGGTCGTCTTCGCCCATCGGGATCGCCAGGTCCGGCCCCCCGTCGCCGTCGATGCGCTTCGAGAGCCGCTGGTGAAACCGGCTCATCTCCAGCCGGTGACGCCTGGAGAACGGCAGCTCGTGCCGCGCGCCAGCGCGCTCGACCAGGATCAGCCGGTCGAGCCCCAGCGCCTCGTCCAGCCGCGCCTCCGCCAGCATCGGCACGCGCAGCTCCTGCGTCGAGCCGTTGGCGCGCGTGTACACCACAGCCGCGTCCGCTTCGGCGCCGCGGGGCTCGAACCCTTCCACGAGCACGACGAACCGCTTGGCGTAACGGAGGCTCTCGTCGAGGTCGAACTCGGCGTCGGCCACGACGCGCCGGCCGGCGATTGCCTCGGCAAGCTGCGGAATCGGCGCCGCCGGGAGCTGAGCGAGCAGGTCCTGGGCCTGGGGGTCGTGGTTTGAATCTGAATCAACGATCTTGCGAATCATGAGAAGTCGCCCCTTCCCTGAGGGTGCTGTTCCTTCGCGGAGTTAGTCGCCCGGGAAGCGAAGCAGGTGCCCGGGCCGCATACGAGAACCACACGGGCCGCGAAGCCCGTGTGGTTCGGGTATATCGCGACGCAGGCGGTCAGCGGGTGGCGCCGACGCTCTTGATGTTCGTGACGAAGAGCGAGGCCCGGATGTGGAGGCGCACGGCATCGACGCGCGCAGCGACCGGATCGGTCGCGGGCGTCAGGCTGTGCGGGCTGCGGTACTGCATAAGTACCTCCGGGTCAGGGACGAACTGCTCGAAGTCGAGGTGGGGATATTGCCCACGCTCCTGCACGCGGTCAACTCGAAAATGTTGCAAGCCGTTCACATCCGTGCGGCTGCAACTGTTCTTGTCACCCCCTCCCACGTCGGTGCGCGATAGCCTCTGGGCATGGATCAGACCAGGATCGCCCTCATCACCGGTGGCGCCCGGCGCGTCGGGCGTCGGGTCGCGCTGCACCTGGCCGAGCGGGGCTGGGATATCGCCATCACCTGGAACACCAGTGCCGAGGACGCCTCCACTCTCGCCGAGCGCGTCGAGGGGCTCGGGCGCGAGTTTCTTTCCATCAAGGCCGACTCCGCCGACCCGCAGGCCGCCGCCGAACGGGTGGCGAACGCGTTCAGCAGCCGCTTCGCCCGACTCGACCTGCTCATGCACAACGCCAGCCTCTATGAAAGAGGCGGACTGCTGGAGGCAAACCTGCCACAACTTCGGCGACTGCTGGCCATTCACGTGGAAACGCCCATCCTGCTGACCGGCAGGCTCGCCCCGCTGCTGAAGGCGGCCGGGGGGGACGGAAGCGTGATCGTCATGAGCGACGAGCAGCTCGACCGGCCGGGCCCGGCATATGCGGCCTACAGCATGAGCAAAGCGGCTGTGGAAAACGTGGTGAAAAGTCTTGCTCGGGAGCTCGCACCGTCTGTAACGGTAAATGCGATCGCGCCAGGCGTAGTGGAATGGCCGGCGGATATGCCCGAAGCGTCGCGTTACCGATACCTGAAGCGTGTCCCGCTCGGGCGTGCCGGCACGCCGCAGGACGTCGCGAATCTCGTGGAGTTTCTATGTGTTTCGGGGCGGTACGTCACCGGCCAGACCCTCCGCCTCGACGGCGGGCGAAGCGTTCGGTGAGACATCCCGCCATCGCCACATGGATCGCCCTGGATACGTCCGAAAAATTATTTTTGAATCCACGTTTCTTCTGGCGTGTGACATACGGTGTCGGTAGCTTGCATCTTGTCTAGAACTTGTGACAGAAAAGGGGTCGAGTACTTCAATGAAACAGTTGCTTCGTCGTTCGCTCGCGGCGTCAGCCGTGCTTCTCGCTACTGCGGTTCCTGCTTTCGCGGACAGCCTCTACTACGAGATTGGCTCCGGCTCGAGCGTCACCGCCTACAACCCGCCTCCGCCGGATAACGGGCTGGTCATCGAGACGTACGTCGAGAACATCGCCGGCCACGGCTTCTGGCTGGATGACTGGGAGCATGAGATGTTCGCGTTCTTCGACATCTGGACGAACGAGACGCACGTTAACCCGGACGACAAGACGGCTCGCGATATCTCCGCGACCCTTATCTTCTCGGTGCCGGACGCCAGCGCCACCGTTGAGGGCAAGACCGTCGGGGCGAGCCTCCTGGGCTTCCTCCAGGCCGGCCACGTCTCGTGGGACGGCCCGGCGGTCATCGAGGTTGCCGATCGACACTTCAGCGTCACGCTCACCGATGAGGTCTTCAACCTCGGGCTCTTCGGCCTCAACGAGGGGTACAAGTACGGCGCAACCGTCAAGGCCAAGGTCAAGCAGCTTGCCAGCTGGGACCCGGCGATCAGCTCGGTGCCCACTCCCTCCGCTGCCCTCGGCGGGCTGGTGCTGATCGGCGGAATCGTCGTCAGCCGGCGTCGCTTCGCCTGAGCGTCATCTGTCCTGAACAGCAAGCGGCCCGTGCCCCTTCGGGAGCACAGGCCGTTCTTGTGCGCGCTCACTCGACCCTGCCACGCACTCCCCACTGCTCGTCTCCTATTCGAAAGCCCGCTCCTCGTGTCGGATCAGCGGACGCCGACTCCCCTCCGGCCAGACCACTGCCACCACGTCAAAGCGCAGCGGCGGCGGGTCGTCCCGGTAACGCGCCAGGTAGACGTCCGCCGCGTGGCGCAGGCGGTTCTCCTTGAAGGAATGAACCTGATCCTCCGGCCGCACGTGCTCGCCGCGACGCGTCTTGACCTCCACGAAGACGAGCCATCGGCCGTCCTGAGCGATCAGATCCACCTCCCCACCCTCGCACCGCCAATTGCGGTGGAGGATGCGGAGCCCCTTTCGCCGGAGGAAGCGCTCCGCCTCGCGCTCGCCACGTGCCCCGAGCGTGACCTTGGGACGTGGCGTGAGGATCCAGCGTACGAGGCGCTCCAGGAACATGAGTATGCGTTCAGAATGGCCCGGCGGGGACGGCCGCGCGCCGCTCGACCCGCCGGATTCGCTTGCCTACGCTCCTGGCCCCCCTATACTCGGCGATCTTCGCGCCGCACCACCGGGGCGAGGTTAGCGTTAAGCCGGACATCATAAGGATTTGCCGCCATGGCCGTAAAGATTCGCCTTAAGCGGATGGGTCGTAAGCACCGCCCGTTCTACCGCGTCAATGCCATCAACTCCCGTAGCCCGCGCGATGGCGCGGTGATCGAGGAGCTCGGTTTCTACGACCCGATCGCCAAGGACGAGGGTAAGAAGTTCGTGGTCAATCTCGACCGCGCCCGCTACTGGCTTGACCAGGGCGCCATCCCCAGCGAGACCGTCTCCAGCTTCCTGAAGAAGGCTGGCGTCGAGCACAAGATGCTCCGCCTCCCCAAGCCCGGCAAGCCCAAGAAGCCCGAGGGCGAAGCCGCCGAGGCCGAGGCCAAGAGCGAATAGGTCCCGCCGGCATGCGCCGGATGCGGAAGGCTGAATGCGGAATGGCCGGAGGCATGCTTCGGCCCGTTCCGCATTCTCGCATTCCGCTCTCTCTCAAATGCCGCTGCGCATCGACATCGTCACGCTCTTCCCGGAGCTCTACGCCCCGCTGCTCTCGACGAGCATTCCCAGGCGGGCCGCTGACAAGGGGCACGTCAGCTACCACATCACCGACATCCGCAGCTTCGGCGAGGGAAACTACAACAAGGTCGATGACCGCCCCTTCGGCGGTGGCCCGGGCATGGTGATGATGGCCCCCATCCTCGCCGCCGCCGTCGATGCAGCCGAGGCGCAGGACGAGCGGCCGGCGCGCCGGGTGATCCTGACGCCTACGGGGCGTCCCTTCAGCCACGAGTTGGCGACCAAGTACGCCGGCGTTGAGCGCCTGCTGCTGATCGCGACGCACTACGAGGGATACGACGAGCGATTCGTGGAGGAGTACCAGCCTGACGAGGTCAGCATCGGCGACTTCGTCCTCTCCGGCGGGGAGTTGGCGGCGATGGTCGTGCTGGATGCCGTGGTGCGACTGGTGCCGGGCGTCCTCGGGCACGACGAGGGCGCATCCGAAGACAGCTTCGCCTCCGGGGCCGACGGGCTGCTCGAGCACCCGCACTACACGCGCCCGCGGGAGTGGCGCGGCCGGGCCGTTCCCGGGGTGCTCATGGGCGGCGACCACGCCGCCATCGCGCGGTGGCGCCGGGAGCAGCGGGAGGCTCGGACGCGTCAGCGCCGGCCGGATTTGTTCGCCCCCTACGAGGCCCGCCTCCGTGAAGCCGAGGCCGAGCGACAGGCGAGGAAGGCCGCCCGGCGTCGCGGCCGGGGAGCGCCGCCTCCCGAGACTGGCGGATCGGAATCCGGCGGACCCGGGGCGACCGGCGGTTGATTCACACGATCGTCCCCTCCTACGATCGCGACCCCGTTTTCGTAAACGAACCTAAGGCCTTATACGAGCGCATGTCCGGGCGCTGCCGGTCGGCCCGACCGACGCCGGCGCCAACAGTCGGACCCCTGCGACGAAGGTTTGAAGAGCCATGATCCACCCCCTGATCCAAGCCGCCGAGCAGTCCTCGCTGAAGCCGGAGGACGGCGTGCCGAAGTTCGCCGTCGGCGACACGGTTGACGTCTACTACCGCATCGTCGAGGGCAAGAAGGAGCGCCTCCAGCGCTTCAGCGGCGACGTGATCCAGATCCGCGGCCGCGGGGCGTCGAAGAACTTCACGGTTCGCCGCATCGTCGCGGGCGAGGGCGTGGAGCGCATCTTCCCGTACCACTCGCCGAACGTCGAGAAGGTGGAGGTCAAGCGCAGCGGCAAGGTGCGTCGCGCGCGGCTCTTCTACCTGCGCGACAGGGTCGGCAAGGCGACGCGTCTGGCCGAAAAGCGCACCCCCGTCGCCACCGGCGCGCGTGCCGGGTCGAAGGGCGCGCCGGCCCAGAACAAGACGCAGGAGCTTCAGGAAGCCGAGGCGTAATTGCGACGCGGCGTGCCGGCGGAGGGCGCCGCCCGCGAAGAAGTGAGTGACCGCGCCGGGCGACTGGCGCGGTCACTTTTTTTGCGCGGCGGCGGTGATTCGGGTCGCAAGTGGCAATAAGCTGCTTTGCAGCAATAATTAACGCAGTCGAACGACGTTATATGAGAGTGGAAGAATCCGTGACTCCAGGCAAGGAGAACGCTTCGCCGGCGGCGGACGTCGTCGCCGGCTCGCCCGGTCACGCGCCGGCACGCGCGGAACCGGAAGCGCCTGTGTCGACCAACGCTCCGGCTCCCGAGGGCACGCCGGGGCGCGGGCGCGCGCTGGTGCTCAACTCCCCGCAGCACTGGGAAGCGGTCACCTCCCCCACGCGCTTCGAGATCCTCGAGCAAATGCGTTCGGCGGCGCCGTGCAGCGTCGCTGAGCTCGCGCGGCAGATGGACCGTCCGGCTGACGGGCTGTATCACCACCTGCGAAAGCTTCAGGAGGCCGGGCTGATCCGGGAAGTGGGCCAGCGACCGGTGGGGAAGCAGGTCGAGACGATTTACGACCTGGCGTACGACACGCTGCTGTTCGAGATCGAGCCCGCCACCGGGCGCAACGTGGACGAGATGCGCAAGCTTTCGGGGGCGCTGCTTCGGCTGGCCGGGCGCGTGTTCGACGCAGCCCTGGGCAACCCCGCCATGGTCGGCACCGGGCCCGGGCAGAACACGTGGGGCCGGCTCGACACGACCTGGCTCACCGACGAAGGACTGGCGGAGCTCAACGAGCACCTGCTCGCCATCCGCGGCCTGCTGGAGGAGGGGAACCGCCGGCGCGAGGGTCACCTGATCACGATCGGAACGTTCGGCGGCCCGGCCCTCCGCCCCCGGCGGGCGGATGGCGTGAAGGCGTCGCGCAAGCGCAAGCCGGCCAAGGGTGGCACGGACGGTCGTCCGGAACGCATGCATCGCATTTCCCGCGTGCAGGAAGGGTCGGCAGGCGGCAACAACAACGTGCCCGACTGACCGCGGGGTGCGGGTCTGAACCATACAGAACGGTGGGATGGGCCGCTTTCACGAGCGAAGGTGGACATTTCGTGCGCCCCCGGTGAGACTTCCCGCCCGTTATCGTCTGACAACCCCTGCCATGGTCCATCTCCCAAGCAATCCAAAGTTGATCTCCTCGCGCTTTGCCCTCCGTCGTGTGCTCAGCATGGCGGCCGGCGCAGCCGTCGGTGCGAGCCTGCTGCTTTCGTGCACCCGCTCGGAAGGCCCGCCCGCGTCGGTGCATGACGGAAGTTCCGGCGGGCCCGAGGCGCCGGCGACGATGCCCACCGCCGAGGCGCCCGGCGCGACGGCGGCTGAAGAGCTGGCCGAGATTCAGCGCAAGAACCTGGAGAGCTTCGACATCGTGTGGCGGACGATCGACGAGCGCCACTACGACGCGGAGCTGGGTGGCGTCGACTGGGATGCGGCCCGCGAGAAGTACCGGCCGCGGGTGGAGGAGGCCGGGAGCGTGGCCGAGGCGCGCCAGCACATGCAGGAGATGATCGACCTGCTCGGCCAGTCGCACATGGCGATCATCCCGGCCAGCGCTTACGAGACGTTTGCCGGTCAAGATGCATCCGCGCAGTCGGGCGACGGCGAGGGCGGGGAAGAAGAGGGCGATGTGCCGCAGTCCTCGGTCGAAGGGGACACGGGGATGCGTGTCCGCCTTGTCGATCCGGAGTCGCGCGAGGTGCTGGTGACGGAAGTGAAGCCCGGCAGCGGCGCCGAGGCCGCGGGCGTCCAGCCCGGATGGCAGCTGCTGCGGATCGGCGAGGACGACGTGAAGGAGGTGGTCGGCACGATCGTGGAGGCGATCACCGCCCGCGGCCACGGGAAGCCGGAGATGTACGCTTCGTTCGCGCTCATGGGCCGGCTCCAGGGCGAGGAGGGGGAGCGCAAGCAGGTCACCCTGATGGACGGCGACGGGCAGGAGCGCACCGTCGAGATCGAGCTCGAGGCGGCGCCGGGCGAGTTGACGCGCCTGGGGCACCTCCCTCCGGTGCGCGTGGACTTCGAGTGGCGGCGCGAGGAGAAGGAAGGCGTGACCCTCGGTTACATCGGCTTCGACGCCTTCATGGATCCGCCGCGCCTCTCGCCGTTGCTGGAGGCGGCGATGCGCGACTTCACCAACCCGGAGGATCCGGTTGACGGGGTGGTGCTCGACGTGCGCGGCAACGTGGGCGGGATCGTCATGATGGTGCCGGGCATCGCCGGCTACTTCGTGAACGAGCGCGGCGTGACGATGGGAACGCTCGACACGCGGGAAACCGAGCTGAAGCTGGTGATCTTCCCCCGAACCGTTCAGTTCGCCGGCCCGCTGGCGGTGCTGACCGACACGTGCAGCGTGAGCGCCGCGGAGTTGCTCAGCGGCGGACTCCAGGGAATCGGCCGGGCGCGGGTGTTCGGCCTGGCCACGGCCGGGGAGGCACTTCCGGCACAGTTCACCCGTCTTCCCAACGAAGATGGCTTCCTCTTCGTCTTCGCGGACTACCAGACCGCCGACTCCAAACGACTGGAGGGGGATGGGGTCTTGCCGGACGAGGTCGTCCCGTACGACCGCGCCACCCTGCTGGCAGGTGAGGACCCGATGCTCCAGGCGGCCGCTGAATGGATCCGCCGGGAGGTCGCCTCGCGTCCGGCGGCGCCCGAAGGCGAAGCGCCCGCAACGCAGCCAGCGGACGTTGCGGACGAGGCCGGCTCCCCCGCGACCGGGGCGACGCCCGACGCCCCGACGACTCAAGCCACGACCCGCCCGTCGACACAGAACAACCAGCCGTGACGAGGACGCCAGCGGCGCCTTTATCGCGGTCCACTGACAGACCCAAGCAACGCAAGATTCCTTCTGGAGGACAACCGATGACGATGACATTCGAGAAAGCCCGTGCCTGGTCGATGCGCCTCTCGGCGCTGGCCGCCGGCGCCGGGCTGTTGACGCTGTCTGCCGGCCTCGCACTGGCTTCGGCGCCGCAGGAACGCCAGGCGCAGACGCAGCAGGCCGAGGGCGCCCAGCAGCAGGATCTGCCCAGCGCCGAAGAGGTGCTGAAGAAGTACGTCGATGCGACGGGCGGCGCCGAGGCATACCAGAGGCTGCGCAACCAGCACGCGGTCGGGAAGTTCTCGATGCCGGCGATGGGCATGGAAGGGAAGTTCGAGCTCTTCCAGCAGCACCCGGACAAGTTCCTCGCGCTGATCACCCTCGAGGGCATGGGCGAGATCCAGACGGGGCTCAACGGCAAGAGCGGCTGGCGCACCGACCCGATGCAGGGGCCGCGCCTCCTCGAAGGTGAGGAACTCAAGTCTCTCACGCGCGACGCCGACATGCAGGTCGCGCTGGAGCCGATGAAGTACTACGAGTCGATCGAGGTGCAGGGAGTTGAAGAGGTCAACGGAGAGCGCGCCTATCGCCTGCTCTTCAAGCCCAAGGACGGCGGAAGCCCCTCCGAGTCGTGGTACAGCGTCGAGAGCGGCCTCCAGCTCAAGTCCGCCTCGACCCAGGAAACCCCCATGGGCGAGATGAAGTTCGAGAACACCCTCCACGACTACAAGGAGCTGGATGGCGACGTGAAGCTCAAGCAGCCTCACCGCATCGTCACCAGCGGCGGGGGAACCGAGTACGTCGTCACCCTCGAAAAGGTCGAGACCAACATCGACATGCCCGCCAACCGCTTCGAGCCGCCGGCCGACGTCAAGCAGCTCATGGAACAGCAGCAGCAGTAAGCAAGACGCCGTTCCCTGTCAGCCACCGACGGC
>JAEZED010000102.1 GCA_023417885.1 Planctomycetota bacterium
GATCCACGTATCGGGCTCGCCGGCGACCGGCTGAAGCGCCGGGCCGTTAACGTGCCAGCCAAGGTCCGGCAACTCGCTGCGACAGGATCACGCGGACCGATAACGCCCGCGCCTGCACGACCGGTAAAGACACCCACCCCTTCCCAAGCCCCGCCAGGTCGGGTGCGCTCGCCCATCCGCAAGATGAATGACGCCGCCCGCGCGCGCCGCATGCGGCAGCAGATGCAGGGAGTCGATAGACCTCCTGATGTCGCTGATCCCAATCTCCGGTCCCCGTCGTGATGCTGCCGGCCTTGTTCGCCTGAGGACCACCGCCCGTCACCTCGGACGTGCGGCGGTCGAACTGGTGCTCTTCCTCGGCGCCGGCGGGGCTTTCGTCGCCGGGGCACTACTGTTCCGCTAATCCGGAACCACGGGTGACATAATGCCGGGGGCTGGCCTAGAATGGTGATCCATCGTCCCGCGGAAGACGCGGGCCGGATGGGGCCCCCAGCACGTCCCTAGCGCGGTGTTAGTGCAGGTTTAGCGCACTTTCAACGACGTGGCGACATGAATAACGATGCTGTTCCGGCATGTCTTGCAGCCGGGAGACGCCCGTTCGGGGGTGTCTGGTGAGCGGCGCTCACGGATGATCGCCGCGCGGGGCGCCGGACTTCTCGGCGTCCGTGAGCAACCACGGAAGGCGCGGCATGCCGGATGTTCGCGGGCCGCCAGGGTCTTGAAGGGAGTGTCATCATGCCGTTGCCGATGCAGGATCTGATCGAGAAGTTGCGTGCCGAGTCAGCGCGCATGGCGGGGCTGGTCCTCCAGAGCGTCACCGACGCCGTGGACGCAGTCGGGCGTGGCGACGTGCGCCTGGCCCAGAACAACATCGTCAACGACGAGCGCATCGACGAGGCGGAGGTGGAGATCGAGAAACGGGCGATCGACCTGCTCTCGCTCCACCAGCCCGCGGCCGGCGAGTTCCGGCTGGTGCTGATGGTCATCAAGGTCAACAACGAGCTGGAGCGCGTCGCCGACTGCGCGACCAACATCTCGGAGCGCGTCGCCCCGCTCGCCAGCGAGCTGGAGGCGGCCGGCGAGCCTTACGCCCTGCCCCCCGCCCTGCTCGAGCTCGGGCAGGAGGTCGTGGAGATGGTCCGGCAGACGGTGCGGGCCTTCAACTTCGCCGACATCGAGTCCGCCGAGGTGGTCATCCGCGCTGATGACCGCGTTGACGCCCTCTACGCCGGCATTGTTCAGCAGTCGCTGACGGACATGCGCCGCCAGAGCGCCCACGTGAACCGCGACCTGTCGCACGTGATGATCGCCAAGAACCTGGAGCGCATCGGCGACCACTGCACGAACATCGCCGAGGACATCGTCTACATCAAGTCCGGGCAGATCGTCCGCCACCGCAGCGCGGTCTGACGCTGCCTTAGGGAGCGCGACCGGCGCGCAAACGGCATCCATCCTGAGTGTGACCCATAACGCCCCTAGTGCGGCTTGGGCGGATGCGCGCCCGACCAGGAGGGAACCTTCACGAACTTCGCCTTCCCCTCGTGCGCGTGTACGGCCGTGGGGTACAGATCGCCTCCGAAGGCGCGCACTTCGTGCGACGCGCCTGCCGCCGGCCCGTGTCGCGGGCGGCGCGACCTGCCGGAACGACCACTCCGGCGCTCGCGCTCGCGGCGTGCCCATTCGCGCGTCGCGGCATCGAGATCGGCGGTGCCCGACCGCATCGACTCCTCGATCGCCGCCTCCAGTTCCGTCAGGCTGAAGCGTGCCGCAGGCGTCTCGCCGGCCCTCGGAGGCGGCGCATCCTCCGCAGGCGCCGCCTCCGGTGTCCTGACAGTCTGGCCGATGCCGAACCAACTCATGAAGCCTGCCAGCAGGCCCGTCCGCTTCGCCACGCCGCCGGGCGGGATGGCGGGTTCAGTCCCCCGGATCGCGAACATGGCGCACCTCCGCAAGGTCGATCTGCCCGTTACCCGGCGCGGCGGACGGCTTCGCCCGGCGCCGGATCAGGCGGCCGGAGCAAGCGCGTGAGGATCAACCGCCGAAACACATGTGCAGCCCCCGCTGCCGGGCGTTGTGGCCGGCGAGGAATCCGCCGGCCTGGCCGTGAATCGTCACGACCGAACCAGATGATCATGCCCGATAAAATCGCTGGTTTCACTACAAAACCGCGATTCTGCCACGGAGGCGGTGCCGAATTTCACGATCTTCACAACTCATGAAGGTGCGGGGCCTTCCCGCAACGTCTGCCGAAGAAGCGCGTAGGATGTCGTCCAGCGGGCGGGCGCGAACTTTCGGCTCCGCGCCGCCGTTGGGCCGATAGGGCCACTCTCCGGCACCCCAAGGACGATTCGCCGATGCCGCAGGATTCACAAGCAGTGAGCCAGAGCTCGCCCATTCTCCCGACGATCGCCTCCCCGGCCGACCTGCGCGGGCTGGACATGAACCAGCTCGAGCAACTCGCCGGGGAGATCCGGACGCAGGTGTTCCAAGCCGTGAGCCGGAGCGGCGGGCACCTGGCCAGCAACCTCGGCATCGTCGAGCTGACGCTGGCTCTGCATTACGTTTACGACTTCGGCCCCTGGCCGGAGGGGCCGGACCGGCTCCTCTTCGACGTCGGACACCAGTGCTACCCGCACAAGATGCTCACCGGCCGGCTCGCCGGGTTCGAAAAGCTCCGCAAGGTCGGCGGAGTCGGCGGATTCCCGATGCCCGAGGAGTCGGCTTACGACCTGTTCGCCGTCGGCCACGCGGGGACGGCGATCAGCACGGCGGTCGGCATGGCGCGCGGCGACGCCGCCGCCGGGCGGAACAACCAGGTGGTCGCGGTTGTTGGCGACGCGAGCATCGTGAACGGTCTTGCTTTCGAGGGGCTGAACAACGCGGGCACGCTGAAGCGCCAGCTCCTGATCGTGCTGAATGACAACGGGATGAGCATCAGCGGCCCGCAGGGAGCGTTCGCTGAGTACCTCGAGCGCATCCGCGTCAGCACGACCTACGACGAGTTCAAGCGCGTCAGCAAGGCGATCGTCAAGCAGATGCCAGAGAGCGTCGGCCAGGCGATCGAGAACGCATGGATGAGCCTTACCAGCGGCGTGAAGGGGGCGATGTGGCCGGGGCAGTTCTACGAGGCGCTGGGCCTGAAGTACATGGGCCCGATCGACGGGCACGACCTGCCGGAGCTGATCCAGTTCCTCGCGGAGATCCAGCACGTGGATCGTCCGGTGCTCCTCCACGTCAAGACGAACAAGGGGGAGGGGTACGAGGTCGCGCTGAAGGACCCGACCACGCTCCATTCTCCCGCGGCCTTCGATGTCTTCGAGGATGAGCTGGACGAGGCCAACAACGGCGCCGGGAACGCCAGCGAGGCACAGAAGGCGCTGGCGCGCTGCCGCGTCGAGATCCGCAAGGAGTCCGGCAAGAGCTGGACGGCCGCCTTCGCCGACGCCGCCATCGAGATCGCCGAGCGCGACGAGCGGATCTGGGGCCTCACCGCCGCCATGCCCGACGGCACCGGCATGAGCAAGTTCGGCAAGGCCTTCCCGAAGCGATACCTCGACACCGGCATCTGCGAGAGCCACCTTGCCGCCATGGCGGCCGGGATGGCCAAGGCAGGTCTCCGCCCGCTGGCCGCCGTCTACTCCACCTTCACCCAGCGCTGCTTCGACCAGATCTGGCAGGAAGTTGTGCTGAACGCGCAGCCGGTGGTCTTCGCCATGGATCGCGCCGGCTTCGTCGGCAGCGACGGCGCGGTGCACCACGGCTTCATGGACATCGCCTTCCTCCGGCCCATGCCCGGGATGGTGCTCATGGCGCCTTCCGACGAGGCGGACCTGAAGCGCATGCTCTCGCTCGCATTCGAGCTCGAGACCGCTGTCGCCCTGCGCTACCCGCGCGACGTGGTTCCGGCGATCGACTTCGAGAACTGCATCGCCGCCGACCTCGTGGAGCAGGCGCGCCAGATCAGGCTCGGCCAGAGCCGCACGCTCAAGACCGGCGACGACGCGACCATCCTCGTCTACGGATCGCTCGCGACCGAAGCCCTCGCCGCCGCCCAGACGCTGGCGACCGAAGACGGGCTGGACGTGGCGGTGATCGATGCCCGCTTCTGCAAGCCGCTGGACGGGGAGATGCTCGCCCGCGTGCTGCGGCCGGGGCACCTGGTGGTCACGGTCGAGGATCACGCCCTCCAGAACGGCTTCGGCTCGGCGGTGCTGGAGCATGCCCAGGAGCACGGCCTGCCGACGCAGGAGATCGTGCGTCTCGGCCATCCGGATCGGCTGATCGGCTTCAAGAGCCGTGCCGACCAGCTCGCCGACGCCGGCATCGACGCAGCGGGCGTGGTGAAGGCGGTGCGCGGGCGGATCGTGGCATCGTCGCCGAAGGTCGCTTCCGCGCCGGCCGCGACCGCAACCGCGGGCACGGCGGAATGAGCGAGCGCGCGATTCCGGGGAGTGATCGGCATGCACGCGTCGACACGTGCTGACGATGGGGACTTCTGGGACGAACGAGTGATGAGCGTAGCCGCTCCCGATCCTTCTCCATCCCGCCCGCCGAGCGTTGCGTTTCGCCGCATCACCGGCGCGGTCACCGCCTTGCTTCTCGCTGTGGCGGCGATCTATTTCGGCATTGGCGCCTGGCAGTTTCACAGTCGGATGCGCGCGCAGGAGGCGGCACGGCCGGTGGACATGAGCGTGGAACTGGCGCGGGCGGGCATCACGGAGGTCCCGGTGGTTATGGGGATTCCCACGCTTCACGGACTGACGCTTCATGTCACCTCCGACGGCGCCGCCCGCGACTGGCAGGCGGCGCTGGAGGGCTTCAGCGGACAGATCGAATTCGTTGATCCCGCCACCGGCGCCACCGCCGCCACGGTCGACCTGCCGGCGGAGCATCTTGATATCGACGCCAAGCCTGGGACGTCCGCCATGATTGCATTCGCCCGGCTCCAGGAAGGCCGCTACACGGCGCGCCTGACGGTCGACACTCCTGCCCCCGCCCTGGCTGGCGAGACTTTGAGACTCGAGGCGAGAAACGAGTTCTGCGCCGCAGAATCCGTCGCCGCCGTCATTGGCAAGCTCGCCACCGGCATCACCGGTGGACTGGCCTTGCTCATCGGCGGCGTGACCGCCTTGAGCGTCCGGCGATACGGCTGGCGAACGCCGTGCCCATAACAGCTGGCTGAATGGCCGCAGGAGGACTCGGCGGCAACTAAAATGGTGTGCATGCCCGAGCCGCTTCCCCCGCCGCAGCTTCTGTCGGCTTTCCTGCTGGCGAGCCTGATCCTGGCGGTGACGCCGGGGCCGGGGGTGCTTTACATCGTGACGCGGAGCCTGGCGCAGGGAAGGCGGTCGGGCATTGCATCGGTGCTCGGCGTGGCGGCCGGAAACCTCGGGAACGCGATCGGCGCCTCGCTCGGTCTGGCGGCGTTGTTCGCGGCGTCGGCGGCGGCGTTCACGGTGGTGAAGTACGCGGGGGCGGCGTGTTTGGTCTACCTGGGGGTGAAGGCGCTCCTGGAGCCGGTTCGCGAGGCGCGGGGGCCTGGGGCGCGCGATGCTTGTGAGGATCAGCCGGCGCGCGGTGACACGGGCGGGTTGACAGGAGAGCCACGGCTCGCCCGCGTCTTTCGCGACGGCCTTTTCGTCGCCCTCCTGAACCCCAAGACGGCGATCTTCTTCGCGGCGTTCCTTCCGCAGTTCATGGGAGCGGCGGCGGGTTCGATGCTGGCAAGCGTCCTGTTGGGGGCGATCTTCGTGGCGATGGCGGCGACCACCGACACCGTCTACGCCCTTACGGCCGGCTCGCTGGGGAAGGCCCTTTCGCGAAACCGCCGCTTCCGCACCGCCGGCCGATATGCAAGCGGCGGCGCGTTCATCGGTCTGGGGCTCTTCACCGCCCTTTCCGGGACGCGGACGGCGAAGTAGCCTTCTGGCGGCATGATCACCGCCATTCACCACGTGCAGATCACGATCCCGCGCGGCGCCGAGGAGGCGGCGCGGGCGTTCTACTGCGGCGTGCTCGGCCTCGCGGAGATCGAGAAGCCTGAAAGCCTCTCGGGCCGCGGCGGGTTCTGGCTGGGCGTGGGGGATCGCAGCCTCCACATCGGCGCCGAGGATGGCGTGGACCGCACGCGCAGCAAGGCGCACGTCGCCCACGAGGTGACCGACCTCGACGCATTCCGCCGGCGGCTGCGCGACGCAGGCGTCGCCATCATCGAGTCGATCCCGATCCCGGGGCACGACCGCTTCGAGATCCGCGACCCGTTCGGCAACCGCGTCGAGATCATCCAGCCGCACAAGCCGGCCGTTCCACCGGCGGTGCGCGACATGCACATCCCACAGCGCATCAGCAGCGAGCGACTGGACATCGTCGGCCCGCGGCAGGAGCGCCTCGACGCGGACGCGGCGGAGCTGAATGCGGCCATCGTGGAGACGATCGACGAGCTGACGCCGTGGATGCCGTGGGCGCGGCCGGTGCCGTCGGTTCAGCAAACGCGCGACAACCTGCTGCGTGCGGAGGAGAAGTGGCGCCGGCGGACGGAGCTGCGCCTGCTGCTGTTCCTGAAGGGGACGGGGACGCTCGTCGGCTCCAGCGGGCTGCACGACCTGGAGTGGGAGATCCCGCGCTTCGAGATCGGCTACTGGATCCGATCGCGCTTTGCGGGGCAGGGATATGCGACGGAAGCGGTGCGCGCGATCGCGCAGATGGCCTTCACCTCTTTGGGCGCGTGCCGGCTTGAGATCCGGACGTCGGCATCGAACCAACGGAGCATCGCCGTCGCGCGGCGCGCGGGATTCGAGCTGGAGGCCGTGCTGCGCGACGACATGCGCCTCGGCGACGGAACGCTCTGCGACTCGCACATCTACACGCGTCTGCGCGATGCCGACCAGGCCGCGACCGGCGAAGGGCCGGACCCTGACCGGGAGTGACAGGCGTCGCCATTGGGGCGCAGACCGCGCCGGATAATGGCCCTACGCTGCTGGCCACAAGGGGAGCCCTGAGTTCACTCACCGGGAGGACATATCGCCGGATCTTCTTTGCTACAGGCGGGGCACGCCGTCCGCGAACGGAACGAAAGTAGAGGGGAGCTCGCGATTCCGCTGCGCGCCCTGCGGCGCCTGCTGGTCGCCATGATCGTGACGCTGACCCTGCTGAGCGTCTCGTGGCAGATCGCATACTCCCTGCTCCAGTGGGACTGGATGGGCTCCCCCACGCGCTACTTCGACCTGAACCGCGAGCGAAACCTGCCGACCTGGTGCCAGGGGCTGACGCTCATGGCCTGCGCGATTTTGCTCTGGGGAATCGGATCCACCGTCGCCGCCGCCGGCGGGCGATGGTCGCTCCACTGGCGCGGGCTGGGGCTGGTCTTCGTCTATCTCTCTCTGGACGAGCTCTTCAAGTGGCACGAGCGGACGATCGAGCCGCTGCGCGCGTGGCTCGGCCTCAGCGACCACGCCGCGGGCGGCCTGCTGCTCTATGCGTGGGTCATCCCCGGCATCGCGCTGGTCATCCTGCTCGGACTGCTCTTCCTGCGCTTCTACCTCTCCCTGCCGCGGGACACGCAATGGCGCTTTGCGATCGCGGCGGCGCTGCTGGTGAGCGGCGCGATCGGAATGGAGATCGCCAGCGGGCGCGTGCAGGTGCTCTACGACTGGGGCTCGCTCCCGTACGTGGCGGTGTCGCACGTGGAAGAGATCATGGAGATGAGCGGCCAGTGCCTGTTCCTGCTTGCGCTCGCAACCCACAGCCATCGCCACCTCGGCGGCCCCCTTCGCTACGGGAGGCTGCGCCTGGCCTTCCGGCCACCGTCGATCGACGAGACGAGAGCCCCCAAGCCGTGAATCCGTCCGACCGATCAACTCCCTGAATGACCGTTCACCCATCGCGGCCCTGGCCCTTAGGGTGCGGAAGCATGTTGATCGGAGCGACGAGCGGCTTTCTCTTCGGCGGCTGGAGCACGCTCTGGCGAACGCTGGTGGTCGGCGCGCTCGCCTATGTCGCGCTGGTCGTGCTGCTGCGGCTGTCCGGGAAGCGGACGCTCTCGAAGATGAACGCGTTCGACCTCGTGGTCACCGTCGCCCTCGGCTCCACGCTGGCGACGATCCTGCTGAACTCGAACGTCGCCCTTGCAGAGGGTGTCGTGGCATTCATGCTGCTCATCGGCCTGCAGCTGGCGGTGACGTGGATGAGCGTGCGCTCGCGCCTGGTGTCGCGGCTCGTGAAGGCCACGCCGTCGCTACTGGTCTACGAGGGGCAGTTTCTCGACGACGCAATGCGGCGGGAGCGCGTGACGCGGGAGGAGATCCTGGCCGGCGTTCGCGCGGCGCAGCTCGTGACGATGGAGCAGGTGAAGGCGGTGGTCCTGGAGACGGACGGCTCGATCACCGTCATCCCGCACCCCTCGGGCGACGCTGCCCGGGCAGGCGCACCCTCGAGCCTCGAAGGCATCAAGATCCCCGGCGGCCACTAGAGGCCCAGCGCCTGCGCCATCGCGGCGCCGATCGTCGCTGGACTTTCGGCAACGGAGAAGCCGGCCGACTTCAGCGCCGCGATCTTGCTCTCGGCGTCTCCCTCTCCGCCGCTGATGATCGCGCCGGCGTGGCCCATCCGCTTCCCCGGCGGCGCGGTGCGGCCTGCGATGAAGGCTACCAGCGGCTTCTTCACATTCGCCTTCGCCCACTCGGCCGCCTTCTCCTCGTCGGTGCCGCCGATCTCGCCGATGAGGATGATGCCGTCGGTCTCCGGATCGTCCTGGAACATGCCGAGCAGCTCGATGAAGTTGAGCCCCTTCACCGGGTCTCCGCCGATGCCGACGCAGGTGGTCTGCCCGATGCCGCGCTCGCTGCACTGCCAGACGGCTTCGTAGGTCAGCGTTCCGCTGCGCGAGATGATGCCGACCTTCTTCCCGCTCTTCGCCTCGCCGGCCGGCGTGTGGATGTAGCCGGGCATGATGCCGATCTTGCACTCACCCGGCGTGATGACGCCGGGGCAGTTCGGGCCGACCAGCACGCAGTCACTCCGGTCCTTGATGAACTCCTTCGCCTTCACCATGTCCAGCACGGGGATTCCCTCGGTGATGGCGACGATGGTGCGGATGCCGGCGTCGGCGGCCTCCATGATCGCATCGGCGGCGAATGGCGGGGGGACGAAGATCATCGTCGCGTCGGCGCCGGTCGCCTTCACGGCATCGGCGACGGTGTTGAAGATCGGCAGGCCGTTCTCGTCCTTCGTACCTCCCTTGCCCGGCGTGACCCCGCCGACCATCTTCGTGCCATACTCGAGGCACGCTTTGGTATGAAACGCCCCGGCGGAACCGGTGATGCCCTGACAGATGACCTTGGTGTCTTTGTTGACGAGAATGCTCATGGTGGGCGGGATGATACGTGCCCCACCGCCCCGAGTTAACCCCGCCAGGGCGCGCGGGGCGGGCGCTGCGGTTGCCCGGCCCGCTCGGGCGCGGCATCATGGCCGGCATGACGGTGGCGCACGCTTCTCGATGGATCGCGGCAGGCGTGCTCGTCGTGCTGCTCGGGGGGATCGGTTTCACCTGGCGATTCAGCGACGGATGGGCAGGAAAGCCGTCGTTCGATGCGGCCGAGGCCGTTCTGCGCGAGGCGGGACTGCCCGCGACCTTCGATGAGTGGGCGGCGACGATCGAGCCCGTGACGCCGGAGGAGAACGCGGCGGCGCCTTTCCTGCGCGCTGCCGGCCACCTGGCCGACGAGGAGGGAAAGCCGATCATCGCGGCGTTCAACGACCTCCACGAGTACCCGCCAGTCTCCGCATATGCTGCCGCGGAGAAGATCGATCTTGAGTCGCTTGAGAGCCACCTCGCCGCCGAGGCCGACCGGCAGGCTGCGGAGACGGCGGAGAGCCTCCAGGAGTTGATGGCGGAGCATCCGCAGTTGAAGCAGGATCTCCAGGCGCTGGCGGCATTGGGTGGAAGCGCCGCGGCGGATCCGAACGAGCTGCCGGACGCGATGAAGTGGGCGATCATCCGGGCAGGCGTTGCGGCGCAGGCCGAGGCGATCGCCGCCACGGAAGGGACCGAGGCCATGCGCTGGCCGGTGCAGGCGGATTATGGCGTGCCGTGGAGTGATCCGGGGCTGCTGATCGAGGCCGATCTGGGTTACACCGTCGGCCAGCGGGCGCTGGCAAGACTGCTGGCGGGCGCGGCGCGGCAGGCGGCCGCCGAGGGTCGGGCGCGGGAGGCGATCGATCTGCTGCACCGGATGTGGTCGCAGGCGGAGGCGGGCGCAGCAGGCAGCCACACCTATGTGGAACTCATGTGGCAGGCTGGGTGCGAGGCGATCACGCTTACTACTGCGGCGGACGTGCTGCCGGCACTGCCGGTCGAAGCCCTGCGCGAGGAGGAAGCACGGCAAGCCCTCGAGGCGCTGTCGGAGCGATTTGCGGACGAGTCGATGCTTGCTTCGGTGCGTCGCCGCGGGGTTGCGGGCGAAGCCATCATGCAGATGCAGATCTGCCGTGAGATTGCCTCCGCGACGGAAGGAATGCGGCCGAAGCTGGGGATCGGCGCCGACATAAACCTGGAGCCGGCGGAGGATGCGCTTTTCATGGCGGAAGTGATGACGGGTTATCTGGCGGCACTGGAGGCGCCGGACGAGGCGTCGGCGAAGGACCGGCTCCCGAACATGGCGCGCGCGGAGATGCGGATGCGCGAAGGAGAGCTGCAGATCGCCGCGAGGATGTTGCCGTCGCTCGACAGGTTCACGGAGACGACATTCGAGCGACTCGCCGAGCGGCGGCTGGTGCGTGTCGTCGTTGCAACGCAGCTCTACCGGGCGGACCACGACGGGCAGCTCCCGCCGTCGCTGGAAGCGCTCGTGCCTGAGTACCTGCCCGCGGTGCCAGGCGATCCGACGGCGAAGAATGCTCCCATCCAGTACGACCCGGAACGGGCCGTCGCGTGGACGGTCGGCGAAGATCGCGACGATGACGGCGGGATGACGCCGGAGGACGTTCTCGAGGAGAACCCGGACGCGTCTTCCGTCGTCGTCCGCAAGTCCACCGACAGGGTCGTCCGCTTGCGGGAGTGAGGGCGGAAGGACTCGGACATATCTCGCGCGCCGCGATTGTCGCTGACTGCTGTTTGGCGCAACATGCGAGGGATGAGTGACTGGGCGATCGATCGTCGTACCCCTCCCCGCCGGGGGATGGCGGGTCTGGAAATGCTTCTGCTGCTGGTGCTTTTCCAGTTCGCGGGCGTGATTCTCGCGACATGGACGCTCGCGGGGCCGCTGGCGCAGTGGCGGCGGAACGTGGCGGAGGCGCGGGCGGAGCGGGCGGGCCTGCCGCTCACGCAAGATGCCTTCCAGGAGCGATATCCGCCCGCGCCGGCAGAGGCGGATCTTGCTGGCGAGCTCTCCGCCGCGGCGGGGGCGATGGACATCCGGCAGGATGCGTGGCAGGCATACGACCGCGACTACCGCGATCCGGACGAGCCGGGCGTGCCGCAGGGAGCGGCGCTGGCCGTGCTGCGCGGCGCGGCGGCGTCGCAGCCGGAGGTCGTGGCGACGCTCGAGGCGATGGACGATCGGCTCGTGCCCGGGGCGCGGGCGAACTGGCCGCGCCCGCATCACGACGGCCCCAACGGCGACCTGCTTTTGGGCCGGACGCTGCCGCACCTCAGCGACCAGCGAGCGCTGACGAACTTCCAGTACGCGCGCATGCTGGCGGCCGGCGGCGACGGAGAGTGGGAAACAGGGTTCAAGGTACTGCGACAGGAGTTGGCTCGCACTGAGGCGATGGCCGAATCCGAGATGCTCGCCGAGTACCTGGCTGCGGCGGGAATGGAGGCGAAGGCACTGCGCGGTGCCGAGCGCCTCGCGACGAGCCTCCCGCCGCAGGCGATCGGCTCGGCGGTGGAGGAACGGGCGCTGCGCGAACTGGTCAGCCTGCTCATGCAGGATCAGCATGGCGCCAACCTGCGGCGCGGGCTGGAAGGGGAGGTGGTGCAGACGCTCGACGCGATGGATGGCAGCATCGACCCCGAGCGACTGGTCCGGGCGCTAGATCAGCCTGCCGAACGCGCGGGCATGAAGGCCCTCTCCGCCGACCTCGCCCACTGGACGGCCCGCCCGATCATCGACAATGACGCCGCGATCTACCTCGACTTCCTCCGCGCGACGATCGTCGCGCTGGACGCCCCGACGTTCGTGGAGTTCGAGCAGCGGGCGCCGTCGGATGACGTGGTGCGCGAACTGGCGGAGTCGCCCATGCCGCATCCGTTTGCGGCGATGCTGATCCCGACGACGTCGCGCTCCGCCGAGGCGGCCTATCGCAACGCGACGCACCGCCGCCTCATCGCGGCGGCGCTGGCGGTGCGGCTCTACCAGGCGGACAATGACGGCGCGCTTCCACCGGACCTGGAGGCGCTGGTTCCGACGTACCTCCCTTCCGTTCCGCGGGATGCGATGGCGGCAGATTCGGCCGTCCGATATGACCCGGAGCGCCGGCGGCTCTGGACTGCGGGCGAGAATCGCCAGGACGACGGCGGAACGGCCAGCTTCGAGCTGCTGAAGGACAACCCGACGCTCGGCAGCCGCGCCCTGCGCGAAGCTTCGGATCACGTCATCCCGCTCAATTGATGTCGCCATCACCGTGAAGACGGGTGACGAGTGACGCGGGGCGGGATTATGCTGCGGGTTGGAGGACGATGTCATGCAGCAGCCCCTGACGACGCTCCTGTGCCTGGCTCTCGCCGCGGCCGCCGCTCCGCAGCAGGCGACGCAGCCGGCGACAGGCCCCGCGACGCAGCCATCCACGCAGCAGGCCGGCGGTGGAGAAGAGCGGCGCGCGATGGAGGATGCTGGGCGATTCGTGATGGAGTATCACCGCGCGCCGCAGCCGCAGCGGGTGCCGGGGATAGTGGCGACGATGTCGCGCGCGGGCTTTCTCTCGGCGCGTGGCGGAGAGGTTGGCCCGGCGGCCGGCTTCCTGCGAACCGTCTTCGCCCAGCAGGACGCCGAGACGCTGAAGCAGTGGGCCGCGGGCTTCGCGCAGCTTCCCTCGGAAGACCAGGCGACGCTGGCGACGATGCTCTGGGCGGCGGATACGAACGCGGCGCGCGAGGCGATGGCGTCACTATCGGCGCAGGGTCATGCATCGGTGGCGAACCGTGTCGCGGAGCTGTCGCAGCGTCGGCCGTTGCCGCTGGTGGAGGTGGACCTGGATTCCCCCGACGTGCTCGATGCGCTGTGGGGCGGCTGGTTCGCCTCGGGGGACGGGCGATACGTTCGCCGCATCACCGAGGCGATGCCGCTGCTGGACACGATGGATCCTTCGGACCGGGCCCGGCGTCCGACGGAGGAGGAGATGGCACGCTATGTCGTGGGCGGGGCGGCGCGGTGGTCGCTGACGAGCAATGCGATCCAGGATGAGCGTGTGCTGGAGGTGCTGGAAGCGGCGCAGGGGGATGCGTCTCCTGCCGTCGCACGTCACCTGCGCGAGGTGATCGAGACGGCGCGCCTGGAGCGCCGCGTGCGCGGGGGATGATACTCGGCTGCTGACCCAGGCTTGTTTACCCCATCTGCGGCCAACACTCCGGCTTCGTTTCCTCCCCGGTTCGTGGTTCAATGGCGGCATGCTCGGCTTTGAGATCGACCCGGACATCCGCCGCGCGCAGACGCCGCCGGCTTCGTTCTACACCGATCCGGCGGTGTTCGAGGCGCTGAAGCGCCGGGCCTTCGGGCGCTCGTGGCAGCTCGTGGCGGATGCGGATGTCGTGAAGGCGCCGGGGAACGTCTACCCGTGCAGCTACATCGAGGGGGCGATCGACGAGCCGCTCGTCCTGTCGCGCGACTACGACGACCGTATTCACTGTCTCGCCAACGTCTGCACGCACCGCGGCAACCTCGTCTGCGAGGGGGCGGGCACGGAGCGCTTCCTGCGCTGCCGCTATCACGGGAGGCGCTTCCAGCTATCAGGCGAGTTCGTGTCGATGCCAGAGTTCGAGGGGGTGGTCGGCTTCCCGTCGGCGGCCGACGACCTGCCGCGCGTGCCGGTGGCGCAGTGGGCGCGGTTCCTGTTCGCGAGCCTCGACCCGGCGGCGCCGCTGGCGGACTATTTCGGGCCGATGATCGAGCGCATTGGCTGGATGCCTGTGCACGAGTTCCAGCACGACCGGTCGCGCCGGCGCGAGTATGTCGTGCGCGCCAACTGGGCCCTCTATTGCGACAACTACCTCGAGGGATTTCATATCCCCTACATCCACGCATCGCTCAACGCGCAGCTCGACTACGCCAACTACGACATCGAGCTCTACGACTGGGGCTCCCTCCAGCTCGGCACGGCGGCGCCGGACGCGAAGATCGGCCGGGAGGCTTTCGACTTTCCGCCGGCCTCGCCCGATCACGGCACGAAGATCGCGGCCTACTACTACTGGTTCTTCCCGAACCTGATGTTCAACTTCTACCCGTGGGGTCTGTCGATCAATATCGTGCGGCCGGTCGCGCCGGACCTCACGCGCGTGACGTTCATCCCATATGTCTGGCGCGCCGACTACCTCGACGCCGGCGCCGGCGCAGCGCTGGATCGCGTGGAGCGCGAGGACGAGGCGGTGGTGGAAGCGACGCACCGCGGCCTCAGGAGCAGCTTCTACACGCGCGGGCGATACTCCCCCGCCCGCGAGAACGGCACCCACCACTTCCACCGCCTCGCCGCGGCGGCGCTGGCGTAGGGTTGGCGTGTGGGCTCGCCTGCCGCCTTCTCCTTTCGTAAGCTGCGCGGCCAATGCCTGAGTACACCAGCTACACGCTTCCCGCTCCGCGCCGTCTTGGCTGGAGGGGAAGGCTCCTCGTCATTGTCCTGTTGCTCGCGCTCCTGGCGGTGGGTGCATGGTTCGCCTGGCTGGCGATCGCGACGCGACAGCAGGAGGCGGCGATCCAGCGCCTGCGCGAAGCGGGGATGCCGGCAAGCTTCCAGGAGCTCCTGGAGGGCGTGGAACCCATTCCCGCCGGGCGCGACGCCGCCGCCGACATTCTCGAGGCGGCGGAGCTGCTGAACGAGCGGGGCGAGGCAATTGAGGCCCTGGACGCGTGGCGGCTTCCGCTGGTGGATATGTCGGACGAGGATCGCGAGGAATGGCTGGCCCTCCAGGCGCGCGTGGCACAGGAGCAGGCCGCGGCGATCGAGCGCGTGGCGGAACTGGATGCGAAGATCCGGCCAGCTGTCGACGCGGTGGCGGCGGACTTTGGCATCTGGTCGGAGGTCAAGGCGCAGATCGAGGCGGGGAACCCGCCGGAGGATCCGATCGAGATCACCTTGCCACATCTAATTGGCGCCCGTTCACTGGCCAAAGTTCTCGCCGCCGACGCGCGATCTGCCGGTGCCGCGGGTGACAGCGAACGCGCGCTGACGCAGGTCATCCGGCTCGTCGGGATCGGCGAGGCGATAGACGCGGATGCATACGCGCTTGTCGAGCACCTCGTCGCAATCGGTCCGCGCCTGCTCGGGGCGCAGGCCGCAATGGAGACGGCGCGCGAAGGGATCGGGGACAGCGACCCGGCGCTGCGCGCGCGGGCGACTGCGGCGTTCATGGACGTTGGCGTCCTGGAAGCCGGGCTCGGTCGCGCTTTACGAGGCGAGGCAGCCTTTGAGCTGGAGATCATGCGCGCGCTCGACGAAGGGCGAATTGGCATCGCGGAGGTCGCCGGCGGTCGCGCCCGCCGCGGCGAAGCATGGCTCGTGCGCCTCACGCGCCCGATACTGCGCGGCGATGTGGCGACGATCGCCGACTACCAGCGCGCCGCCTACGAAGCGACGAAGGCTGACGACTTTCCAGCGGCGGTCGCGCGCGTGCCAGATCCTGATGCCATGGCCCCGCACACCTACCTCGACGTGTATGCGCGCGTCCTCATCGCCGGCCTTGATCGCACCGTGGAGGCCAACTACCGCTGCCGCACTGAAATGCACGCCGCCGCCGCGGCGCTTGCCATCGCTGCGTACCGTGCCGACAACGGCGGACGCTGGCCGGAGTCGCTCGAGGCGCTTGTGCCCGACTACCTGCCCGAGCTACCGCGCGACGCCATGGCGCGCGGCGCCCCGCCGATCCGCTACGACCCGGCGCGGCGGATCCTCTGGAGCGTCGGCATCGATGCGGAGGACGACGGCGGCGATGCCACCTCCACCCGCGCCTCCGGTGACCGGGCGAGCCTCTGGGATGGCGAGGATGTCGTGGTGGAGCTCTACTGAACGGGCGCCGTAGCCGCGACCTAACCAGGTCGCGGTCGGATCATTTCGACCACATTCAGGCGACCGCGACCTGGTACGGTCGCGCTACTGCTGCGTCACGACGCACGCTGGTGCGCCGCCGGGCGCTCCGGCGCGCACCAGTGGCGGGAGTGTTCCACGTGGAACAATTTGTGTCCGATGCCCGCTGGCATCGCGCCAGGCGCGACTGGAGGCGCCCAGGGTCGTCGCGGCCGGCTCGGCGCGTGCACGGGCGCGCACCATGCGCGCAATTGTTCCACGTGGAACAATTGCGCCGCGGCGTCAGGCCAGGCTCAGGTCTTCGTACACCGCCTTGTTCACCGCGGTCTGCCGGCGCTGGTGGGGAAGCTCGCCCGGCATCCCGTTCGTCGCCCAGGCGACGACCAGGCCGTGCTCAGGATCGGCGAAGGCGCAGGTGGACTGGTTGCCACTGTGCCCAAACGCGGTGGCGGAGGCGTGTGGGCCGTAGTTGTAGGGGAAGCGCCTGCCTGGCGCGTTGACGATGAAGCCGTACCCCCAGTCGAGCTTCGTGCCGAAGGTCTTGTCATAGACCTCGCAGAGCCGGCAGGAGGTGAAGAGGCTCGCGGTGTCCGTGGAGAGAAAGTGCGGGGTCGCGCCTGAAGTGACGCGAGACTGCGCGACGTCGATGTCGCCGCGATCGACGAGCAGTTGCTCGTAGAGCCGGCCGAGTTCGCGCATCGGTCCGCGCGCGTTGCCCCCGGGCCGGCAGAGGACGCTCCCCGCCTCGCTGTTGGCAAAGCCGAGCGGGCGCAGCTCCGCCTCCGGCCCCTCGCGCCGGTGCGTGTCGTACATGAACCCGACCCGCGTGCCGTAGTCGATCCACCGGTGCCGCGGCATGCCGATCCAGGAATCGCCCATTCCGAGCGGTTCGAGGATCTCGCGCCGGTACATCACGCCCGGATCGTCGTGGCCCAGCACGCGCCGCGCCACCTCGGCGAGAACGAACCAGCTGCTGGACGTGTGGTAGCCGGCCGTCTCGCCGACGATCCATTCCTCCTCCAGCGCCGCCCCGCCGATGCGCCGGAGAATCGCGTCCCACGGCTCGCTTGTCCAGTTGCTGCCGACGTTTCGGAACCCGCCGCTGTGGGTCAGCAGGTGCGCGACCGTCACCTGCTCCTTCCCCGCCTGTGCGAACTCGGGGATCACCTCCGCCACCGGCGCGTGGATGTCAAGCTTGCCGGCATCCACGAGCCGCGCGATCAGCACCGCCGTCAGCGGCTTGCCCATGCTGAGCCACAGGACGAGCGTGTCAGTCGCCATCGCGACGCCGGGGCGCGATTCGCCGATTGCTCCCTCGGCCACCCGCTCGGCGCGGCGCGACACGTAGATCTGCGAGCCGATGTGATGGCCGCGCTCGATCCCCTCCTCCAGCACCGCCGCCGTTCGGGGAAGCGGGAAGTCGTCGCCGAATCGCGCGCGGGCGGCCATGGGCGACGATAGGCCCGGCCGCCGCTTCGCGCTCCTGTGCGCGTAGCATCACGCCCGATGAGCGACGACGCGCCCACGCCCCCGCCGCGCTATACCGCCGCGGAGCCGCCCGAGATCCTCTACCACTCGGTCGCGGCCGACGAGCTCGACGACGTGCTGGCGCGCGGCATCGTGCCAACGGGCCGGCCGCATGTTCACCTCGCGCGCCGGCCGGAGCACGCCCGTAGCGCCATTCGCGAGGAGAGCCGGCCCGTCATGCTGGAGGTGCGGGCCCTGGAGCTTCATCGCGCCGGCGGACGGTTCTTCGTGTCGCCCAAGGGCACGTGGCTCACCGACGCCGTCCCGAGCCGCTACTTCAGCGTCATGGAGTGATCGCCGCTTCCACGCTTTCGCGGAAGGGTGGCGGCGTGATAGGCTCGGCGCGCCGATGGCGACGAACTGGTCGACGTTTCAGAACCTGATGGACCGGCTCCAGGCGGCGCGGGCGGAGCTGGGGCTGAGGGATCACGAGGAGTGCTTCTATCGCGGGCATACGTGCGTGTCGCACGCGCTTCAGCCGACGCTGCTGCGCGACGGGCGCGACGGCTGGCCGCAGGAGCGCCTCCAGCGACTCGAGGCCAGCCTCTTCTACGAGTTCCGCGCCCGCGCGCGCCAGCTGCACCACGAAAACCTGACCGGCTGGGACTTCCTGGCCTACATGCGCCACCACGGCCTGCCGACGCGCCTGCTCGACTGGACGGAGAGCCTTTCGGCGGCGCTCTTCTTCGCGCTGGCCATGGACACGGGCGGCAGCGCGGAGAGCCCGTGCCTCTGGCTGCTCAATCCGCATCGCCTGAACCAGGGCGACCTCGTCGCGCCCGAGGACGTCGGGTGGAACGAGCAGAAGCAGATGTACTACGACTACCACGAGCTGCTCCTGGAGCCGACATACATCGACTGGGACGATCCAATCGCGATCTATCCGATGCAGCGCAGCCCGCGCATGGCGGCGCAGCGTGGATGGTTCACCATCCACGGGCGCGATGGGCGTGCCCTCAACCAGATGGACCGCGTGCGCGAGGAGTGCCTGCGCCGCGTCGATCTCTCCGACGCCGCCGCCGAGACGCGCGAGCTGCTGCGCCTCATGGGAATCGACAAGTACCTTCTCTTCCCGGACCTCGACAGCCTCGCGGACACGCTGATGCTGCGGTACGACCTGGAGCGATGAGCACGCGCGGAGGCGACGTCGTGGGGATGAAGGGTGTCAGGCGCCCCACGGCCCGGCATAGGCGGTCGCGCCGCCACCCGTGCGGACTTCCGCGAGCTCCCACATGCGCTTGGCGACCTGGCGCAGGTGGAGCATGTCGTGCGCCAGCCACGAGGCGAGCATGTCACGCGCGCTCATCGAGCCGCGCGGATCGTGCTTCGTCGTGCTCCAGTCAGGATCCTGAAGCGACCGCAGCCATTCCACCGACGCCGCCCGCAAGTGCGCGAAGCGATCCAGCGACTGCGCCAGGTCGCGCGACTGGTAATCGCGCTCGCGCGCCCAGCCCTCCGGATCGATCGGCGGCCAGTCCTGCTGCGGATTCTCGAGAATGAGCAGGAGCCGGCGGGGAAAGTCGTCCACCTCCTCGTCCGCAAGGTGATTCACGATCTCGACGATGCTCCAGGCGCCCGAAGGTGAACGATGTCGCGCCTCCGCCTCGGTGACGCCCGCAAGCGCGGCTCGAAGGGTCGCCGGAAACCGCTCAAGAGCGCCGATGCAGACAGGGAGGTCGGCGGTCGGTTCAGGCATGAAGAGAGTCTATCGCAACTCGCGCAACGAGACGCAGCACCCCAAGTCGCCACGCCTGCTCCTCGCTCCTCGCTTCTCACTCCTCACTCCTAAACGCCTCACCCCTTCCCCCGGATCGCGCGAACCAGCTCCTGCTTGTCCATCTTGCTGCGGCCCTTGATGTTTCGATCCTGCGCGATGTTGTAGAGCTCCTGCTTGCTGCGGCTCTCGAGGCCGGTGCGCGGATTGCCGGTGCCCTGGGTGGTCTTGTTGGGCGTGCGCCCCTCCTCGCGCCGGTGCTTGTTCACCGTGCGGGCGGCGATCTCCTTGGCGCGCTCACCCTTCACGCCGCGCTCGCGGTTGCTTTCCTTGATGTGCTCGTACATCCGCTCGTCTTTGTTGCTCCAGGCTCGCGGCATGGCATCGCTCCTTTCGAAGAGACTTGACACGCGAGAGAACAATGCAAACCGCGCGCCGCATCGCGGCGGGCGGCGCGACCGAGGCCCACTCATTCAAAGCGCCTCTCAGCGCCTCTTTCTCAAGTGCGATCCCCGCCGTCAGGGCGGCCCCGCGGATGACACGGTCGCTCACTCGTCCAGCAGGCCCCCGCCGCCCTTCATCTGCTCCATCATCCCCGGCGGCAGGCCCATGTCCTCCGCAACCTTCGCCATCTGCTCGCGCGACTTCTCCGCCGCCTTCGTCTGGGCGGCGGCGACGGCGGCGACGACGAGGTCCTCCAGCAGCTCCAGGTCCGCCGCCTGGGCGGTGCCGAGGTTCAATCGCTCGGCGTCGATCTTGATCTTCACAAGCTCAAGTTTGCCGTTGCAGGTGGCGACGACCATCCCCGCGCCGGCATCGGCCTCGGCGCGCAGCTCGCCGAGCTTCGACTGCACCTCCTGCATCTTCGCCTGCATCTCGCGGACCTTGCCGAGCATGCCGGGCAGACCGGCGAGGTTCTTCAGGTTGTCGAACATGGAGGGATGGTAGGAGTAGATGGAGGTTGGTAGAGGGTAGATCGGGTTCAGAAACGGCAGCGGCGCGGGGCCCGCTTTGCTTCTGGACCCATCTCTCCTCTCGAAACCGCCATCTGCCGCGCTTCACTGTTCCTCGACCTTGACCACGCGCGCCCCAAGCTCACTGATGGCGGCCGCAACCAGCGGATCAGACGCCAGTTCCCCCTCGTCGATCGTGTTCGCCTGCTGAGCCGGCTCGGCCGTCGCGGCGGCGGCGAGGGCTTCGGCGAGCGGGGGCTTCACGCTCGCGGGGCGGTCGGACGTTTCGGGCTGTGGCGCCGGCTCCGGCTCTCCCTCGAGCACGCGCAGGCGCACCGCGGGGGCGGCGGGGAGGGCCAGCAACTCACCCAGTGTCCGGCCGACCTGCTCCTTCTTGCCGTTGCGCTCGAGCATGGACGCCAGCGGCGCGTGCGGCGCGTCGAAGGCGATTTCAACCGCGCCCGCGTCGTTGGGACCTGAAGGCAGGTCGATGCGCTCGATCCAGCCCCCTTCCAGCAGCGCGTTGAGCGACTCCTTCTGCGCCCGAAGCACGTTGCGCAGGCGCGACCAGAGGCCGGCCAGGTCGCCAAACTCCGCCTTCGGCGCCGGCGCCACGTTCGTCTCGTCCACCGGCGCCCCGGGGCCATCCACCGGCGCCAGTTCCACGCGCGCGTCGTCTGCCCGCGCCAACTCCAAAGCCCTGCCACTCGTGGCAGGGACAGACTGATCACTCCGCAAGCCCCCATCGCGCGCCGTGACCGGCGCGCGCTCAGCGTCGGGCGCGGCTAGGCGTGTCGTTTTTTTTTCCGCGCCTGTGCCGGCGTCCGAGCCGTTGGCGGCGGCGAGCAACTCGCTCACCGGAGTGAACTGGCTTGCCAGCGCCAGGCGAACGAGGGTCGCGTCGAACAGCGCGCGCCCCGCCGCCGAGCTGCGCAGTTGACGACGAAGCTCCTCCAGGATCGCCACGTCCTGGCTGAGCGTGGCGGGCTCGAAGCGCTCCGCCTGGCGATCGACGGCGGCGGGATCGAGGCCCGGAAGCTCCGAAAGCTCCCCGCCGCCCACCACGCGCCGCACCAGCAGCGCGTGCAGGTGGTCGATCAGCGCCGCGATGAGCGAATCGGCGCTCTGCCCGCCGGCGAGGATCGCCCCCGCCTGCTCCAGCGCCGCCTTCGGCTCGCCGGCGCCGATCGCCTCCACGAGATCGAACACCCGCTGCATGGGCGGAAGCCCCAGCAGCGCTGTCACCCTGTCCGTCGTGAGGGTTTCGCCTGCCTCCATGCCGCTGATGAGGCGATCGAGGAGGGAGAGGGAGTCGCGCATGCTGCCGGCGCCGTTGCGCGCCACGAGCAGGAGCGCGTCGTCCTGGGCCTTCACGCCCTCCTGCCGACAGACCTCCTTCAGGTGCTGCGCGATCTCGGCGGCGGGGATGTTCCGGAAGTCGAAACGCTGCACGCGCGACAGAATCGTCGCCAGCACCTTCTCCGGCTCGGTGGTGGCGAGGATGAACTTCACGTGCTCCGGCGGCTCCTCCATGATCTTCAGCAGCGCGTTGAACGCGCTTTTGGAGAGCATGTGGACTTCGTCGATGATGTAGATCTTGAAGCGCCCGTGCATCGGCCGGTAGCGGGCGTTCTCGATCAGGTCACGCACGTTCTCGACGCCGGTGTTGCTGGCGGCGTCGATCTCGATGACATCGACATCCTCCCCCTTGAAGATGGCGCGGGCGGTGTCCGTCTCCGGGTTCGGATCCGGCGTCGGGCCGTCGCTGGTCGGATCGTTGAGGGCGACGGCGAGGATGCGGGCCATACTCGTCTTGCCCACGCCGCGCGTGCCGCAGAAGAGGTAGGCGTGATGAACCCGGCCGGTCTGAATCGCCCTTTTCAGCGTCTGGGCGACATGCTCCTGCCCGACAACCTCATCGAACGTCCGGCTGCGATACCTGCGCGCCAGGACGGTATACGGCTTTGCGGGGGCGGATGGCGGAGACGTCGCTGCCATGGGGCGGCGGATTGTATCGCGGCGGTCGCGGGATACCTACCAGGCCATGGCCACCGCCGCGCACGCGCCTTTCCGGCGCGGCTTCCGCTCGGAAGGGCGGGCGGGGAGCCGATTTCTGTTGAATCGCCTCGGGCCGGCAGGTAGGCTGACTGCCGTCTGCCGGTCATGCAAGTTCCTTTCTGCGGCTGATTTCGTGCAATCACATCGTGCCCGCTCCGCCGCCGTTCCCGGCGCGGGAGAACATTCGTGCTGCATCACGCTGGAGGCGCCATGAGAATGCTCCTGATCGTCTGCGCGGTCACAGTCGGCCTTGCCGCTACGTCCGCCGCGGGCCAGTACAACGTCGACTTCTCCTCGACGACGGGCGACGGCAGCGGCGCTCCCGGCAGTTCCTACGGCGCCGCGGCAGGCCAGGCCGGCTTCTGGAACAATGTCACCGATCAGAGCGCCGCCGGCCTGGCGCTGCTGGACATCGGAGGTGTCTCCAGCGGCGTCACGCTCTCGCTGACCGCCGGCGGCTTCATGTTCGACGCGTCGAACTCCAACCCCAACGGCATCATCACGCCGACCGGCTCCGACGACGCGCTGCTGATGGACTCCGTGTGGGATCCGCCCGCCGGCAGCATGACGATCGGCAACCTCCCCGCCGGCATGTACAACCTCTACGTCTACGGCGGCAGCCCCGACAGTGCTACGACCTTCATGCAGTTCGACGTCGGCGCCGCCACGGAGCTCGTCGGCGGGCAGTGGTCTGACCCGTTCACCTTCCAGGAAGGGATCACGCACGCGCACTTCCTGGTGGATCACGCCGGCGGCGATCTCGTGATCGGCATTCCGGATGTCGCCGGCTTCGAGAGCGTGAACGGGTTCCAGTTGTCTCCGATTCCGGAGCCGGGCGCCTTGGGCCTCGCCGGTCTGGCAGGTCTCGCCCTCCTGCGGCGTCGCAGGTAGAGCCCTGTTACGTGCGAAACAAGTCAATGCCCCGGCGTGGATCCCGTCCGCATCGGGGCATTCGTCTTACCGCAACAAGGCTGCCATCCCACACGCGGAGGAAGGGCGGGCCGCGCGTTGTGAGGCGGGATTTCAGTCTGTGCCGGCGGAGCCGGCGGCGCCGCTCCATTTTGACGCCGCACAGCCGAGCAAAACGTTTGACCTGAGCACGAGAATCCTTAAGGTTCAGGCTTCTCGGGGCCGAATCGATCGGCTCGGTCACTCCTGCGGATTCCGTGCGGGCCCCGCGGGAGGGAGATATGTCGCTTCCGGGCCCGCGGATGGGGAGATGACATGAACCGATTCCTGGTACTTCTTGCCGGCGCCGCCGCGGTGCTGGCCGGAGGCAATGTCGCCCTTGCCGACTCCGTGACATTGAATATGGACACGGCGCCGAACGGCGGGGCAGCCTTCAATGCCTGGCGCACCAACGCCTTTTCAGATGCCGCCAACGGCACGTTCGTGAACATGGCCAACGGCGACTTCGCCGGCTCGACACGCTTCTCCGCGGACGAGGCGATCGTCCACAGCACCCTCGGCGGCGGGCAGCGGCTGCACTGGATCTACTGGGTCCCGGGGGAGACCATCGCCAGCCTCTCCGGCCGTTTTCAGGTGCGCGACGTCGCCGACTGGGACGGCGTCGACTACACCTACGACTGGGGCACCGGCGGGCTCGTGGAGGCGACCGACGACAACGGCTGGATTCAGCCCGGCTCGTGGATCGACTACGACGCCAACGGCGACTCGACCATCGACGGCGTGATCGGCACGTTCGGCAATGCCTGGTGGGCTTACGACGACCTCGCGCCGGAGTACAGCACCGATGGCAATCCCTACAACGAGACCGACGAGGCGGACATCGCCGAGATGATTCGCCAGGTCAACGAGTACCAGACGTTCTGGCGTGGTGAAGTGCGCATCAAGGGCGACGACGGCACCTGGCAGGTTCACCATCTGACGGGCACGGTCGCGGTGGTTCCCACCCCCGGCGCCGCCGCGGGCGGGCTGGCCCTCATCGGCCTCACCGCCCTCCGCCGCCGGCGCGCGGCGTGAGCCCAACCGCACTACACAGGCGCAACAACAGCAAAGCCCCGGCGCGGATCACCTC
>JAEZED010000132.1 GCA_023417885.1 Planctomycetota bacterium
TCCAGCACACCCAGCCGCCCGCTCGTCCCCGCCCCGAAATACACCAGCCGTCCCCCGCCCCCCAGCGCCGCGACGATCATCTCCACCCCCTTCGCCACCTCCTCCCGCACCGCCGCCACCGCCTCGACCGCCCGCCGATCCTGCTCGTTCATGAGCGCGACGATCTCATCGGCGCTCATGGCATCGAGCGTCATCGACTCGGCGAGGCGTTGTTCGGTCAGGAGATGGGAACGGTCATCGGCCATGCCGGAGCAAGAGGATAACCGGCCTCGCGCTGGGCCTGGCGCACTGCGTCGCATTTACCCCGACGAGCCGGCCATTCACTGCGGATATCGCTCCAAGCGCCCTGGAGCCTGGAATGGACACCCGGGGAAACGGCCCGGTCGCCCGGGAAATCGAGCCGGTCACCCGGGCCAACGGCGCGCATACCCGGGCAAACGCGCCGGGCGCCCGGGAAGCCGCGGCGGATGCCCGGGCAACAGCGGCGTTCACCCGGGAATCTGAGCCGTTCACCCGGGAATCCGGCGCAGGACCCCGGGCGACCGCCGCGTTCACCGCGGCAAACGCCGTCATTACCGGGCCCGCCTCCGGGAATCCTCACTGGCCTGGACGCGGCGTGATGCTCCCGAGGACGACGCGGCGGCGGGCGCCAGTGGCGGCGGGGACGTTCGACGGCTCATCGTCTATCGTCGCCGCTCCGAGGATCGCGAACGCGACGGCCTCGCGCGCTTGGGCGGGAAGGCCCAGGTCGTCGGTGGTCACAAGAGCGGTCCTCAGGCTGCCGTAGCTCACCAGATCGTCTCGAAGCTCCGACATGATCCGGGCATTCTTCCGGCCCCCGCCGGCGACGATCAACTCGTCGACGTCCTGTTCCTCCGGAGGCAGAAGAATCATGCTCTCGACGACGGTACTGGAGACGATGGTCGCGACCGTCGCCAACTCATCACTCAACGAAAGTTCGTCCCCGACTCCCCCCCGCCGACGACGGATCGCGCCGTAAGCTGCGATCATTTCAGGCCCATCGGTGGACTTGGGAGGACGCCGGGCGTGATAGGGCTCCTTCTCAAGCCACTCGTGTCGCCAGATGCCGTCGGAGTTCCCGGCAGCGGCGAGCGCACCGCCCTCGTCGAAGCCTGTCCCGTGCGAATCATGCGTCCGCATCAGCCAATCACTGATGCACATCCCCGGCCCCGTATCAAACGCAATGACATCCTCGATCCCCCCGCCCGCCGGGAGATACGTCAGGTTCGCGATCCCGCCGATGTTCAGGATCACCCGGGTCTTCTCTGGATGCCGGAACATGATCCAGTCCGCGAACGGCACCAGCGGCGCCCCCTGCCCGCCCGCCGCCAGGTCCGCTCGGCGGAAGTCGCTCACGACCAGGAGATCCGTCTCCGCCGCCAGCAGGGACGGGTCGAGCCACTGGATCGTGTCCGGCGGGGCGTGGTAGAGCGTCTGCCCGTGCGCCGCCAGCGCCGCGACCTGCGACGGCCGAAGCGACATCCGCTCCAACAGCTCGCGCGTGGCGGCGACGTAGGCGAGGGTGATGTCGCGTCCGAGGCTCGCCAGTTCGTCCAGGCGGGTCTGCCCGCTTTCGCGCAGGGCGAAGATGCGCTGGCGCAAATTCGGGTCGTAGGGGTGCTCGACGTGGGCGAGGTATTTGGCCTTCATCGCGAGGCCGCGGCCGGTGATCTCGACGGCGGCGACGTCCACGCCGTCGGCGCTGGTGCCGCTCATTGCGCCCAGTAGGATGCGGGGTCGGTCGGGGGACGTTCGGCTCATTCGAACTCCGAAGGTTCGTTGCGGCACGCGGTTTGGTTATAATGGCGTTGTGATGTTCCCGTTGCCACAGTGGCTGATCTCCTGCTTCTCGGGCAGTTCCCGGCCCGCCGCCCACTTGCCCGCCGTGCCCGCCGTCGCCATGGCCGAGGAGGCCGACGAAGGCAAGGGCTCAGGCGCCGCGACGGCCGAGCCGGAGAAGAAGACGCGCCGCCAGCCGAAACAGCAGGGGAAGACGCGTCCGAAGAAGCCGCCGACGAAGCACCTTCCGCCTTACAAGGTGCTGCTTCACAACGACGACAAGAACACCTACGAGCACGTAATCCTGTCGCTCGTCGAGCTGACGCCGCTCGAGGTGGAGCGCGCCGTCGAGGTGACGCGCGAAGCGGACAAGACGGGCGTCGCGCTCGTCCTCGTCACCCACAAGGAGCGGGCCGAGCTCTACGTCGATCAGTTCAAGACCAAGTCGCTGACGGTGACGATCGAGCCGGCGGAGTGAGGGCCACACCAACCAGCGATGAGCCAGCCGACGCCGGATCTTCCTGACCGCGCGCCGCCTGCCGTCCCGCGCCCCGCGCGCCGCGCCCTGGCCGCGCTCCTCTCCGCCCTCGTCGGGATGGCCCTGTATGCCGTCACGCTCGCCGGCACGTGGGTCTACGACGACGTCTACCACCTCTTCGTGGATGAGCGGACGCAGGTGACGCAGTATGACCGCGCGCAGGGGCTGGATCGGCCCGCCATCGAGGATCCGCGCCAGTGGGGCCGCTATCTCACCGAGAGCTACAACGACGGCGTCGACAACCTCTACCGCCCCGTCACGAGCCTCAGCTACGCCCTCCAGGCGACGCTGCACGGGCGCTCGGAACCAATGGCATGGGCATGGCACGCGCTCAATGTCCTGCTCTACGGCATGGTGTGCGCCCAGGTCGCCCTGCTGGCCGGCCGGCTGAGCGCGGTGAGCGATGCGGACTCACCGGGTCCACGTGCGGACGGGCCCGGCCGCCGCGCGGGGTGGGTGGCGCTGTGCGCGGGGCTCCTGTTTGCGGCGCATCCGGTTCACGTCGAGGCCGTCGCAGCGATCGTCGGGCGCGCGGAGCTGATCTGCGCGGTCGGCTTCCTCGGCGGATTGCTCGTGGTCATGCGCCCCCTCACGCCCTGGCGCATCGTGGCGTTCGTCGCCCTGATGTTCGTGAGCATCGGCGGGAAGGAGCAGGGGCTCATCCTCCCCGCCGTCGTCGCGGCCTGGTTCCTGGCGCGCCGATACGCCGGCCTGCCGTCACTGACACGCCCGGCCGCACCGCCCGCTGATTTCGACGCGCCGCCCCCCGTGATCGAAGACGCTGCGTCGCTCTCCTACCAGCCCGTGCGCCGGCGCGCCGCCGACGGGCTGGACAAGGTACTCTTCATCGCCATTGCCCTGCCGCTGGCGGGATATCTCGTCGCGCGCGAGGTGTTGCTCGGGCTCTCCATGGCGTGGCCGCGCCACTTCCTCGACCCGACCATCCAGCCGATGATCGAGGCAGGCGGCGCCGACCGATGGCTCATGCCCCTCTCCATCGCCGGCCGCTACCTCCACCTGCTCCTCTGGCCGCACCGCCTCTCGATCGACTACGGCACGGCCGTCATCGCCCCGCCGCAGCGGCTGGATGACCTCTACCTCTGGCTCGGGGTGCTGTCGGTGGTGCTCTTCCTCGCAGCCACTGTCCACGCGCTGCGCGCCCGCTGGGTCGCGGGGCTCACCCTGCTCGCCGGCTTCGCGGCGACGTACGGCCTGGTCTCCAACATCGGGACGATCATCGGCACCGTCTTCGGTGAGCGGCTGATGCTCCTGCCCAGCGCGTTCTTCGTCAGCTACTGCGTAATGCTGGGCGCACGCACGCTGCGTGCCCCGGCGGCGCGGCGGGCGGGGATCGCTCTGGTCGGCGTGCTGTTGCTGCTGGGGAGCGTGCGGACGGTGTCGTACGCGGCGCGGTGGACGGACACGCTGACCTTTTACGACTACCAGTCGCGCGTTCAGCCGCGCAGCGTCCGCATCTGGATGCTCCTGGCCGACGAGCTGCGCCGGCAGGGTCAGCTCGAGCCGGCCGCCGATGCCGCGGCCCGCGCCACCGACATCGAGCCCGGCTACTGGGACAGCTGGGTGCTCCGCGCGAACATCGCCGCCGAGCGCGGGCGCCTGGAGGAGGCCCTGGAGTACGCCGAGCGCGCCGTGGCGGCGCGCACCAGCGTGAAAACGACCGGCGTGCGCGGCCAGATCGAACGCATGCTCCACGAGCGCAACGCCCCGGCGACCCAGCCGGATTGATAAGGGGCCGTCTTCCCGCGCTTTCGGCTCCCCAATACTGCATGACAAGGACACGCGCCTTGTAGCATCCCCGTTCCAGCGTCACCACCATCATCCATTCGGCCCGCCTCCATCGCACCGAAGGTGCATCCCGAGCCAGAGCCCAGGGCAACGCCCTGGGTATGGGGCGGCCGTTAAGACGCGAGCCCTGAAAGGGCGCCCGGTTACTCCGCGCCCGCTAATCCCATACGTATTGGTCGTCGAACGCGAGGCCGTGGCGACCGAGGAACGCGAGGTACTCTTCCTGGAACGTGCGCCGGCGGTGGTGTTCACGCTGCTCGGCAATGTACTGCCGCACTTCGTCGCAGTTCGAGGCCGACACGGCGAACGCGCCGTAGCCTGCCTGCCAGGCGAACGACGCGAATGCCGGGCCGCGCGTCTTGATCCACTTCGATGTGGCCTTCTTCACCTCTTCCACGACATCGGCGATCGTTCGTGTGCGCGAAAGCTCGAAGAGGATGTGCACATGATCCTCGACGGAGTTGATGGTGTCGGCTGGACAGCCGAAGTTGCGCAGGACGGCGGCGGCGTAGGCGTGGAAGTCGCTCCGGATCGCATCGGTCAGGATGGGGGCGCGGCGCTTCGTGCTGAAGATGAGATGTATGCTGATGCGGGCGAGTGACTGAGGCATGGGTCGGGCGCCCCGTTGGGGCTTGGTGAAACATACCCCGCCCGTTCACCCAGGGCGATGCCCTGGGCTCTGCCTCGAGATGCACCTTCGGTGCGTCCGAGTCCGAGGAATTCGGCCTTGGTCGCGCGAGAGCGCAATGGCACAGGCAGACGAAGGCAAGGGTCGAGCGCTTCGTCGGGATTTGGAGAACCACCGCCCGCTCACCCGGGGCGTTGCCCTGGGCTCCGGCCCGGTGCGTCCGAGTCCGAGGAATTCGGCCTTCGTCGCGCGAGGGCCCAATGGCACAGGCAGACGAAGGCAAGGGTCGAGCGCTTCGTCGGGATTTGGAGAACCACCGCCCGCTCACCTGGGGCGTTGCCCTGGGCTCCGGCCCGGTGCGTCCGAGGAATTCGCCTTCGCCAACGCGTTCGCTCAAGTCGGCGGTAGCGGCACGCAGATTGCCTGGAGGCGACCCTTTTTGCGGCAGATGCGCAGGCCGGCGGCGAAGTCGGCGGCGCGGGGGCCGGCCGCGTCGCACAAGCGGAGGAGGCGCTCCACGGCGCGCGGGCCCGCCTCCACCTCCGGCAATCCCCGCGCAATCAGCCAGCGCCGCATCGCCCGCCGGCGCACCGGCCCCGCCAGGCCGGCGATCTCCTCGATCCGTGGCGACTCGGCCAGCGCCGGCGTCAGGCGATCCAGCGCCTCCTCGGTGCTCGCGGCGGCGTGGGCAAGATCCAGCAGGCGCTCCGTCACCTCCCCGCGCCCGGAAAGCAGGCGGCGAAGCCGGTTGCGCAGCGTGATGTCCAACTCGTTGCTCGCATCCTCGCGCCAGGCGCGGCCCGTGCGCTCGAGAAACCGCCGCAGGCGCGATCGGCGGATGTCCAGCAGGGGCCGCAGCAGGCGCACCCCGCCGACCACCTGCCCGTCGCGCAGCGGCGCCAGGCCGAGCGTTCCGCTGGCGGGGCTGCCGCGCAGCAGGCGGAGCAGGATCGTCTCCGCGACGTCGTCGGCATGGTGCGCGAGGATCACGCCCTCCAGCGCATGCTGCCGGACGGCATCGCGATAGACGCCCAGCCGCATCCACCTCAGCTTCGCCGCGAGATTCGCGCCGAGGGCGTCGCGGGAGACTGCCGCGGCCTGATCGGCAGGCGAGGCGGATTCCAATTCCGAGCGCCGGCGCAGAACAAGGGGGACGCCGTGGGCCCGGGCGAGGTCGGCGACGAACTCGGCGTCGGCCCGCGCGGCCGCGCCACGCATCTCGTGGTCGAGGTGGATCACCACGAGCCCCAGGTCCGCCGCGCGCGCCGCCCGCGACAGCAGGAGATGCAGGCAGGCGACGCTGTCCGCCCCGCCGCTGACAGCCACCCCCCAGCGCCCCGCCGGCACGCGATCGACGGCGCGCCGGAGGGGGACGCGAGGATCCGCGAAGCTGCCGGGAAGTCGGGACATGGCCTGGCCTGGACGGTAGCACAAAGCCGCTCAACCCCCGCGGGCCTCTCCTGTACACTTGCGGTGCCGATGGTCGCCGTGCCCCTTGATCCCGAGACGCTCCTGTCCGCCTACGCGCAGGGCGCTTTCCCCATGACCGATAGTGACGGGGTGACGCGCTGGTATACCGCAGACCCGCGCGGCGTGATCCCGATCGAGGCGGACCGGTTTCGCGTGCCGCGCTCCCTGCGCCAGACGATGCGGCGCGGGGTCTACGAGGTGCGGATCAACCACGACTTCGAGGCGACCATGCGCGGCTGCATGGATCGCGGCAGCGGGGGCACCTGGATCAGCGAGGACCTCGTCCGGGCCTACACCCGGCTCCATCGCGAGGGATTCGCCCACAGCGTCGAGACCTGGGCCGACGGGCAGCTCGTCGGCGGGCTCTACGGCGTGAGCCTGGGCGCCGCCTTCTTCGGCGAGAGCATGTTCCACCGGCAGCGCGACGCGAGCAAGGTGGCGCTCGTGGCGCTGGTGGAGCGGCTGCGCGAGCGCGGCTTCGTGCTCCTCGACGCCCAGGCGCGCACCCGGCACCTCGCCCAGTTCGGCTGCGAGGAGGTGGAGGCGGGCGAGTACCTGCGCCGGCTGCGGGCCGCGCTGCTGCTGCCGCGCCGCTTCGACGGACGGGACATCTCGCCCGTCGGGCTCAGCGGAGCATGTCACGCACCGTTCTTTCCAGCCGATCCAGGTCCACGGGCTTCGTGATGTGCTCCCGGAAGCCGGCGTCGCGGCTGTTGCGGATGTCCTGCTCCGTGCCGTAGCCGCTGAGTGCGATCGCCGGCGGGAGGACGGCATTCGGCACCGCGGTGGCTACCCGGCGGAGGAACTGCATGCCCGTCCCGTCCGGCAGGCCGATGTCCGAGATGATCAAATCGATCCCCTTCCCCTTCGACTCGGCCTCGAACGTTTCCACGCCCTCGGCGACGTTGCCCGCGACCATCACCTTGACACCGACGCGCCGCTCCAGGAAACGCGACATCAGCCGCGCCGTGTCGGCGTGATCCTCCACGAGCAGCACGCGTGCCCCCTTCAGCGCCGACTCCGGCCTCGGACGGTGCTCCTGCGCCTCGAATGTCCCCAGCGAACGCGCCGGCAGGCTCAGCGAGAAGGTCGAGCCGTGCCCGCGCCCGTCGCTGTGCGCCGCGATCACCCCGCCGTGCGCCACCACGAGCGCCCGCGTGATCGCCAGGCCCAGGCCAAGCCCGCCGAAGGTGCGCGTCACCTTCTCCCCACCCTGCTCGAAGGCGTTGAAGACGCCTGGCAGCAGCTCCGGGTCGATGCCCACGCCCGTGTCCACCACGTCGCACGTCACGCTTCCCTCGTCGCCTGACGCGTCCGGCGCGGGCGGATGGAAGGCCGTCCGCACCGTCACCGTCCCACCGCGCGTGGTGAACTTGATCGCGTTCTTCACCAGGTTCCACAGCACCTGCTGTATGCGCGCCGGGTCCGCCAGCACGCCCGCCGGCTCCGCGGCGAGATCGAGCGACAGGCGCAGCCCCTTCTCCTCCAGCTCCGACCGGCAGATCTCCGCGACGTGGCGCACCGTGCTGTTCAGGTCCACGCGCTTGCGGTTGAGCTGGAGCTTGCCGCGCGTGATGCGCGTCAGGTCGAGAAGGTCGTCGATGAGCCGGACCTCCAGCTCCACGTTCCGCCTGATCATGCTCAGCGTGTCGCGGACATCCTCCTCCTGCGCCTCGGCGCCCGCGGCCTCAATGGCCTCCGCCTCTTCCAACTCCTGCTGGAGAAGCTGCACGCCCGCGAGCACCGGCGTCAGCGGCGTCCGGAGCTCGTGGCTCAGCACCGCCAGGAACTCGCTCTTGGCGCGGTTGGCCTGCTCCGCGATCTCCTTGGCACGCTCCGCGCTCACGCGCGCCGACTCGGCGTGCTCCTTCGCCTCACGCAGCGCCCCCTCACGCTCCAGCGCGCGCCGGTAGAGCGTCGCGTTCCGCACCGCGATCGCCGCCCGGTGCGCCAGCTCCTGGGCCAGCGCCAGGTCCGCCTCGTCGTGCACCCGGGCGCTCGCCCCCTCGAAGCAGAAGGTGATCGCCCCCAGCGCCTGGTCGCCGAAGATCAGCGGCACGCTCATCAGCGAGCTCAGGTCCAGCGCCCGGAGAAACGCGTAATGCTCCTCGGAGAGGGCCACGCGCCGCAACCACGCCTCGTCAATCCCTGGCACCAGCACCGCTTCACCCCGCTCGATGACCGTGGCGACGGGATGCGGCGACCCTCCCCGCTCCGGAACGTGCCGCGGAAGATCCTTGTCGCAGAGCGGTAGCATCTCCGGACGCGAGTGCGACCACGCGGCGCGACGGATGTGCCCGTCGTCGGCGACGATGTCGAAGAAGCACAGGTCCCCCAGCATCGGGACGGCGAGGCGCGCCAGCGGGGCGAAGGCGTGCTCCGGGTCGAGCGAGTCGGTCAGGATCTTCGTCGCCTCCGAGAGGAAACGCTCCCGCCGCGCCTGCTCCGAAAGCTGCTGCTCCACCTCCTTGCTCCGCGTCACGTCGATGAAGAAGAGGCTGATCGACCCCTCCGCCGCCGGATAGACGCGCATCTCGAACCAGCGCCCCAGCTGCGGGAAGATCGCCGTCACCTCCGCCATCTCGCGCTGCTCCATCGCACGCCGCAGCGCGGGGGCGAAGGGGGAGCCGGCGATCTGCGGCCAGACGTCCCAGATGACGCGGCCGATGAGCTCCGACGCCTTGCGCTCCAGCAGCTCCTCGGCGCGCGGGTTGACGAAGGTGTACCGCCACTCGTTGTCCAGGAGCAGGAAGGCGTCGCGGATGCTCGTGACCATGTCCACGAGCTGCTGCTGCGCCGCCTCGGCGTAGTTCTTGGCCTCGACCAGCCCGATCTCCGCCCGCTTGCGGTCGTCGATGTCCAGGTGAACCCCGGCGACGCGCGTGGGCCTGCCCAACTCGTCGCGCGCCACCACGCGCCCGCTCATCAGCACCCATCTCCACTGACCCGACTTCGTCCGCAGGCGGCACTCCGAGCGGTACTGCTCGGCCCGACCCTCCATGTGCTCCCCGAGCCGGCGGAGCGTGAGCGCCGCATCCTCCGGGTGGAGCAGCTTCCTCCACAGCGTGTAGGTGAAATCAAGCTCCCCCGGCCCGTACCCGAGCATCTCCAGCAGCCGCTCGTTATGCACGATGCGCCCGGTCGCGGGGTACCAGTCCCACGTGCCCAGTTCCGCCCCCTCCACGGCCAGCCCCAGCCGTTCACGCGCCCGCTCCGCCTCGCGGCGCTGTGCATCCGCCTCGTCGCGCGCCGACTCCGCCTCTTCGCGGGCCGATTCCGCCTCCTCCAGCGCCACCCGCTCCCGCCGCCGCTTGATGAGCGTGTTGGCGCGGTAGAGCGCCGCCCGGCGCGACAGCCGGTGCTGCTCCCGCGCGTGCATGATCGACCGCTCCAGCGCGCCGATCGCCCGGTCCGCCTCCTCGTGAAGCTCCTGCTTCCGGAAGTAGTCGCCTGCGCCGAGCCTCAACAGGGCCGCGACTTCCTGCTCGTCGCCGGCGCCGGCCAGCACCACCGTCGGGCACTGGAGCGTCCCGCGCGCCACCGTCAGCCGCAGGAGCACGTCCTGCGCCACGCCGTCCGGCAGCACGTTGTCCAGCAGCAGCACGTCCGGAGCGCCACGCCGCACCAGCGACGTCGCCTCCGACACCGTCGTCGCCTCGCGGAAGGTCGCGTTCGGCACCCGCCGGACGAGCAGGCGCCGCAGAAGCGCACGCTCATCCGCCGACGGATTCACGATCAGAACGTCCAGCCGGCGGGGCAGCGGGCTCGGGGCAAGGCCGGGCGTCACCCTTGCGCGGGCCGCTGAAGGGTCGGCCGAGGCGGATTTGACGGCTTGCGGATTCAAACGTGGTGCTTTGCCGGCTGATCATACCGCACCGGCCGCCTCCGCAGATAGCCCCAACCTGCCGGGCCAATCGCCGCCGGCCTTCACAGCGACAGCCGGATCTCCGCCTCGGCCCGGTGCATCGTGAAGTCATCCGACAGATCCGCCGCATATCCCACGCGGAAGACGCCGCGGCCCAGCTTCAATCCGACCCCGGCGAACGGCGTCACGTAGTTGTCCACCGCCGCGTCGTCCAGGAAGTCGGTGTAGACGATCCCGCCCTGGAGGTAAGCACTCTGCCCGATCCCCCCGTAGGTCACCGCCAGGCTCCCCTTGAACACCGTCTGCCCCACGTCCGTCTCGAACTCGTAATCCTCGATCTCGATCGGCTCTCCCCCGTACGCCGCAAGCTGCTGGCCTGAGCTGATGAAAAAGTCTCCAAGCTTCAGCCCGACCAGGTTCGTCACGCCCCCGCCGAGGATCACCCCGCCGGCGAGTTGGTCCACGCTCCCGCCTCCACCCGCATGCAGGTTCGGCGTGATCTGCCAGAACAGCGGCTGGTCGTCGTCCAGCTCCGGCGAGAGGCGGATCGGCAGGCCGACGATGCCCGCCACGGTGATCGACTCCGATTCCTCGATGTTGCGGTAGGTGCCGTAGGCATCGAGCACAAGCCCGACGCGGTTGGTGAAGCGGAAGCTCGTCGTCAGCGCCCCCTCGATCATGTGCCCGGTGCCGACGTCCGTGTCGATCGCCGCGCCCCCGACGTAGAGCCGCAGCCCGTCTCCCCCCTGCACGTGCTGGCCGAACGGGTTCCGGAAGTCGCCGAACAGCCGGAACAGCTCGTTGGAGGTGGTCGCGGTGAACGCCGACGGGTTGCCGTCGGTCACGCCGACAAGCGTCTGCTCGTTGACGACCTGGATGAAGTCGGCCACCACCTGCGAGCCGTCAGACTTCAGGAACTCCTCGATCTGGTCCTCGATGTCCCCGTCGGCCTCGCTGAACGTGCGCGAGAAGCCGGTGCTCGGAATCTGGAGCGTGATCTCGGAGTTGTCGTCGTTGCTCGTCAGGACGATCGCATCCTCCAGGCCCGCGTACGTGAAGCTGGCCTCGAAGGCCTGGCCTTCGAAAATGCCAAACTGGTCGTTCTGACCCGCCACCGCCTCGGCGAGATCCAGCAGGCTGCTTCCCGAGACGTTCAACGTGTTGTCCGACCCGATCACCCCCACCTCGAACAGGTCCGCATGCGCCGTTCGCTGCGTCCCCGCCAGCGCCCCCGCGGCGACCGCCGCCGACAGGCAAAGTGCTCTGTACGCTCCGGAACCATCACGGCGAGGGGTGCGGGTTGCAGACATCGAGCCATCGTATCGGAGCGGCTCCGGTCGACGCTTGACCAGCGCCGGGACACGGCACGTTATGAGGCGTCCCGCGGGTCCTAACATCCCGGCGTGAGTTCCGTACTCAATGGCCAGCCGCGGAATCGGGAAACGACGCCGGATCCCGAGGCGGGCGCCGCCGGCGTCCGGAGCCGCTCCTCCAGCCGCCGGCGCTACGACGACTACCGCCGAACCGCGAAACAGCTCGACCACGCCGCCCGCCAGAAGGGCGTCACCGACGAGCAACTCGCCGAGCAGAGCCGCCAGGCCGGCATGCGCGGCGGACTGAGCATGAGCCGCCGGCGCAGCAGCCGGCGCACCCGCGGCTTCTGGGCGCTCCTGAGCGACTTCTGGCGCCTGCTTGGCAACCAGCGCCACCGCGTCGCCGCCGCCCTGGTCGTCAGCGCCGTCGCCACGGGCCTGGGCCTTCTGCCGGTCTACGCGACGAAGATCGTTATCGACCACGTCATCGGCGACGCCCCCTGGCCCGGCTGGATCACGAGCATCCTCTCGTCCCTCCGGCTGCCCGACGACTCGCCGCGCGTCCTGCTCTTCGCGACCGTCGCCCTCAGCCTGCTGATCGCGATGACGAACCTCGTCATCGGCCTCTGGGCGCGCTGGCAGGCGACCAAGGCCTCCAAGCGCGTCAGCGTCGGCGCGCGCCGCCTCGCTTTCGACCACGCCGTGCGCCTCCCCCTGCACCGCGTCTACGACATCAAGAGCGGCGGCGTCGCCAGCGTCCTGCGCGACGACGCGGGCGGCGTCGGCGAGTTGGTCTTCTCCCTGCTCTACAACCCGAGCAAGGCGATCGTCCAGCTCATCGGCTCGCTGGCGATTCTCGCCTTCATCCGCTGGGAGCTGCTCCTGGGCGCGGTCGCGGTCCTTCCCGTCGTCTGGCTCACCCACAAGACCTGGATCGCCCGCATCCGTCCCCTCTGGCGCGACGTCCGGAACACCCGGATGCACATCGACGCCCACGCCACCGAAACCTTCGGCGGAATGCGCGTCGTCCGAACCTTCAACCGCCAGCGCTCCGAGGCGGGAACGTTCACCGAGAACAACAACCTCATGGCGCGCCAGGAACTGCTCACCTGGTGGTGGAGCCGCGGCATCGAGGCCGCCTGGCAGGTCATCATCCCCGTCGCCACCGCCCTGCTCCTCCTCTTCGGCGGAATCCTGGGCATGCAGGGCAAGATGACCGCCGGCGAGCTCACCGCCTTCCTCGCGTACCTACTCTGGCTGCTCAACCCGATCGCCACGCTCGCCATGAGCGCCACCGCCCTCCAGAACAACCTGGCGGGCCTCGACCGCACCCTCGACCTGCTCAACGAACCCACCGAGTTCGCAGGCTCCGACGGGCGCATCCAGCTCGTCCGCGACCAGGTGCAGGGCCGCGTCACGCTCGAGGACGTCGAATACGCCTATCCCAAGCAGACCGGCGACCTCGGCGAGCAGAACGTCGAGCGCGGGGAGCCGGTGCTCCACGGCGTGAGCCTCGACGTACCGCCCGGGACCACCGTCGCCTTCGTCGGCCCCAGCGGCGCTGGCAAGACCACTCTCTGCAACCTCATCGCCCGCTTCTACGACCCCACCGGCGGACGCATCCTCCTCGACGGCGTCGACCTGCGCGACATCGACATCGACAGCTACCGCCGCCTCCTCGGCATCGTCGAGCAGGACACCTTCCTCTTCGACGGCTCCATCGCCGAGAACATCGCCTACGGCCGGCGCGACGCGACACGCGACGACGTCGTCCGCGCCGCAAGGCTCGCCAACGCCCACGGATTCATCTCCGCCCTGCCCGAGGGATACGACGCCTTCATCGGTGAACGCGGCGTGAAGCTCTCCGGCGGACAGCGCCAGCGGATCACCATCGCCCGCGCCATCCTCGCCGACCCGAAGATCCTCATCCTCGACGAGGCGACCAGCAACCTCGACACCGAGAGCGAGCGCCTGATCCAGGGAAGCCTCGCCCAGCTCATGCGCGGGCGCACGAGCTTCGTCATCGCCCACCGCCTCAGCACGATCCAGGGCGCCGACCTGATCGCCGTTGTCGACCAGGGCCGCATCGTCGAAACCGGCTCCCACGACGAACTCATGGAGCGCAGCGGGCGGTACAGGACGATGGTCGAGCTCCAGACAAATCCCGCCGCCGCCCCGAAGGAGGACCTGGCGGCCGAAGAGGTGGCCGTCTAGGAGCCCGCGGGCCGAGGTCCGCTAAAAAGAATCCGGGATCTTTGCCCAACTTTGCCCTTCACAGGGCATCCAATTGATGGCGGGAAGGGGGTGCAGGACCAGGCGTTTTGCGTTACCCTGCACGTCCCCGCCATTTGTTGCAACTTCGGCCCGCGAGGCAGGTGGTCCTTGCAGGTCTCACCCCCATGAAACACAGGTTGTCCTCGGTCGGACACGTCCCGGCGAGCCGTCGGGTGCTGCTCCCTAACCAGGAACCCAACTCTCTTTCAGGAGCAACTCTGATGCGTTCACTTTCCCTTTCCTCCTCCCTCCTCGCCTCCATCGCCGCCGCCGGCGCGCTCGTGGGCGGCATGATGCTCACCCCCGCCAGCCAGGCGGAGGCGCTCGCGGCAGTCCAGCCGACCAAGGGCGTCACCGTCAAGGGCACTGCCATCGCCCCGGACGACTCCCCGGCCAAGAAGGTCCCCGTCACGCTCAGCATGTTCGCCGAGGTCTCTGGCGACTCGGGCGGCGGTGACAGCGGCCCCCAGATGCTCAGCGCCATGATGCAGTTCAAGACGATCGGCAAGGCCGTCACGAACGACGAGGGCGTTTTCGAGATCAAGAACGTCAAGGAGCGCGGCCAGCTTCGCCTCGAGATCGGGCACAAGCTCCGCACCCCCTGGACGATCACCAACGTCGCCGTCAACAAGGACGAGAACGTCGACATGGGCAAGATCAAGCTTCGCGAGAAGGTGAGCCGGTAAGACTCACCGGTTTACTTGCCCGAACTGATGACCAGAGCGGCCGCCCACACCCCCCGGGCGG